>DIEW01000030.1:31715-57009 GCA_002418825.1 Syntrophaceae bacterium UBA5764 | reverse complement strand
GACATCGGCTACGGCGGCCTGGACCACGTCCTGGCCTCGGGCAGAAACGTCAACGTCCTCGTCCTGGACACGGAAGTCTACTCCAACACGGGCGGTCAGATGTCGAAATCGACGCCGATGGGAGCGGTGGCGAAATTCGCCGCCGGTGGCAAGCCGGCCATGAAAAAGGACCTGGCCCTCATGGCCATGGCCTACGGCAACGTCTACGTGGCGCGCGTGGCCCTGGGCGCCAGCGACGCCCAGGTCGTCAAGGCCTTCCGAGAGGCCGAATCCTACGACGGCCCGTCGATCATCATCGCCTACGCCCACTGCATCGCCCACGGCATCGAACTGAAAAACGGCCTGGAACAGCAGAAAAAGGCCGTCGCCTCGGGCCACTGGATCACGATGCGCTACGACCCGAGGAGGCGAGAAGAGGGGAAGAACCCCCTCACCCTCGACAACAAGGAACCCTCCCTGCCCCTGGAGGACTACATCTACGGCGAGAATCGCTACCGCATCCTCCAGCGGGCCCACCCCGAAGAGGCGGCCCGGCTTCTGGAGCGGGCCAGGGCCGAAAACGCCTATCGCTGGAAGCTCTACCGGCATATGGCCGCCATGGCGGACGTTTAGCGTCGCCGCAGAGGGCAACAGGAAGGAGGAGGGCCGGTCGCGAAGGGCAAAAAAAAAAGGAGATGGGACAGTGGAGAAACGACCATTGAAGCCCCAGAAAGAAGGCGCAGGGAGGGATCGTTCCGCTCCCGCAGAGGGACGATCTGAGGTAAGGGGAAAGCTGGGCATTACCGAGACGGTTCTTCGCGACGGCCACCAGTCGATCATGGCCACCCGTCTGGCCCTCGCCGACATGCTCCCCGTGGCGGAACAAATGGACGAGGTGGGCTATCCACTCCATCGAGATGTGGGGCGGGGCGACTTTCGATGCCGCCATGCGTTTCCTGAGGGAAGACCCCTGGGATCGCCTGAGGACGCTCCGAAGGACATTCAAAAAGACGCGGCTTCAGATGCTTCTCCGAGGGCAGAATCTTCTGGGATACCGCCACTATTCCGATGAAGTGGTCCGGGAGTTCGTCCGATGTGCCGTCGGAAACGGCATCGACATCATTCGCGTCTTCGACGCCCTCAACGACGTGCGCAATTTTGAAACCTGCGTGGAGAGAATCAAGGCCAACAGCAAACACCTGGAGGGCACCGTTTGCTATTCGCTCACGGAAAGCCGCCTGGGCGGGGACATCTATACGCTGGATTTTTACGTCGCCAAAGCCAAAGAGCTCGAGCGCATGGGCGCCGACACGATCTGCATTAAAGACATGGCCGGCCTCCTGTCCCCCTACGATGCGTTTGATCTCTTCAGTGCTTTGAAAAAAGAAATCAAAGTTCCCCTCCATCTGCACACACATTATACCAGCGGCATGGGCAGCATGGCCTACCTCAAGGCCGTTGAAGCCGGTGTGGATATTATCGACACCTGCCTCGCACCTTTCGCACTGCGGACGTCGATGCCCGCCTGCGAACCGATCGTTGCGGCTTTCCAGGGAACCGACCGGGATTCCGGAATCGATATCCTCACCCTGCTGAAGCTGAGCGAGCACCTGGAGACCATCGCCCCGAAGTATAAGCACCTGCTCGCGGATCACAAGCTGTCCATCATCGACAACAGCGTTCTGGCCCATCAGATTCCCGGCGGCATGATTTCCAATTTGACCGGTCAGCTAAAGGAAATGAACGCCTTGGACAGACTCGATGAGATATATAAGGAAGTTGTGCAGACAAGAAAGGATATGGGTTATCCTCCTTTGGTGACCCCGGTATCCCAAATCATTGGGGCGCAGGCCGTGCTCAACGTTCTTTTCGGCCGTTATGTGCGTGTGTCGAATCAACTTAAAGATTTGGTTTTGGGTTTGTACGGACGGACTCCTATGCCGATTGACCCGGAACTGACAAAAAAAATATTGAAAAACTACAAGCGTGGCCAGGAACCGATAACCGGCCGGCCCGCTGATTATCTGGAACCGGAAATCGAGGCGGCAAGGAAACAAATTGGCGCTTTGGCCCGGACGGACGAAGATCTTTTGGCTTATATTCTATATCCCGCGACCATGGAGAAATTCCTGCAGAATAAATGCGGAAAGGATTCGCTTCAGGGCACGGAAAGTAAAAATATCCCAAACAAGAAAGCCGCCGCCTGAAACGGCCGATTTTTATATTTTTTGAAAAGAGAAACACCCGGGGGTGTTTTTTTGCGAATTTTTAACAAAAAGAGAGGAATGGTTTAAATTTATGGACTTTAGTCTTAACGAAAATCAACTTAATTACCTGGAAACAGTGCGCAAGTTAGTTAAAAACGACATTACTCCGCACATATTGGAAATGGAAAAAAAACACAAATTTCCCTGGGAGATAATTAACAAAGCATGGGAAATGGGCATAATCAATTTGTGTATTCCGGAGTCGGTAAAAGGTTACGAAATAGACATCATTTCTTCCGCGTTAATCATCAAAGAACTTTCCTACGGCGATACGGGGATTTCCACATCTGCCATGTGTAATGATCTGGCCAATGTCGTCGTCAGCCAGCATGGCACGGATGAACAAAAGGAATTGTACCTTAAACCTTTTGTGGAAAAGCCGCTTTTGGCTTCTTTTTGCCTGACGGAACCGAACGCCGGATCAGACAATTCGATGATGACCAGTTTTATGGTCAAGCAGAATGACGGCACCTATCTTTTAAACGGGTCGAAATGTTTTATTACCAACGCTTCTTACGCTTCGCAGTACACTGTTATTTGTAAGGTGGGGAAACCGACAAGCAATTTCATGGCCTGCGTGGTGATTCCTGTTGAGCCGGTTACGTCTAAAGAGCTTCCCGATGTCGGTCAGTCCACCAGAGAAATAAATTTATCCACCGGCGGCAAGATAACCATCGGTAAGCCGGAAGATAAGCTTGGTCAGCGTCTTTCTAATACGGCCAGTATTACTTTTGAAGATGTGATTGTTCAGCCCCAGCAGATAATCGGTGACAGAAGGTTTGGCTTTAAATACATTGTTGATGTTTTGGATTACGCCCGGCCGATGGTTGCCGCGATAGGCCTGGGACTCGCCAAAAGAGCGCTGGATTTGACCCTGCAGTACACGCAGGAACGCGTGCAGTTCAATCAACGGATTTGCGACCTGCCTGTTGCCAGAGACATGTTGACAGCGATGTGGAAAAAAGTTGAGCTGGCGGAGATGGCCCTGCTCAAAGCTGTTTATAAAATTCAGGAAAAGGCTCCCGATGCGGGTATTTATGCTTCGCTGGCTAAAAACACGGCTGCGGAAGCGGCTCTCTTCTGCGCCAACGAAGGGCTCCATTTGCATGGTGGCTACGGTTTCACCACGGAATATGAAATTTCCAAGCTCGCGCGCGACGCGCACATCATCGATATTTATGAAGGTGTCAGGGAAGTGCAGAATATGATTATCGGACGGGAGATTGTTTAGAAATGCTTTACCTTCACGCGATGGGGCACTTTAATCCCGAAAACGTTATCTCCAATAAATTTCTGGAAGACTTGGACATCGGCACCACGAACGAGTGGATTATGGAAAGAGTGGGCATCGAAAACCGTCGCACCGTTTTGCCGTTGGACTATATCGTGCAGACAAGAAATCAGAATCCGCAAGCTGCTTTTGAAGCGAGAATATACAAAAACGCTCAAATGGCGGCCAGGGCCGCGGGAATGGCGCTGCAAAGGGCATCACTAAGATTGGAGGATATCGGCATGATTATTGCCGGTTCTTCCTCTCCTGATAACGTGGCGCCGGCGGAGGCTTCGGCTATCGCCGCCGAATTGGGCATTGAAGTGCCTTGCCTGGACATGAATTCGGCCTGTTCGTCTTTCGGCATGCAGATTAATTTTCTTTCCAAGATGCAGCCGGAAGCTCTTCCTGATTATATCCTGGTGGTCGATTCGGAAACGCTGACGAAATGTGTTGATTATAATAACCGCAGCACTGCCGTTCTTTTTGGTGACGGTTGCGCCGCGGCGATTGTTTCGACAAAAATTCCATCGCGTGCCATTTTTCTGAGCTGCCACTTTGACTCGAAACCGTCAGGATGGGTAAAGGTGGGCATTGGTTACGACTGGTATTTCAATCAGGACGGAAACGCGGTGCAGGGTTTTGCCATTCGCCAGACCACGGAATCGGTGAAAGTTCTGCAAAATGACTATGCCGTGGAAGCGAAAAGATTTGTTTTTATCGGCCACCAGGCCAATTTAATGATGCTGAAAACGGTAAGTGAACGCAGCAGTATCGCGCCGGAAAATCACTGGTACAATGTTGACCAGTTTGGCAACACGGGTTGCTGCAGCGCGCCGACGGTGCTGAGTCGCCACTGGGAAGAGCTTCGAGCGGGTGACCGTATTGCGATCGCGATAGTGGGCGCCGGTCTTTCCTGGGCGCACATGATGTTGAAAGTGGAGGAGGGCAAATAATGGACAAACCGGTAGCAATTGTTACAGGGGGAGGAACGGGTATCGGAGCGGCCTGCAGCCGCGCTTTGGCTAAGGAAGGTTTTCGTGTGGGAATAAATTATATTCCGGTTATGGAAGAGCCATCGAAAGCGGTTTTGGCCGAGATAAAGGAAGGATTCCTGGTCGAAGCTGATTTGACCGATCCGGCACAGATAGACAAGATGGTAGGCGAGATTAAAGAAGTGGCGGGTCGCGTGGATGTTCTGGTTAACAGCGCGGGCATTTCTATCAACAGCGATATCAACTCAATGAAAATAGAGGAATTCGACCGCCAGCGTGAACTGGTGCGCGGTGCGTGGTATCTGACCAAGAGAATTCTGAGGCAGTTCATGCTCCGTGCTAATTCAGGACGGATCATCAATATTTCCAGCGTAGTCGGACATACGGGCAATCCCGGACAGATTCCCTACACCATGGAGAAGGCGGCCTTGGACGTGTTTACGAAATCACTGTCGAAGGAATTATGGGGAAGAAATATTTTGGTCAATTCCGTCGCTCCCGGTTTTATCGACACGGCCATGACCAGGGAACTTCCCGAAGAGATGAAGGAGAAAATGATGTCCAGTATTCCCCTGGCGAGATTGGGACAGCCGGAAGAAATAGCTGATGTGGTCGCGTTTTTGGCGACAAGGGGCACTTACATTACGGGAACGGTCATTCATGTAAACGGAGGGATTTATGGAGGTTAATGAAGAGCTGAAGAAGGAAATTCTTTCGCTTGTGCCGCAGCAGGCCCCGTTTCGCTTTATTGATGAAATTATCAGCCTAGATGAAGAAAAAATAACCGGCGCTTACCGTTTTAAGGAGGATGAATTTTTTTACCTCGGTCATTTTCCAGGCCGGCCGATTACGCCGGGGGTTATTCTGATTGAAACTATGGCGCAGATTGGAGCTACGGCTTTCGGCATTTATCTCATGGCGTGCCAGAAAAAAATGCGGCCGTCAGAAATGGACAAAGCGCTCAGCTTGTTTTCATCGGTTGATGGTGTTGAATTCAAGGGTATTGTGGACCCGGGTGAAAGGGTGATCGTGAAGGGTAACAAAAATTATTTTCGTAAGGGAGTTTTAAAAGTGGAAACGACGATGGAAAGAGAAAATGGTGAAATAGTTTGTTGGGGAACGCTGATGGGGGTGGTAGCGAATCTATGAGGAGGCGAGTTGTTATTACGGGAATGGGTGTTGCTGCCCCAAACGCGCATGGATTGGAAAATTTTGAGCAAGCACTCAGAGAAGGCCGCTCAGGTATCCGGTTTATTCCTCGGTTGAAGGAATTGAATTTCGGTTGTCAGATTGCTGGCGTGCCGGAAAATTTTGAAGAGATTCGGCGGAGCTATTTTGACCGCGAAAAGCTTATGTCCATAAATGACAACATTGGTTTCGCGTCGGTGGCGGCGGTGGATGCCTGGAAGGACGCGGGCTTCAGCTTGCCCGATGACGATGATGATACCGTGGACTGGGATACGGGTGTCATCGCCGGTTCCGGAATCGGTGGAATGGATACCATTGCTACAATGGTTGTTCCTCTGGTTAACGAAGGTAGGGTACGGCGTTTGGGAAGCCGTATTGTCGAGCAGGTGATGGGTAGCGGCACCAGCGCCAGGATTTCCGGACTGATTGGCGCCGGCAATCAGGTAACCTCGAATTCATCAGCCTGCAGTACCAGCAACGAAGCGGTTATCGAAGCTATGTGGAGAATAAGGATGGGTCTTGCCAAGCGCATGGTAGCTGGTGGTTCCGAGGGCGCGACGCCTTACATATGGGGCGGTTTTGACGCGATGAGAGTTATTTGTCGCAAGTTCAATGATAATCCGACAGTGGGATCGCGGCCAATGAGTGCCAGCGCCGCGGGTTTTGTTCCTGGTTCCGGCGGTGCGATGTTGGTTCTGGAAGAGTTGGAAACAGCACTAGCCAGAGGTGCACGGATTTACGCGGAAATAATGGGAGGTTATGTGAATTGCGGTGGGCAAAGGATGGGTGGTACCATGACCGCACCCAATCCCGAAGGAGTTCGGCGTTGTATATGCACCGCGATTTCCGATGCGGGGATCGACGCGTCAGAGATTGACGCAATCAACGGTCATTTAACCGCGACATATGCTGATCCGCACGAAGTTAAAAGCTGGGCGGCGGCGCTGGGGCGTGTGCCGGAAAATTTTCCGTTCATTCAAGCGACGAAATCGATGATTGGGCATTGCCTTGGTGCTGCTGGCGCCATCGAGTGCGTGGCCAGTATTTTACAGCTGTATAAAGGATTTTTACATCCGTCGATAAACTGCGAGGACATACATCCGGAAATCGTTGATTATGCGGAAAAAATTCCGAAGAAATGCATGGAATTTCCCGATTTGAAAATTATTGCCAAGGCCGGTTTCGGTTTCGGCGATGTTAATAGCTGTATCATTTTTAAGAAGTGGGAAGAAAAATAATTTATTATAAAGGAGAGAATAGTTATGGACGAGAAAAAGATTTTTGAAGAAATGGTCAACATTTTAAGGCCCTACACCAAGGATCAGACGCTTCTGGAAAAGGCGACAGTAGACACGCATATTCTCAATGATCTGAAAGTTAACTCCGCCCGTTTGGTTGATGTCATCATTAAGTGCGAAGATATTTTCGGTATCAGCGTGGATGATGATGAGGCGGATAAAATACGCACTATCGGCGATGCCGTAAGAATCATCAAGCAGAAACTTGGATAAGGAAAGCGAAATGGATAAAAAATCCAAAGCCGCCGTCTGGATACAAAATATTTTAGGAAGAATGGCGGTAATATTTATTGCGCCTTTTTATTTTTTCGTTGCCAAAATTTTGTTTTACCGGGTGAAAAATTTAAAGGAAATCCGTCGTCGGTGTGCTGAGGAATTTTCCCAGCATAAAGGCCCCTGGATTATTTGCGCCAATCATTTGACGATGATCGATTCTTTTCTCTTGGCCTATGCCATTTTTAGCTTGCTCACGCACATCGTGAGTTTTAAAAAACTACCTTGGAATCTTCCCGAGAGAAGAAATTTTCAAAGAAATATTTTTCTGGCGGTGTTTTGTTATCTGGCCAAGTGCATACCGATTGATCGCGGCGGTTCACGCGAAAAGGTAAAAAGAACCCTGGATAAATGCATTTATTTGCTGGAGAGCGGCCACAATATCATGATATTTCCCGAAGGCGGACGTTCCCGCACTGGAAGAATAAGTAAAGAAAATTATTCTTATGGTGTGGGACGTTTTGTCAAGGACGTAAAAAATCACAAGGTAATGTGCCTGTACATGCGGGGTGACAAGCAGAAAAGCTACGGATTCATCCCGGTATGGGGCGATAAATTTACCGCGATGATGGAAGTATTTACTCCGATACCGGCACAGGGAAGCGCTCTCAGAGTTCAGCGCGAGTATGCCGCGCAGATAATAAATCATCTTGCGCAAATGGAGGAAAGATATTTTGCCTTACGTCGGAAACGATATCGTGGATTTGAAAAATCCGGACAACATGAAGTCAAGCCTGGATTCGCGCTTTCGAAAGAAAATCCTCACGGCTGCTGAAATTGAATTTGTGCAAAGCTCAAAAAACCCTGTTCAAACGCTTTGGTCTTTCTGGGCGTGTAAGGAAACGGCTTACAAAATAAGAAAAAAGCATTGTACTGATGTTTCATTTTTGCCCGGACGATGGGAGGTGTGTTTGGCTCCGCCGGATAAGCGCTATACTGACGGCGAAATTGCGGTTTCTGCGTCGCAGAAAGTTTATTTGCGTCTCTTTTTTAATGACGATTATATTCACTGCATCGGAACGGATGAATTTGCCATGCGGGGAAATATAATTTGTGGCGTAGCACCTATGCCTGAGCCGAAAGACGGAAATGGGCACGAAGCTTCTTCGTATGTACGTAGCATTGTCGCGCAGAAGCTGGGCGAATTTCTTTCGGTAAATCCAGCGGATATCGAAATAAAGAGAAAAAAAGTCAACGGAGAACTTCAGCCTCCGCGTATCGCGGCTGGCGTGGCCCGGTCAGGAATAGATATCAGCATGAGTCACGATGGCCGTTTTGTGGCCTATGCGTTTTTATCGTAATATAGATATTACCTTGTCAGTTTATTTTTCTTATGATAGCAAATCACATGGTTTAAAATCTAGCCGTTAAAGGATTTTATCATGAAGATAGCGGTTCTCAACGGTTCGCCCAAGGGCCAAGTCAGCGTGACCATGCAGTATGTTCATTTTCTTCAGCTGAAGTTTCCGGAAATCGAATTTGAGTTCTTCGACATCGCCCTGAAAATAAACAAGCTGGAAAAAGACAACGGAGAATTCAATAAAATTATTCAAGAAATCAGTTCTGCTGATGCTGTGCTCTGGGCGTTTCCTTTGTATTTTTTTCTTGTCTGCTCGCAATATAAAAGATTTATCGAGTTGATTTTTGAAAGAAATCAGACTGCGGCTTTTCAGGGTAAACCGGCTGCGTCCCTGACCACATCTATTAAATTTTTTGATCATACGGCTCATAATTACATAAGCGGAGTCTGTGATGATTTGGAAATGAAGTATTTTGGTTCGTATTCGGCAGAAATGAATGATTTGCATAAATTTTGTGAGAGGCAGAGGCTTGCCGTTTTCGGGGAATTATTTATTAAAGCAATTGAAAATAACGCACTCTGCGTAAGAAATCATAAGCCGATCGTTTTTTACAAAAATACTTATGAGCCTGCGCCGCTGACCACCGTCAAAGTAAACGGTAAAAAAGTATTAATTGTCACGGATGATACGAGTAAAAGTTCCAATTTGGAAAAAATGGTGGAAAATTTACGCAGTGTTTTTTCTCCTGTTGCTGATTTAGTTCAACTCAAGGACATAGCTATAAAGGGCGGTTGCCTCGGCTGTATGCAATGCGGCATGGATAATGTCTGCGTTTACGAGGGGAAAGACGGCTTTATCGATTTCTTCAACAATCAGGTGAAGGCCGCCGATATATTGTTTTTTGCCGGTTCCGTTTTCGACAGATTCCTTTCTTCATTGTGGAAATGTTTTTTTGACCGTAGTTTTTTCAACGGACACACACCGGCACTGAAAGACAAGCAGATAGGGTTTGTTATCAGCGGTCCTTTCAATCAGATAAGTAATCTACGGGAAATTTTGACGGCTTATGTGGATATGCAGCATTCAAATCTGGTCGGTTTTGTCAGCGATGATATGGGGACATCGGAAGAGATAAACGTTGCTCTGCAAAGCGTCGCTTCCCGCGCCGCGCTTTGCGCGGAGAAGGAATACGTGAAGCCACCCACTTTTTATCAGATTGGGGGAACGAAATTATTCCGTGATGCCGTTTACGGTAGGTTGCGCCCTGTTTTTCAGTCCGATCATAGATATTACCAGAAGCATGGCTTTTATGATTTTCCGCAAAAAAATTACAAATGGCGGTTGGTTAATAACGCCATAATCATGCTTACCAAAATTCCACGCGTCCGTCGTGAGTTTGTAAAACGTATTAGAGTGGAAATGATTAAGCCTTATGGAAAGTTTTTGAAAAAAACGGGATGAATTTATGTCTGAACAAAATGTATTTTAATAAATAACAGGGAGGAGTCATGGATATTAAAAATGTAGTCGCCGTGGTTACGGGCGGAGCGTCAGGCTTGGGAGAAGCAACAGTCGTTGAACTGGCGAAATGCGGCGCAAAAATCACTGTTGTGGATATTGACGTGGAGAGGGGTGAGAAACTCGCCGCCTCCTGTGGCGCAGGGAATGCGATTTTTGCCAAAGCGGATGTGACCGATGAGACAGATGTGCAGCAGGTGATAAAAAAAACAGTGGATGCATTCGGCAAAATTAATGTTGCCATAAGCTGTGCGGGTGTAGCCAATCCGGCGAAGGTTTTGAGCAAAAAAGGCCCTCTGTCTCTGGATGCTTTTAATAAAGTGTTGCAGATTAATCTCGTGGGAACGCTGAATATTACCAGACTGGCGGTTGAGCATATGAACAGCAATACACCTGATGCAGAAGGCGAAAAGGGAGTGATTATCAATACGGCGTCCGTGGCCGCTTTTGAAGGTCAGATCGGACAGGTCGCATACAGCGCTTCCAAGGCCGGTGTCGTGGGGATGACCTTGCCTCTGGCGCGAGAATGCGCCGAATATGGTGTCAGAGTAGTCACGATTGCTCCAGGGCTGTTTGCCACGCCGATGATGGCAAGCCTGCCCGCGTCGGTAAAGGAAGTTTTGGCGGCCACGGTTCCTTTTCCTCATCGTTTGGGAAAACCTTCCGAATACGCCATGCTGGCGAAGCACATCATTGAAAATACCATGCTCAACGGATGTTGTATCAGACTGGATGGTGCTTTGCGTATGCCACCCAAATAAAATTTAATGCTCTAGAGAATAGCTTTTTATGGCGAAAACCAAATCAAAAACTCAGAATATTTATAAGGGCATGACATTGATTGCTGACCCCATTCATCAATACGCGCTTTTTACCGTGCCGGAAGGGGCTGGATCTGCAGAAGTAACGGAAAAAGACCTGATTGATTCACCGTGGTTGCAGAGACTGCGCAGAATTTATCAGTTGCAGAGCGCGCGCTGGGTTTATCCGGCGGCGGAACATACGCGTTTTCAACATTCCATCGGAACAATGCATTTAGCGGGGGAATTCGCCAAATGCATTTATCCGAGTTTGCGCTGTGTGTGCAAAAATGTTCCTTCGCAAAATTATGTGGAGGAACTTTTACGGCTTGCTGGTCTTTTGCATGACGTAGGCCATGGCCCTTACGGTCATTTCTTCGATGACAATTTTTTAAGCCGCTGGGGCATAACCCACGAAGTGGTTGGACAGAATATTATTATCCAGAAACTGGGCATGCAAATTTCACGTATCCGCCGCTCTCCTTCCGGAGCTTTTGGACGCGGAGAAAAGATGGACGCCCGTTTCGTTGCCTATCTAATTAAAATGCCGGAAGATAAAGAAAAAAGAACATTTCCGCGCTGGCTGCAGATGTTGCGGCAGTTGTTTTCCGGCATTTATACTGTGGACAATCTTGATTATGTGCAGCGCGACGCCTACATGACGGGTTTTTCTCTGGATATGGTGGACATTCCCCGCTTGCGCTATTATACCTTTTTTACCAAAGAGGGTCTCACGTTGCATCAGTCGGGAATTTCCGCTTTGGGCAGATTTCTAAACGCACGGCTGAATTTATACTCCAATGTTTATTTTCACCGCACGACGCGCGCGTTGGATTTGCACTTGCAGGAAATATTTCATGATACGATGAAAGTTATTTTCCCCGGGAATCCGCTTAAGAGGCTGGATGATTATCTGCTATGCGATGAATGGAGCTTGTTCAATTACGTACGGGGATGGCTTGCATCCAAAGACGAAGAAAAGAGAAGATTAGCCTCCGAATGGAAAAAATTACACGACCGCGAGGTGAAATGGAAGATGTCTTTTGTGACGGAAATATCTCTTGACCAGATGCACCGTGGCATTGGTTTTGCCAGGGCATCAGATTATGAGGAAAGGATCAGGGAATGCCTGCCGAAAAATCTGAAAAGAATCCCCTTTAAAATTGATTTGGCAACACAGGACCCGCGGCCGCTCAATCCGATGGCCGAAAGGGGGAAAAGAATCAACATTTTTAATCCTGTCACGGAAACGACATCACCGGAACCACTTCTGGAAATCTACCGTTTCATTCCCGCGCGGGTGACGCATTTCCGAGTGTTTTCCTTAAATCACGACTATGACGAAGAATTATCCGCGGCCGCGGATAAAGTCTTGGTCACTAGTGACACGACGATACCGACAAACGTTTAATATGCAGGAAATTTCCGAAACCACAGATATAACTCTTTTTGTTCGTACTTCCGCAGAGGAAATAACCCCCTGGAACCGCCAGCGGATAGTGGATGCGCTGGTGCGGGAAGCGGACATCGATTGCCAACTAGCGGTGGAGATATCGGAGGAAGTGGAAAAACAAATCGTTTCTTCGGGTATCGGCCTTTTGACTACGGCACTTATCCGCGAACTGGTCAATGCCCGGCTTATTGAAAGGGGTCTGGAGAAAGAGCGTCGTCTGCACGGACGGCTGGGATTTCCCCTCTATGATGTGCGTCAGTTGATTTTACATCAGAATAAAGAAAGCGCCAACACACCGCACTCTCCGGAAGGTACAAATTTAATCTTTGCTGAGGGCATAAAAAAGGAGTTTTCTCTTTTTGATGTTTTTTCCGAGAATACCGGCCAAGCACATGTAGCGGGCGATATCCACATACATGGCCTGGGTTATGTCGATCGCCCTTACAGCTGTTGTCAATCCTTGGAGTATCTGAAAATCTACGGTCTTAATCTGCCACAGGCAATCAATTCCGCCCATCCGGCGAGACACGCCGAAGTGCTTTTGCTGCACATGGTGCGCTTCAGTGCCATACTGCAGGGACACTTTACCGGCACTATCGGTTGGGACGCGCTTAATATTTCTTTCGCTCCCTATCTTTCCGGTATGAGCGATCAAGAAGTGCGTCAGTTTGCGCAGATGATTATTTACGAGTTTTCTCAACTTGCCGCCACGCGCGGTGGCCAAGCACTTTACACAGATATTCATATTTATTATGAAATACCGCCGCACTGGGCTAATGTCGCTGCGATCGGTCCTGCAGGCAAGCTGACGGGGAAAAAATACGGCCACTACTCATTCGATGCGCGGCGACTCGCCTGGGCACTGATGGCAGTTTTCAGGGAGGGGGACGCAAACTCCAGGCCCTTTATTCTTCCCCGGCCCCTTCTGCACGTTAGTGAAGATTTCTGGTCGGCCGAAAGAGCAAACGATTTTCTGGAACTTGCCTGCGAAGTGGCAGGCGGTAAGGGGAACACCTGCTTTATCTTCGACCGCAGGGGAAATTCGCTTTCGTTTGCCTGCAACCGGGTCGGTTACGAAGGCGATGCGGATTACCTGGAAGAGATGAAGAAGCCGTGGCTTATGCGCACCGCCGCCATTCAAAGTGTCACGCTGAATTTGCCGCGGCTCGGTTACCGGGCACAGGGTAATGAGGAAAAATTGTTTGCCCTGCTTGCGGAATTTGCGGCAAAAGCGTCCGAGGCGCATGTTCAGAAAAAAGATTTTTTGGAAAAACTTCTTTCGTACGCCGAAAAAGGTCCGCTGGCCGTTCTGGCCATGAATCGCGACGGCTTTCCCTTTTTGCGGATGAACCGATCTTACTATATTATCGGTCTGGTTGGCCTCAATGAAATGGTGCGGATACATACGGGTCGCCAAATGCATGAATCGCCGCAAGCGCTTGATTTTGGATTCAGAGCCGTGAGCTATCTTCATCGGGAGATAAAAGCGCTGAGCAAAAAGTTGGGGATAAAGTTAGTGCTGGAACAATCGCCTGCGGAAACAACAGCGTATCGTTTTGCGCGGCTTGATTTAAAATATTTTTCCCCCGAAGCAGGCCATTTTGTTCAGGGCGACATTGCCGAAGGAGCGGTTTATTACACCAACTCCACGCATCTGAATGTTTCCGCAGCTGTGACGCCTCTGCAGAAAGTGATTTCAGAAGGGCTTTTCCATGAACATCTGGAAGGAGATGTCATTACGCACCTGCAATTAGGCGGATTAGAAACCGATAAGGAAAAGTTATCAAAACTTATTAAAGAAGTTTTTGATGATTCTGTCAGCCGTCAGATAGATTTTTCCCCCGAGTTTACTTCATGTTTGTCTTGCGGCAGGATCGCTGCCGGATTGAGTCAGCAGTGCGCTTATTGCGGTTCTTCCGAAGTTGAAGGAATCGCGCGGTTGACGAAATATTTCAGCAAAATTTCCGGCTGGAACAGGGGCAAGCTTGCCGAACTAAGAGATAGGAAAGTAAACAAAGATTTCATCACGGCAAGTAGGCAGCGCCTTAGCAGACATGTTTAAGGCTATTTTGTGTCCGACCGTAACCGCCAGAGTGCGGTTATAGATTTTGCGGTTGACAACCATCACCGGTTTTTTTAAGCTAGTATTGCGAGTATTCGTAATCAAGAAAAGAACAAGCAAGAAATAATCAGTCATTTTTGCGGGCATTTTGGGGTGAGGATTCTTATGGGTAGAGAAGAAAGACCCTTGAATGATTCTTTAAAGAATTATGAAGCCATGCTTAACGAAATTGATGACGGGGTGGGCGAAGTAGACATTAAGGGCAATCTTACCTATATCAATAACGCCGGCTGCCGACTGTGGGGGTATGCTCGCGAGGAAATTATCGGGACTAACTATAAATTCTATACGAATCAGGAAGGGGTAAAAGTCGTTCGCGAAGCGTACAATAAGGTTTACAAAACCGGTCAGCCTAACAGGTTTATTCATGATATCGTTAGAAAAGACGGAACGAAGAGAATTGTGGAAGATTCCGTCTCGCCAATCAGAAGCGGCAAGGACGAAATAATCGGTTTCCGCGCGGTGCAAAGGGACGTTACTGACCGTGTGGAGACGGAAAGAAGGTTTGCCAGTCACCGCAGGCGCCTAGAAGCCATTTTCGGCAGCGTCAAAGACGCTATTATCACGGTAGACCGCGAACAAAAGGTTATTGAAATCAACAAATCGGCACAGGATATCTGCGGGATCGATATCGAAAAAATCGGAGGCAAGGTTTTTTCCGAATGCTTGGGGCAATGCGGCGGGACATGTGCTGACGTTTTAAGACAGACGCTAGGAAAGCAGATTCCTATTTCTGGATACCGCATCGAATGTGGCCATCAGAATCATTATCAGCAACTGGTCAGTATCAACAGCACGCCGCTTTTGGATTACCAGGGCAATTTTACCGGCGCAGTCATGGTTATCCGCGATATCACGCTCTTGCGGGATTTGCAAAGAGAATTGCGTGAGCGGCATAAATTTCAAAATATCATTGGGCGCGGCGAGAAAATGCAGGAGATTTACCATCTGCTGGAAGATTTAGCCAGTCTGGAAACAACAGTGCTCATTACCGGAGAGTCTGGTACCGGCAAGGAACTGGTTGCCCGCGCTTTGCATTACAGCGGCCAACGGTCTTTCAAGCCTTTTGTTACCGTGAACTGTTCCGCGTTGGCGGAAAGCCTGCTGGAAAGCGAATTATTCGGCCATGTCCGCGGCGCGTTTACCGGCGCGGTAAAGGACAAACAGGGGCGTTTTGAGGCGGCGGATGGTGGAACGATTTTACTTGATGAAATTGGGGACATTTCGCCGCTGATTCAGCTCAAACTTCTGCGCGTCTTGCAGGAAAAAGTTTTCGAGCGTGTGGGGGAATCCACACCGCGCAAGGTAGATGTACGCGTGATTGCCTCGACTAACAAAGATCTCAAAGAAAAGGTGCGAAATGGCGAATTTAGAGAAGACCTTTACTACCGTCTCATGGTTGTCGAGGTTGCCCTACCACCGCTGCGGGAAAGACGGGAGGATATGCCACTGCTGGTAGATCATTTTATTCATAAATTTAATGAGGAATTTAATAAAGATATCGAAGGTATTTCCCGTGAAGTCCTCAATATATTTATGGGATATCCTTGGCCGGGAAATGTGCGGGAACTGGAGCATGTCATTGAGCATGCGTTTATTTTGTGTCGCGGCAAAGTGATTACCGTGGAAAATTTGCCGGCGGATATCCGTGATAATCCTGTGATGGAAAAAGTGAAGCATGCGAATCGACATGTTGTCAAAGAAGCAACCTCCGAGCAGAAAATTATGGAAGCCTTGCAAAAAACAGGCGGTAACAAGGCCAAAGCCGCCAGGCTTCTGGGCATTAACCGCAGGACTCTTTATCGCATAATAGCCAAAAATCAGCCAAACTGCGTGAGCTAAAAGTGTGCGGTCTGGAATGAATAAGGTGTTTTGAGAGGCGCGAAGTACTTAAGTAATTATTTTGGGCATGAGATTATTTCACCCGACTGCGGCAAATTAAGGATATTTTTATTGTTTCTAGTCATCTCATGGATTGCTTTGCTGGTGTTGGCAACGGCAGGTTAAAAAATGCCATAATGTCCATTGTCTCAATGTTAAAAAAGAGTGGCATGTCACACATATGTAATGCCACACATATGTGACATGTCACAATATGACTAATTGGTCATATTTTACTAAGCAAAACAGACTTGATATTATTAACCATTATTTCACCTCATCTTTCTCATTTTTTGGCACGCATCCTGAAAAAGATTGTCTACTTAAAATGTGGAAGTTTACAGAATTCCGCGTTTATGTAGACGGACAAAATTCTGTTTCGAAATCAAACTTATAGAAAGGGAGGGATTATTTGCGATGTTAAGAAAGATTAAGTTTTTTAATTTATTACTGGCCTTTTTTATATCTCTCGCATTATTGGCCGGATGTGGCGGAGGAGGTGGAGGAGGCGGTGTTGTTGGTCCGTTGACTGTTGTTATTTCGCTAGTATCTTCAACTGGCAATCCTTTGGGTGATATGAGGTGTGTCGATGAAGGCAATATGATTGCCTGCCGCGGCATACCCTATGCCGAGCCTCCGGTTGATGAACTACGTTTCGCTGTTCCTGTAATTAATCAAATGTGGAATAGCGGATGGGACGGAACATTCCGCGCCACGGAATTCGGCAACAAATGTGTGCAGGATGACGGATCGGGTTCTGAAGATTGCCTGTTCCTCAATGTCTTCTTTCCTAAAGGAACTGAGCCCGGCGATGCTCTTCCTGTCATGTTCTGGATTCACGGTGGCGCCTTGATTCAAGGTGAAGGCTCTCTTCCCGGCTACGACGTGCCCGATTTAGTCAAAAAAGGTGTTGTTGTCGTTACTATAAATTACCGTCTCAATGCATTTGGCTTTTTGCCACACCCGGCGCTGGAAGATCCCACCGGCAACTTTGGTCTGAAGGATCAGGTTTTAGCGCTCCAGTGGGTACAGGACTTTATTGAGAACTTTGGCGGCGACCCGACCAATGTGACGATCTTCGGCGAATCGGCCGGCGGCCACAGTGTTTTGTCTTTGCTGGTAGCAGACCCGGTAATAGTTGGCGGCCTGTTCCACAAAGCGATTGTCCAGAGCGGTTCCTACAGCCCGACGCAGACGGATTTGGCTACAGTAGGTTATTTTGGTTTGGGTCTGCCTTTTGCCAATGTGCTCGGTACTCCCAGTACCGGTCCATGTGGAGGAACTGACGATGCGGCGGAAATCCGCGCTTGTCTGCGCGCTTTAACTGTTGAAGAAGTCATGGATGCGCAGAATTCCGGACCTGCCTGGGCTTGGATTTCACCGGTATATGCGGCAGGTACGTTTTTGCCGCAGTCCATTAGTACGGCTATAACGGCTGGAAATGTTGCCAATGTGCCGATAATGATCGGTAGCAACCTCAACGAAGGCTCACTCTTTACGGCTCTGTTTATGGGGGATTATAACAATTTTGATACACTTACCGATTTGGAACTTGGTGTAATCACTTTACTGGCAACCGATCCGCGTGTCTATAGCAGAGTTAAGGTAGCTTCAGACTATACCAGTTGGGCAGAGGCGACATATGGAGCGAATGATAACAAATATCGCAATGCGCACAGCATGATCTTTACAGACGCTACTTTTACCTGCAATTGTCTAGGTCAGTGGGTTCAACTTGCCGCGCTACCCAGAACTGTTTATGCATACTGGTTTACCGACTCGGATGCCCCGATCAATCCCACCTACTCGATTTTGGAATTTTTAGCCGATTTATTTAATTTGGGTGAGTGGGGCTTTGGCGCCTGTCATTCCTTTGAAATCCAGTATATTTTTGGGCATCTTAAGGAGCGTCTTCAGGCGACGGACGAGCAAAAAGCTTTGTCCAACAGAATGATTAATTACTGGACTAATTTTGCCCAAAATGGTGCTCCTGGCGGCGGATGGACAGCATTCAATGGAACAAACATCAGAGTATTAAACCCTGCGGGTGATAGTGATGCCACCGCTGTTGCTTTTGCTGGAGCACACTACTGCGCGTATTGGGCGGATCCGGGAACATTTTGGCCATAGTAGCGTCAGAACCAGAATGATAGAAGCAGCAAGAAGATTCTAATTAATAAAAAGGCCCGCGCCAAAATGGCGCGGGTCTTTTTGTACGGGAATTGTTTCACCGAAGGGGGACCCAACTTTACCGCGGTGGCGTATCAAATATGGCGGCGCGTATTTGCCCTTGACAGGTCGGGGTATTTGGGCTAAATACCCTCACCTGTTCAGGCAGGTGAACAATTAAGGAGGATGCTTTTGGCCACACATAAATCAGCGGAAAAGAGAGATCGTCAGAATAAGAAACACCGCGCGCGCAATATCGCCGTCAAATCCCTGCTCAAAACCAAGGTGAAGGCGGTTGATTCCGCAGTGCAAAACAAAAAGAAAAAAGAATCGGAAGACGCACTGAAAACAACTGTTAAGAAGCTTGCCCGGGCCGCGTCGAAAGGTGTCATTCATAAGAAAAATGCTTCCCGCAAAATTTCCCGCTTGACCAAGAAAGTCAACGCGCTTAAATAATAGCAAAAACGTTTTTGTGCCCGACAGAGCGGCGCCATAAAGTCATTGCGAACCCCCGTTTTATCGGGACGAAGCAATCTTGTTGTGTATGGGATTGCTTTGCAGTCCCTTCACCTTGCTCGGGGTGAAGGCTCACCTTAATGGCAGAATAAAGAGAATGTTCTTCACGATGAGATTTTCGAATCGCTTCGCCGGCTATGGTCGTCTCGCGATGACATAGAGGGTTTTATTTTTTTAAATATTCCGTAAAAATCTGCGCGTATAAATCCGGGTTTTCCAGCATCATGGAATGACCGATACCTTTGTATGTCTGCAAAGAGCTATTCGGTATCAGTTTTATCGTCGTGTCGATATCCTGCCGGGGAATCACGATGTCTTCCTCTCCCCATAAAACGAGCATCGGCTGCTTTATGCGGTGTGTTTCCTTGTGCAGTGAGCCTTCATCGCGCTCTTTTTTCAGATGATATAAAGTACCGCCGCCCGCGCCATCGCTCAGCTCCCTGGCCTTATTTACCAGCATATTGAAAAGTCCTCTTTGTTCCCGCGTTGTTTCCGGCTTAAATTCGGATTTTACGCCCGGCACAAGGGATTCTTTGATAAATAATGACGAAGCGGCAAAGGATAGAAATTTAAAAGCAAAGTTTCTACTTTCTTTTAATGCCGGAAAAGAATGCAGGGCTTCTTCCGGCAGGGAAAGCCCTGTAGGACCTACCGGATCCAGCGCCAGCACTTTGTCAAACAACTTCGGCTCTTCCAGGAGCATATAGATGCTTATTACGCCGCCGGTGGAATGCGTGGCAAGTGAACATTTTTTAATCCCCAACGTTTTAATTGCCGCCAGCATGTCCTGCGCGTGCTGTTCCATGGAATAATTGGCAAAATTTTGCGTGGCGGCAGGTTTATCGGAATCGCCGCAACCGCGCCAGTCGATGGCAAAAACATGGATAGTTCTGGGTAAACGGGGCCATATCAAATCCAGCCAGTGTACGCAAGACAGATAGCCGTGAATAAACATGACAATATTGTCACCGCTGCCGTGTTCGACATAATTTAGTTGGATATCTACGGTCTTCACTGAAGGCATCTTCTTCTCCCGCTATTAAAGAGTTAAATTTCCCTATGATGTTTCCGCTCTATTGTCAATATTGCGGATAGCATTTTTCGTTTGCTTTAGGACAAAGAATAATTTACAAAGACTATGCTTTCATGAAAAATATGTTTTTTCACTGCGGTCAAACGAAGCGCGAGTTGGAATCCAGTGTAAAGAAAATGGCAAGACGTGAATGATTATTGGACAGCTACAAATGAAAAAAATCAGAGCACATACCGCAGAGGAAACAATATTTGGCGATTTGCTGGCGGGAATTGCCCTGACATTTCTTGATGTGCCCTATAAAGAGGCGACGCTGGAAGGGTCGGGCAGGGAAAATCTGGTTGTCAATTTTCGGCAGTTCGATTGCTTTACCTTTGTGGAAAGCATGCTGGCGCTGGCGCGCTGGTTTACCTCGGGGAAAAAATCGCCGCGCGAATACCTGCGCCAGTTAA
This sequence comes from Syntrophaceae bacterium UBA5764, assembly GCA_002418825.1. Classification (GTDB taxonomy): domain Bacteria; phylum Desulfobacterota; class Syntrophia; order Syntrophales; family Smithellaceae; genus UBA4810. The sequence goes on along the minus strand of DIEW01000030.1, from coordinate 36,494 downwards.
AATTAATCCGCTATCGAGGGGGTATCATTGATGGTTATTCCTCCCGCCTGCATTATTTCACCGATTGGCTCTGTGATAATGGGAAAAAGAAAATCCTTGCGGACATTACCGGAACGCTGGACGGCAGGTCGCGGCGCAGGAAAATTGATTTTATGACAAAAAATATCAAGCTTTATCCTGCGCTGCGAAACAAAAAGCAATGGCAGAAACTGCTCGCGGTGGAAAAAAAAATTTCCCGCCGGATATTCAGGGTTATTAATAAAAGCAAATTTGCTTTTTGCCAGAAAAAGATACAAAACGGCGATATCGTTGCCTTTGCGTCGGCGCAAAAAGGGCTCGATGTGGCGCATGTCGGTTTTGCCTTCTGGCAGGGAAAAAACCTGTACTTGCTGCATGCGTCCAGTAAAGAAGGCGCTGTGGTTATCTCTAAAAAGACGCTTGCCGCTTATCTGAAATCCAACAAAAACTATACTGGCGTAATTATCGCCCGACCTCTGTAGCGTTGCCTCTTTAGCTTCCGGCCTGGTTTTTAAGTTTTTTCGAAATGATGATAGTCCTTAAGATGAGCGAAGTTTCCGCCCCAGTGCCAGCCCAGTTTTAAAAATTCTTCGACAATTGGATGCCCTTTCCTAAAAGTTCCTTCTTTGTCCGGATCATATCTCGCTCCGGCGGGAGCAATAGTGCCGTCGGCATAAATTACCGGGTTTTGCAGCGGATTGATATCTATGGCGCGCCCCAGCGAGTGTAGAGACAGTTTATTTGTGCCTTCGATCAGGCGGTAATTAAAACTTGAGGTGTTGTTGTCCGCCATGGAATTGTGATCACGCCAGCTGTAAGCGGCGATAGGAATTGCCTTCCCGAGGGGAAATTTTAGTTCTTCCATCAGCGCAAAAATAATTTCCAGGTCATTTTCCAATTCGTTATTGATGATAATCTGCCCCTGATGTTTATTGCCATCGAAAGAATAGTAGATGACGTCAAGCATGGACAGGCGGTCAATAATGTCCAACGGCGCGTCTGTGCCGGCCAGTGCCTGCGCAAAGCTGTAATTGTTGTCTATGATTATGTGTGTTTCCTTTTTCATAATGCTTTCATGATTTGCCGCATTTTTTCATCCGGTAGAGAGACTTCTTGGTAAATACCATTTATATCTGCCGCGCGGAGACGGCGAAAATCTATTTCCCGCGACGTAATGATGGTGCCGGCCATGTCTATTGTCCCTGGAGACACAAATATTCTTTTTTTTCCTTTACGGAAAAAAGCGTCCGGGCGGTGTTTTTGCCGCAAAAATACGATGAATCGCCACAAATTGCCTTCATGCATGCAGATAACATTCAGCATCGGTTCGGTTTTGATCGCGAGAACTTTTTTTGCGCTGTCCAGAAGACGTTTAAACTGAAAGGTTAAAACGTCCGCTTTTCTTCCCGACAAAGTAACAACCGAACGGCCGGTACTCTGTGCCGAATAATATTTTAATCCGGATATTTCCATGTCGGGATTCAGGACGGAAAGCTCTTTTGCAAAAGGAAACATGTTTTTTGGGGCCGCCTGAAAATGCAGGTGATCGGGAGCAGAGGCGCCGCAGGTGGGCCCGTTATAAAAAACAATAAGCTCCGGCGACAGGTCTTTGGCTAATGCTAAAAAAGCGTTTAATGAGTCGATAATAGTTTGCGGTTGGTGCTGCCAATGAGCAATGGTGAAATGGCTGTGGAAAATGGGCGCGGGATTGCACAGAATCATGTAATCGTGCCTATAGAGAATCAGTTTTTGTTGTGCAGGGAGGTGGTCCACGCACAAAAAACACGGCCTGTTTTTGATTGAGTGCTCGTCGACGGCGGCGCCGCTGCTGACCGCGCGTCGGGGATTGAATTGCAGCGCAACATTATATTCGCCGCAGTTGATTGAACGAGTGCGGACGTTGTTCAGTTCCTGATACGCGCCCGCCAGCAGCGGCCAGATACGCTTTTGTTGCTCAATAAGGTTAAAACACAGAGATGCCAATGGTTGCTTATTCGAGAATCTGAATAAAACCTTTTTTTCAAATTCACGTTTATTCTTGTTTAAATGCACCCGCGCTTTAATTTCCTGCGTGCGCAGCATATCTTTATAAAAATCGTTGCTGTTTCGTTTTTCGACGGAAAGCGCAGCGTCGGTGTTTCCCCGCCAGCGGCGGCAGAGGTAAATGCTTTCGCAAATTCTTCCGATACGATATTCCCGTGTTATTCTGAGGGAGGCGGCGTAGTCTTCGCCATAACTTACATTAGGGAACCCGATTTTACGAATAACGGCGGTGTTAAAGGCGCGCGGTGCGCCCAGGCCGTTTACGCGCAGAAGGTTATTGTGGCCATTTTTCTTTGTCCATTCTCTATGATCAACAAGACCCGGCGGGATTTTTTTGAGCTGTTTATTCACAACAGTGTAAGAACCAACAACCATTGCGTATTTTCTCCGCCGCAGCACATCCACAATTTTTTGCAGAGTTTTTGGGGAGCTGTAGAGATCATCGGAGTCAAGTTGCACGGCAAAGCGGCCGCAGAGGCGCGATTTGACGGCCTCATTCCAGCAACCGCCGATGCCTAAATCACGCCTGCGGGGTATGATGTGTTTTATATTTTGGTGCTTTGTTGCGATTTTTTTTATAACTTCCGATGTCCCGTCGGTGGAATGATTGTCCACGACAATAATGTTAAAAAAAAAGGATGTTTTTTGCGTCAGCGCGCTGCGCAGCGCGCTGACTATGGTTCCTTTACGGTTACGCACGGGAATAATCACGCTTGCTTCGGCGGCAAAATTGTTGTTTGCGGCGGGAGCTGTTCTTACCGGTTGTTTTAAATAAGCCCCGATGTATCGCAGATGGTTGGTGGCAAGTTTTTCCAGCTTTTTTTGTAACAAAAGATTTTTGCCGACGGTATAAGCGAAATGGTTTTCCATGTGCGACTTGGAAGACGGCGGTTTTTTATCCGCAACCGTATAGAGAGGTCGGGCAACGTGAATAATCGGGTAGTCGCGGGAAATTTTCAAGCGCATGTCATAAAGAGCGGTGTTCGTGTCGGCGGGAGGCGCACCATATTTTTTGGCGACATTTATAATTGCCGGTATGGAAAAAATAAAAAGATGGCCGAAATCAAAATTGTCGCGGATTGAACCCATCTGATAATCGATCAGCGGATGCCTGATTAATTTTGTTCCTTTCCTTTCATGAAAATCGGCGTAGACGACCCCCGCATTTTTATTTGCGGCAAAAGTGAGGATACTTTTGAGCTCGGCGCGGTCGCAGGAAATTTCTTTAAGGGAATCAATAATCAGTAAAAAACGTGTTGATGCTTTTTTGACAAAAGGAAGCAGGCGGCTGATTTCAGTTACCTTTTCATTGCGCAACGGCCATAAATTTACCGCGTCTTTTTCGTCCTTTATGGGTAAAAGAAAGAAACGACCGAATTTTCTGGCTGAGGGTGTCATGTTTTTTTCGCTAAAATCCTGCCATCATACGGTTTACGGCTTTTTCCGCCATGTCGTTAGCCAGTTTAATGAGGGCGGCTTTCCTGGCTGCTGGAATCAAGTTTATGTTATCTTCCAGTTTATAGTCCACGTTCCCGATGACGCTTTTTGAACTCCAGATGACCTCATTGCTTTCCTTTTCCAAAAAAGTGATTTCCATTTTAGCGGTTATTCTCTCTTCGGCACCAAGCCTGATGTCGCTGTAAGAAAGGAGGGTGGCGTTGTAATTAAGGACAGTCCCTTTGATGATTGCGTCTGCCTCTTCCTTGCTTCCCACAACTTTGAAACGGCTGTGCTGAATAAATTGGTTGATAAAAGCCGTGCGGGCGAAGTTTTCAATCTCGGCCCGTGATGTTTTGTTGCCGAATGATTCCACGTAAACTTTTTGGATGCGGTTGTCGACATATTCTCCCTTGGGGGCAAACGAATAACCGCATCCCAGCGGCAGCATGAAAGCAAGGCCAATAACAGCGAAACAAAAAAATCTCCGCGAATTTTGATTTTTCATAATAGCACCTTCTTATTCCGTAACAACGATATTGACCAGTTTATTAGGGACATAAATAACTTTTTTCAAGGTTGTGCCTTTAATCAGCGCTTTTATTTTTTCTTCGGCCAGTACTGCCGCCTTTATTTTTTCCGCGTCTTCACCCGCTGGCACGGTTATCCGGCTGCGCAGTTTTCCGTTGATTTGTATGACCACGGTCATCTCTTCTTCGCTGGCGATATCTTTGTCATATTTAGGCCAGCTGGCGTCGCATACCGCCGTTTGATGGCCGAGCATTTGCCAGAGTTCTTCCGTGATGTGTGGCACAATGGGCGCCAAAAGCACTACTGTGGTCTCCAGCGCTTCGCGGATTACAGACAGAGCTTTGGTGTCGCTTTTTCCCGGACGGGGCACAAGATAAATGGCGTTGACCAGTTCCATTACGGCGCTGATGGCTGTATTGAAATGGAAACGGTCTTCGATGTCAATGGTTACTTTGCGGATAGTTTGATGAGTTTTCCGCCGCAGGTTTTTCCATTCGCCTTCCAGCGCCAAACCGGCATCGGGTGACTTGAGGCTTTTGACGTCTTCCAGATATTCCGTGAATATCCGCCATAGCCGGTTTAGAAAACGGAAGGAGCCTTCCACGCCCTGATCGCTCCATTCCAAATCTTTTTCCGGCGGCGCGGCAAAAAGACAGAAAATCCGCGCCGTGTCCGCGCCGTATGTTTTTATAAGATAATCCGGGTCAATGACGTTTTTGAGTGATTTGGACATTTTTTCGGTTTTGCCGA
>DIEW01000030.1:0-31652 GCA_002418825.1 Syntrophaceae bacterium UBA5764 | reverse complement strand
TCCTTGCAGACCATGCCCTGCGTGAGCAGGTTGGTGAAAGGTTCGTCCGCGCCGATTACGCCGAAGTCGCGCAGCATCTTCGTGTAGAAACGCGCGTAAAGCAGATGCAAAATGGCGTGTTCCACGCCGCCGATGTATTGGTCCACCGGCATCCAGTAGTCGAGTTTTTTGCGCTCCAGCCCCGGTTTGCTGTCAAAATCCGGGCAGCAGAAGCGGTCGAAATACCAGGAAGATTCCACAAAGGTATCCATGGTGTCCGTTTCTCTTTTGGCCTTACCGCCGCATTGGGGGCATTTTGTCTCCACAAATTCAGTGAGCGCCGCCAGCGGCGAGCCGCCCCCGGAACTTAATTTCACGTTTTCCGGCAGAATTACCGGCAAATCTTTTTCCGGCACGGGCACAATGCCACATTTATCGCAGTTGATCATGGGAATCGGCGCGCCCCAGTAACGCTGGCGCGAAATTCCCCAGTCACGCAGACGGTATTGAATGGTGCGTTTTCCTTTTCCTTCTTTTTCCAGAAAGTCGGCGATGACTTCGAGCACCTTTGTGTTTTCCATGCCGTTGAACTGTCCGGAATTTACTAAAACGCCTTCGTCCACGTAGGCTTCGGTCATCATGGCCGGATCGAGAGCTTTGTCTTTCGGCTGGATGACAACAATCAGCGGCAGATTGAATTTTTTGGCGAATTCAAAGTCGCGCTGATCATGCGTGGGAACGGCCATAACGCAACCGGTGCCGTAATCAGCCAGAACAAAGTTTGCGGCGTAAATAGGCATCTCTTTTCCGGTGAGCGGATTTTTACAATAGGATTCGAGAAAGAGCCCTTCCTTTTCGTAATATTCGGACGTGCGCATCAGCTTGTCCTGTTTTTTTACTTTTTCCACGAACCGAACAACTTCTTTTTCGCACGGTTTACCTTTAGCCAATTCCATTACCAGCGGATGCTCCGCGGCCACGAGCATGAATGTGGCGCCGAAGAGCGTGTCCTGACGAGTGGTAAATACTTTGATTGAGCCTTTTCCCTCAGCCATCGGAAAATCAACTTCGCAGCCGTAGCTTTTGCCGATCCAGTTTTTCTGCATGGTAAGCACTTTTTCCGGCCAGCCGGGCAATTTATCGCAATATTCAAGCAGTTCCTCAACGTAAGCGGTGATTTTAAAAAACCATTGGTCTAATGTTTTTTCTGTTACTTCCGTGGAGCAGCGCCAGCAAAGACCCGCTTCCACCTGCTCGTTGGCGAGCACTGTTTCGCACTTACCGCAATAATTTACTGTGGAGCGTTTTTTGTAAGCGAGGCCTTTTTCGTACATCCAGATAAAGAAAAGTTGTTCCCAGCGGTAATATTTCGGCTCGCAGGTGGAAACTTCTCTGTCCCAATCATAGCTGAGACCCATGCGTTTAAGCTGCTTTTTCATGTGGGCGATGTTTTCGTTTGTCCATTTCAGGGGATGAATTTTGTGCTCGATGGCGGCGTTTTCCGCGGGCAGGCCGAAAGCGTCCCAGCCCATCGGATGCAGAACATTGAATCCTCTCATGCGCTTGTAGCGGGCGACGACATCGCCAATAGTGTAATTGCGGACATGGCCGATATGGATTTTGCCGGAAGGGTAGGGGAACATCTCCAGCAGATAATATTTTTGTTTGTCTTTGTCTTCCGTGACTTTAAAAGTTTTTTCGTTTTCCCACTTTGTCTGCCACTTTTCTTCAATCTTTTGCGGTTCGTACTTCATTATTTAGTGCTCCCAAAACGGTTAAATAATCGGCGGGTTATCTAACATATTGAAGATGTTCGCGCAATGGATTTTAAGGTTTAAGGCCGAAGACTAAAAGTGTAAACTTTTTAAAGCCTGCATAAAGCGGCTAAAACCGCCAAGGAACTTATATCTATTGATTAGTCAAGATGTTCTCGCATCGTTGCGCCAATTCGTTCAAAACAGGTAAAGTTTCCATGCAAGATGTGGCCAGGACAAGATTTTTTATGCCATTGTCGATGTGCCCCAGAAATTTTCTCTTGCCCTTTTTTAATCCCAAAAAACCGTAGGCGCCGAGCGCCTGCATCAGCCGTTGCACGGATCCCATCCAGAAGTTTCGGACAAACTCGTCGCGGCTGTATAAAGGTTTCATGAGCTCATGGTAAAAATCAAGCAACTCGTTTTTTTCTTCTTCTTCGAAGGTAACGTATGGATCGCAGACCAAAGAGCCCAGATCATAAAAAAGAATGCCACGGCGCATGCCCTGAAAATCAATCATTACCGGCTTACCGTTTTTAATCATGATGTTCTGTGATTGGAAATCTCGGTGAATCAGGGACGGTTCTATTTTTTGCAAGCGTTCCGAAAGAGCGGCCAGTTCTTTATTCAGCTTCGTTGCTTCGGCGGCAGATAATTTTATTTTACAGACTTCGGAGACAAGATTTTCCAAAAAATAATCATGCTCCCACTTGTAAAGACGGGGGCCGTAACTTTCCGATAATTGCACATCTGCGGGAAGCGATTTCACAGCAAAAGAATGCAGGCGGTAAATTTGGGTAAGCGCCTGAAAATAATATTCGCGGCGTATCTTCCATGGCGCGGAAGCCTGCGAGTATAAATCTACATCTCCCAAATCTTCCATGAGAATAAAACGACGTGCTGTGTCCTGCGCGATAATGCGCGGCACGGAAATGCCGATAAGGGTTAAAAAATCATTGATGCCTGACCAGAAAGAATTTTCCTCAACTTCCGTGCCATAATACATAAAAATACAGCGGTTGTTTTTCGGCAGGATTACGCGGAAAAAAGCGCGGTCGGAGCCGCCTTTTTTAATTGGCTCAAGCTTTAAATCCCTTTTGCCCAGATGTCCAGCTAAGAATTGTTGTATTTCTTTGTGCATAAGTTTTTTATAAGTCATTACCCTGTTTGTCTAAGTGTACACGGGAATGACAACGTCAAATGATTTTTAAACAATGCCTGTTTTACGTAATTTCTCGTATTCCTCAACTGTTCCCAAATCGTACCAGTGCCCATCATCAATAATTACCCCGCCAACGGAACGCGGATTTTCTTCAATCATTTCCACCAGCGGCAATACAATCGATTCACTTTTACCCGGCTTTAGCTTCTTCAGGAAAGATTTTTCCACAATATAAATGCCGGCAAAAAGGCAGTTTTTTACGCCCTGATTATTCAGAAGGTGACGCATGTCGCAGACAAAGCCGTCTTTGTCTATGCCCACATTGAGCAGTGGCCCCTGTGAGCGCAGGGCTAGGGTGACCTGTGTTTGCAAATAAAAATGTCTTTTGATAAGCTGTTCAATCGGTAAGCTGGTAATGATGTCGCCGTTGTGAACGATGATGCGCTCTTCCGCGGTGATTAAATCCTCGATGTTTTTGATGCCGCCGGCGGTGTCCAGGAGTACCGGCTCGTGGCGGAAAATTATCGGAATGCCTTTGTAATTATTTTGGGGGAATACTTCAGCATATTTTTCGGCGCAGTGGTGCGTGTTGACGATGAATTGCTTTATTCCGGCGGCACGCAAATGCTCCATCGCGTAGGTGATAATAGGCCTGCCGCCGATTTCCAAAAGCGGTTTGGGCAGGCCATTCGTTAACGGCCTGAGCCTTGTTCCGAACCCCGCGCCTAAAATAAAAGCGGTATTAATCAGTGTATATTGCATAATTTGCCGTCAGCCGTTATTTTTTTGATATATATTTAAATCCTTAAACCATAATTTTTAGCCTTCACCTTTTTTGCCGTACCACGGGTCTATCTTCACTAGCGCCGTGACAATGAATCCCGGAATCGTCGTAATCATAATCCAGATGAAGAAGTTTTTATAACCGAGCATTTCCTGAGTCCAGCCGCTGGACATCGCCGGCAGCATCATGCCCAGCGTCATAATTCCCGTGCTGATGGCGTAAAACACAGTTTTGTATTCGCTTTGCGCCACCATTATTACATACATGGTATAGGCGGTAAAGCCGAAGCCGTAACCGAACTGTTCCAGCGCCACAGAAGAACCAATGAGCCAAATATTTTGCGGCAAGGCGTGTGAAAGATAAACAAAAATCAAATCCGGCACATGCATTGCCAACACCATCGGCCAGAGCCAGAACTTCAATCCGTTTTTATAAATGGCGTAACCGCCCAGAAGCCCCCCTAGCATCAGCGCCACCACGCCGACCGTGCCGTAAATTAACCCCACGTCGGCGGTTGTCAAACCCAGACCGCCCCTTTCCGGTGCATCCAGCAGAAAGGGAGCAACCATTTTCACCAGCTGCGCTTCGGCAAAACGGAAAAATAAAAGGAAACTCAGGATAATCAGAATGTCCTTGCGCCGGAAAAACAGGGTAATGATACGGAAATATTCTTTCAGAAAACTTTTTTGTTTGTCGAAGGGAGCGCTGACATCGGCCACAGGACGAGGGAGAATCAAAAAATGGTAAATACATAAAGCCAAAAAGAAACTAGCGGCAGCCAGAAAAGTAATCGACCATGCCGAAACTATGGAATGACCGTATTCCTGAAGAAGGCCAGCCCCGATAACCATGAGGCCCTTGGATGCGATAGTGGCAATGCGGTAAAAAACCGTCCGCACACCGATAAAAGCCGCCTGCTGCGGCGTGTTCAGCGCAAGCATGTAGAAACCGTCGGCGGCGATATCGTGCGTGGCCGACGAAAAAGCCATAATAAAAAACATTGCCAAAGTGTAACGGACAAAATCATGCGCGGGCAGTGTGAGCGCAACGCAGGCAAAAGAACCACCGATCGCCAGTTGCATGGCGATTATCCAGAAACGTTTCGTGCGGAACAAATCGACAAACGGGCTCCACAGTGGTTTGATAACCCAGGGCAGATAAAGCCAGCTTGTGTAAAGGGCGATTTGTGTGTTGGAAAGGCCAAGATTTTTGTAAAGCACGACGCTTACCGTCATGGCAATCATGTAGGGAATACCTTCGGCGAAGAAAAGAGAAGGCACCCAAAACCAGGGGCGTGCCAGCTGCGGAGAAGTTGTTTTCCGCGAGAAAAATCGCATGCGCATCCTTTAATATAGTTTTCGCACCGTGGTGCCGGGAAAATAGTGCGCCAGTATTTCCTCAGCCGAAAATCCCTTTTCGGCCATTACGGCAGCGCCGATCTGGCATAAACCCACGCCGTGCCCCCAGCCCCCGCCGTCCAGAATAATTTTTGAGATTGTACCATCAGTATTTTTTTCAAGGGAAACGACAAAAGCGCTGCTAAGCAAATGCGTGGGCGATAACCAGCGACGGATTTCCAATTCCTTGCCGGCGATAATTGTTCTTTTTGAACCTTCAATTTTTAATTTATAAATTCTTCCTGAAAAACCGCGCGCCAGAGGTTCAATATTTTGCAATCGGCCAAAATCGATACCGGATTTTTTCCTGAGGATTTCCTCCATTTCTTCGCATTTGCAAATCATCTGCCAGCGGTAAAAATCTGTGGTTTTTCGGTCGAAGGAGGGCAATATCCTATTGAGGATTTCTTGGTCATCGGTGTTGCAATGGGCGGGAGGATTGCTGTGTAGCCAGTCGCGAGCTTCTTCTTCGGTGGTGATAGGTTTACGTGATATGCTGTCGCAGGTGACGCTGGGCAAATAAGGCACAGATATATCTTCCCAGGCAGTGGAGAAAATTTCGGTTCGCCCGCCGCAGCATTTATGATAACGCGCGTCACAGATTTTCCCGCCACTGAGCAAAAACAAACCTCTCGTGCTTTCTATCGCTTTTTCAACATTGTCAGAGATGATTTTTGTTATGCCCTGATAGCGCTGACAGTGGTCGTCGGCGCATACATCAAACCCTTCATGGTTGTTGACGTCCTGCCAGACGATAATTTCGTTTTCGGTTTCTGCTCTTTGGGGGGCTTTTACTGTTTTCTTTTTTTCGAGCATGGCCATGAGCCAGCTGCGGGCAGCAATTGCCTGTGTCTTTAAAAACTCCAACGGTGCTTTGGCGGACATCTCCGAAGAAATCACCGAGATCAGATAATCCTCCAGCAAAATGATGTTAATTAAATGGAAAGAGCCGTATCCGGTGGCGGACAAAAGTATGTCGCCGCGAAAAGTCTGCCTTTGGTTTTGCTGCCAGTGAAAATCAATTCCTATATTTACTTCGGGTAAAGTGAAATTTGATTTCTTTATGCCGGTAAGAACTATTTCCCTGTCCCGGGCAATTTGTGTGTTTTCCTGATTTTTCAGACAAATACATCCGCCGGAAATTTCAGCGGTTACCCTCCCGCCCACCGTGCCGCGCCCGGCCAAAAAATAATTGCCATGGAGGTATATCTCTGCTTTCCCGCATTTCTGGAGAAGCGCCACTTTTATTTTTGGTTCGTTAGCAATCATTAAATTCAAGACCGTAAAAAATAGTGATTTGTTTTTATGGAGAAAAAGGTAATAAGTCAAGGAATTATCTGCTTAAAAAAACAACATAGTGCTTGAATATTAATGATTTATCATGTATGGCTTTAAAAAACAGAAAATGGCGGATGGCTTATGACGCAAATCTGGCCAATAGGAGGAGGCAAAGGCGGATCGGGGAAGAGTTTTTTGACCAGTTCTCTCGGGCGCCTTTTAGCGGCATTCGATAAAAAGACACTGTTGGTTGACCTGGATTTGGGTTCGGCAAATCTGCACACGATGCTTGATGTTCCCTATCCGGAAAAATGTTTTTCTGATTATGTTCAAAAAAGGGTTTCTCGGCTGGAAGATATTGTTTTAGAAACTCCCGTGCCCAATCTTTATATAATCAGTGGTGCTCGCGACAGCTTGGACATTGCCAACCTGCCTTACGAGCAGAAAGTCAGAACGTTGAAGGCTATTGCCAAACTGGACTACGACTGGATTTTTCTGGATTTGGGTGCCGGGACTTCTTTCAACATCCTCGATTTTTTTCTGATCTCACAAAACAGCATATTTATCACGACGCCGGAACCTACATCTATTGAAAATGTGTACCGGCTCGTACGTGCTGTTTATTTCCGCCGCATTCGCCAGTACTTTAATGTTACTGAATTCAAAGCGCTCGAAGAAAAAGTTGTGGCGCAATATGGCGAAGGTTCTTTTAATAAACCGGATTCTATCATGCGGGTAATTAAAACTTCTCATCCCAAAAAGGGAACGCTTCTGGAAAATGATTTTAACTCCTTTAAATTTAAACTTGTTCTCAACCAGTTACGTAAACAGAACAACATAGCGCTTGGTCCGCAAATATGCAAAATTATGGAAAAACACCTGGGCTTTCATGTGGAGTTTGCCGGCAATGTTGCTTTTGACGACCGTGTTCATGATGCTATTTGCCAACGGGTATCTTTTTTGGAACGGTATCCTTACACGCGCACTGCTTATGATTTGCGTGAGTTGAGTAAAAATATTGCTCAATCCGGCAATCAGCAAATGCTGCTTCGCTATTCCTAGAAAGAAACCCCGCTCGGGGATTTTTTGGTTTTTTAGGTTACTGATGAAAAAGGATTTCGCTAAACTTAATTATTATGAAATGCTCGATGTCAGCCCGGATGCGGCATTTTTTGAGATACGGCACGCTTATAATGCCGCCTTACAGGTTTACGCGCATGATTCTATAGTAAGCTATTCTTTGTTTTCACTCGAAGAAAGAAAAAAAATTCTCGACCTTTTGGAAAAAGCTTATCTGACGTTAATCAACGCTCAGGAAAGGAAAAAATACGATAATGAGCTTGCGCAAGCCGGTGTAGCTCTTCATGGCGGAAAAAAAGCGCCGGCACAAGTGCCGAAAAGCATTTATGATATTAAGCGCTGGACGGGTCCGGCTGTTTCACCGAAAAAAACAAATAAAATCATTTTGCGTGAAAGCGTTGAAGAAAGCGAGAAAATTAGGGGAATCCTTTCTAAGCCTGAAATCAGTGGCAGCGATTTAAAGGAAATCAGAAACGAACTAGGAGTCCCGCTGGAAAAAATCACTCAGGAAACAAGGGTGCTCCTGGATTATCTGGTCTGTATTGAGGAAAATAAAATAAACCGCCTGCCGGCGGAAGCTTTTCTTAAAGGGTTTGTCAAGGCGTACTTAAAAAGCCTCTGTTTGGAACCGGCAGATGAAATTTGTGCTCGCTATGTGCGGTGGTTGGAGAGCGCAGGCAAAACAGGCCAAGCCGAGGAAAAATGATTATGAAAGCAGTACATTTGATTACTATTTTGATTTTTTGTTCAGTAATACCTGTGGCTGCTGAACAAAAAGCGATCACAGATACAATAACAACATCAGGCGGCGATTTGGTTATTACTTTTGTCGGCCATGCTTCATTAATAATGTCGTATAATGATAACGTCATTCACGTAGATCCTTTTTCAAAAATGGCTGATTACGCGAAGATGCCCAAAGCAGATATAATTATCATTACGCACGAACATAGCGATCATCTGGATTTGCAAGCCGTGCACAATATTAAAAAGCCGCAGGCAAAAATTATCGGCACTAACGAAGTAGCAAAAAAAATACCGGGAATCATCGTAATGAAAAACGGCGAGACGCAGACGGTTGAGGGCTTAAAAATCGAGGCGGTGCCCGCATACAACATCGTGCATATGCGGGCACCGGGAAAGCCCTATCATCCTAAAGGCGTTGGCAATGGTTACGTTATCACTTTTGGCGACAAACGTGTTTATATTGCCGGCGACACAGAAAACACGCCGGAAATGAAAAAACTCAAAGACATCGATGTCGCTTTTTTGCCGATGAACTTGCCTTACACAATGAGTCCGGAGATGGTTGCTGACGCGGTAAAATCCTTTAAACCAAAAATTTTGTATCCTTATCACTTCTCTATGGGTGAAACGAACATGCCCAGGCTTCAGCAACTGCTCAAAGATGAGCAAAGCATCGAACTCCGTGTGCGCGGAACAAGGTGAAACGATGTTCAATTTCACCCCGGTGTTTTGTTTCAACAGACCTGCTCCGCTGACTTCTTCGACTTCAAAAAGGATTGAAGGGGTCTTTTAGTGTTTGTAAAAAATCTTTAAATTTCTTATGCTTTTCAACATGACATAACTGTTTGAAGACCATGGTGATTTGTGTTAGATAATAAAAATTGTTTGCGTTGCTTTGTTTTGCTTTAAATGGAGCACAGACATGAGTGTTTATGAATACATTGCACTAGATGAAAAAGGGCGTGAAAGAAAAGGATTCGTTGACGCCTCGGGACTGGCAGCGGCACGCCAGCAATTGCGCGAACAAGGCGTGTATCCGGTGGAAATAAGTCAGGCTGTGCAAAAAAAAGAATCGGCACTTTCATCTGTGCTGGAGATTAACCTCTGGCAAAAGATTCCGGCCAAAGAAATAGCTGTCTTTACGCGACAATTGTCCACCCTGCTCGGTGCGGGGATTCCGCTGGTTCCTTCTTTCAATGTCTTGCAGGGACAAACAAAAAATCCACAGCTAAAAAAAATACTTACGCAGATCCGCGCCGATCTGACCGAAGGAAAGAGCCTGACGGCCAGTATGGAAAATTTTCCACGTGTTTTTGAGCCTTTTTATATTAACATGGTCAGAGCGGGTGAGGCCTCGGGAACAATAAATCTGGTTTTGGAGCGCTTGGCTGATTTCAGCGAAAATCAGCAGACGGTGATGAGCAAAATACGCTCAGCGCTGGCTTATCCGATTATCATGTTTTTCGTTGGCTCTCTGGTCATTTTTCTTCTGATGACTTTTGTTGTTCCGCAGATTACAGAGATATTTTCCGATATGCACCAGACACTCCCTGTGATCACGATAATTTTAATCGGGATCAGCAATTTTCTCAAAGTTTTCTGGTGGCTGATTTTAATTTTGATTGGCGCGGCTGTCGGTGTCTTTAAATATGTGACTAACGGCACGGAAGCGGGCAGACGCTGGTGGGATTCCGTGCGTCTCAAAACGCCGGTATTTGGTGCGATTAACATGAAAATCGCCATTACCCGTTTTTCCCGCACGCTGGCTACCTTGCTCCAGAGCGGCGTGCCGCTTCTGCAGGCGATGGATATAGTTCGCAATGTGGTGAACAACGTGTTTGTCGGAGAAACAATAAAAAAAGCGGCCAAGGAGGTAGAAGAAGGCCAAAGCTTGGCCGCTCCTCTGGCGCAGAGCGGCCTTTTCCCGCCCATGGTGACGGAAATGATCGCTGTGGGAGAGCAAAGTGGGTCGCTGGAAAAAATGCTCAACCGCGTGGCCAGTTCTTATGAAACGGAAGCGCAGGCAGATATTCTGGTAATGACTTCCTTGCTGGAACCGGTAATGATTCTGGTGATGGGGTTGGTTGTCGGCTTCATTGTTGTATCGATATTGCTACCGATATTCGAAATGAATCAATTGATAAAATGAAATTTGTGCAAGGAGTATTTTAAAAGGGGAGGGGTGTCATGAAAATAAACGTGAAAAAGAAAAATAATCAGGCGGGTTTCACGTTGATTGAACTGATGGTGGTTATTGTTATTCTGGGCGTGCTGGCCGGCTTGATTATTCCCCGCGTCATGGGGCGTCCCGACGAGGCTCGTCAGGCCAAGGCAAAAATTCAGATGGAAAGCATAGAGACGGCGCTGAAGCTTTACAGGTTGGATAACGGCAACTATCCCTCAACAGAACAGGGTCTCAAGGCTTTGGTAGAAGCGCCAACGGTAGGAGCGCTGCCCAAAAACTGGCGTTCCGGCGGCTATCTGGAAAAGGGCAAGATCCCCAAAGACCCATGGGGTAATGAGTTTGTTTATATCAGCCCCGGTACTCATGGTGACTTTGACTTGATTTGTCTGGGAAAAGACGGTGAGGCTGGCGGAGAAGAATTTGATGCGGATATCAACAATTGGGAAATTGAATAAGTTCAATTTCGTGTCGAAACCGACCACCGATAAAGCCTTCACGCTGGTTGAGCTGATCGTGGTTATCGCGCTTATCGGCATTGTTCTGGTTCTGGCTGTTCCTACTACAAAGAATGTTTTCATCGGAGGTAATCTTAAAAAAGCTTCCCGCCAGTTGATCGGTTTGGAAAGAAAACTGCGTGTGGACGCTGTCCGAGATCAAGTGGACTATGTTTTGTGTCTGGATCTGTACACCGCAAGTTACTGGGTTGTTAGTTCCGATATGACGCCGGAAAAGGAAAATGAAATTAAAAAGGGCGCTGAAAAAATTTCTGCGGGTGTGCAGATTATGGATATTGTTTTGCAAGAAAACAAAAAACTTTCCGGAGGGGAAGTACGGATTAAATTCAGTAAAAACAATCTGTGCCCTCCAATGGTTATTCATCTGGCGGAAGGAGAGGGGAGAATGACTATTGTGGTCAATCCTTTCTTGGGCATAACCGGTATTTACGAAGAATATGTGAATATCTTATGGGAAAAAGGTTTGGGGAGTGAGAGAATCTATTTGTAGAAGAATTAGTGCGGAAAGCCAAAGGCAAGCCGGATTTACGCTGGTCGAGGTGCTCGTTGCTCTGGCAATTATGGCCATCACGTTGGTGGCGGTTTTTCAACTGCAATCACAGAGTGTTTCCATGTCTTCCGAGTCGCGGTTTGCAACAAGCGCCGCTCTTTTGGCACAGAGCAAAATGGCCGAAATAGAAGCGGGAGTGTTAACGCTAAACCGCACCCAGGAAGGAAACTTTGGCCCGGATTACCCTCAATACAGTTGGCGGGTGGATATTTCCGACACGCAACTGGAACAATTTAAAAAAATTGAGGTTACCGTGTCCAACAAGGATATGCAACGGCGAGGAGATTACAGGCTGGTTCTCTATAAAGTGCAGTGATTAAATTAGGGGGAAAGGTATTTTTTATGTCGGGGAAAAATACCAGACATGTTTTTTGTCCCAGTGGTTTTACTCTGCTGGAAATTCTTATCGCCATATTTATTCTCAGCGTGGTTTTGACCACGGCCTTCGTTTCTTATCGCTATTCATTGCGGATTGTCCACGATATAACCTATGAGCAGGAAATTTATAAAATGGCGCGGATATCTCTGGACAGAATGATTAAAGACTTGTCCTCTCTGCAAAAGTCGGAAGAAGCTTTTTTTCTGCAGTCGGAAGAGAATATAATAGGTGGCCGAAAGTTCCAATCGCTCACCTTTTGGTCGGCGGCGCACCTGGACTTTGACGAAAAGGCGGTGGAGCAGAGACCGACAACCATTTCTTACTTTGCAAGAAAAAATGAAAGCGGAGAGAGTTTTTCCCTGATCAGAAACGATTTGCCCGGTGTCGTTCCGGCCGTGGAAAAAAGAGACCAGCGGGGATTTGTCATTTGTGAGAATATTTATACACTGAATTTTAAATTTTATGATGCCGGCGGCGGTGAAACAGAATTCTGGGATTCCCTCTCTTCATCTTCAGGGCAGAAAGGTAAAGCTCCCGTGGCGGTGAAAATAGAAATAGCGCTGGTGAATAAAAATGATGCTGAAAAACCGTATAAATTCATGACCACGACTTTTTTACCGGCGGGAACGAGAGAATGAAAACGTGGAGGGAAAGAGTTCTTAATAACCGGGGCGTAGCTCTGATTACCGTTATACTGATTGTCGGCGTGCTGGTGGCTTTTGCGATTGAATTAAACCGTTCCGCCCGCGCCGATATTTACGATGCCGCCAGTGTCAGTGACGGAATCAAGCTCGCGTACATTGCCAAATCGGGGGTTTACGGAGCCGTCGCGCTGCTGACTGGTTCCGAAACAGAGTATGATACTTTGTTTGATGATTGGGCGAACATGGAAGTGCTTTCCGCCAAGTCGAAAGATCTCTTCGAAAACGGTTATTTTATCGTTAAAGTGGAAGATGAAATGGGCAAAATTCCGTTAAACAAACTGGTTAAAGTTGAGGGCAATGAATATGTGTACAATAATACCATAAAAGATATTTTACTGCGCTTATTGAGTCAGCCGGAATTTGCACTCGGTGAAGAAAAAGCGGAGGAAATTGTCGGTGCAATTAAAGATTGGATTGATGCGGATGATGAGGTGACCGGCGGCAGCGCAGAAAGTCTATATTACTCCACGTTGGATTCCCCCTATAAAGCGAAAAATGCCCCGCTGGATTGCATTGAAGAATTGCTTATGATAAAAGGTGTAACCAAAGAAATTTTTAGCGGAACCAAGGAAAAACCTGCGTTGTCTCAGTATGTTACCGTGAACAGCATCGGAACGATCAATATTAATACCGCGCCATTGATGGTGTTGCGCGCTTTGTCTGTTAAGATAACACCGGAAGTGGCTCAAAAAATGGATGAATTTCGGCGCAGCAAGAATCCCAGTTTAGCCAATAATGATTGGTGGTATCGAGACCCGAACTTTGCGGGATTATTGAATCAGCAAGATATTGCTGCGGAACTCACAGTAAAAAGCCATTATTTTAAAATTATATCCACCGGGGAAATGAACGAAATGAAACAGACCATAACGACCGTTATCAAAAGAGATGGGAGCTCCGGCAACATACTCAAATGGAGGATTAACTAATGCCGGACGCCGTTCTGGGACTGGATATTGGTCCCCAAGCGATAAATGCGGTTTTACTGGTGGGCAGGGGAGCTTCCGGAGGTCAAGTGCTCGCCGCCGAGTCGGTTGTTATTGATGAGCAGGGAGGACTTGAACCGGCACTGAAAAAACTGGCGGAGAACGTCGCGTTGAAAGATGTGTCCTGCTGCGTTTGCCTGTCGCCGGATAATGTTATGTTCCGTCAGGTAAGTCTTCCTTTCCGCGATGACAAAAAAATCAAAAAAACGCTGGCCTTTGAACTGGAACCGCTGATTCCCTTGCCCCGCGATGAGGTTGTTATCGATTATTTGAAATCCGAGGAGGGTTATCTTCTTGTGGCTGCAGTGGCCAAAAAAGTTATCCGTGATTTAATTGAAGCGGTGCAAAACAATCTGTCTGCGAATATCGTCATGATTGATGTTTCCCCCGTGGCACTGGCGCAGCCGGTTATGGGAAAGGTATCCACAGATGAATGCGCAATGATTTTAGATATCGGAGCATCTACGACAACGGCTTGCTTTTATGAAAACGGGGCAGTTGTTCAAGTGCGGTCTTTTTCTTTTGGCGGTGGCTTTTTGGCGGAAACTTTAGCTCAGGAAATGTCGCTGGAAAAAGATGACGTTTTTTCTCTTTTGAGTGACATTACTCCGGATAATGTCGTCAAAGATGTTGCCGGCTTGTGCCGAGAATTTTGTCAGGATCTGGAACATACCGTAGAAATGATGAAAATAAAGGGAGTGTTGAAGAAAGATATTTCCCGCATCATTCTCACCGGCGGCGGGGCTGTTTTCTCTTTCCTGATAAATGAATTGGAGGATTGTTTTTCCGTGCCTGTAGAAATTTTAGATCTGGCGCGTATGAATAAAACAGAAATTGCGCAAAACATAAGAGAAAAATATCATCCGCAAATTATGAATACGGCGCTGGCAGCGGCAATGAAATTATTTTCCCGTCGGCGAGGTTTTAATTTCCGGCAGGGTGAATTTGCTGCAAAAAAAGGGTATTTCAACATTAAAAAACAACTCCGCGCGGCGGCTGTTGTTGCGTTAATCATAATCATTTTGGGCGCGGCCAATTTATTGGTTGGCTACGCCCTGCAGTCCTACCGCGCGGGTATTATGAAGAAACAAATTGCCGCTATTTTTAAGAAAAATTTTCCCGAAGCCCAGGCCATGATCGATCCGTTACAGCAGCTGAAAACGAAGCTTGACGAGGACAGAAAAATGTTCAGTTTTTATCAGGGGGGGCAGGGAACTCTGGTAGCGGATATGCTGAAAGAAATTTCCGAGTTGATTCCGCCTTCAACAAATGTGGTTCTTTCCGGGTTCAGTTATGAAAACGGTGTTTTGCTGCTCAGCGGGCAGACCCAGAGCATGGAAATTGTTTCTCTGGTGGAAGCCGAGCTCCTCAAATCAGAATATTTTAAGAATGTTTCTGTTGGTTCAAGCAGTTTAACCAAAGAAGGGAATAAAGTTGAATTCAGCATGAGGATTGAGCTGAAATGATAAAAGCGTTCTGGGACAAGTTGGAGAAAAAACAGCGGTATATGGTTGTCGCGGCGGCGTTTGTCTTTTTCGCGCTCGTTTTGGAACTGGTTATTTTCCCTTTTGGGGAAGCCGTAGCGAAAGCGAAAAGGCAAGTCGCGGCAAATCAGATAAAACTTGAGGAGATGATTCAGCTTGATGGTGAATTTGCCCGGCACCGCTACAGAATGGCACAAATAAAACAGGTTATGTCCACGCGTACGTCTGAATTCAGCTTGTTTTCTTACCTGGAAAAGAAAGCGATTCAGGCGCGTGTCAAAGGGAATATAAAGCAGATGAATGCCTCCCGCGGCATACGATCGTCGTTTTTCGAGGAAACACTCGTTGACCTGCGACTGGAAAAAATTACCGTCAAACAGCTTGCCGAATTTTTGTCCTCTGTGGAATCTCCCGCCGAGCTGGTAAGAATCAAAAGGATCGCCGTAAGTAAAGCGAAGGGGAGCCCGGAATATTTAAGCGTGCAGATGCAAATTGTTTGTGTCACGGCAGTGAATCCGCACCAGGGAGGCAGTTAGCAGGATGAAATTATTTAAGAAAAAATCGTTTTGGTTTATTCTTTATGGTGTCTGCATTACCACTATCTTTTTATATGTACTTTTTCCCGCCGAAACTGTCCGAAGCAAGCTGGAAAGTTCCGTAAACTCGTCTGATTTTATCTTTAGGTCGTCTTCACTACGTGTTTCTTTCCCTTTCGGTCTGAAATTTAAAAATGTTACGTTAAGAAGTCCGTCATTCGGGCAGAACCCCGTTTTCCATGGCGAATCGCTTGATATACAGTATTCTTTGTTGAACCTTATTCGAAAACGCCTCATTTTGGGTCTGAGCGGTCAGGCTTATGGCGGCAGCTTCAACGGGAGCTCCGCTGTATTGTCGTGGAAAAAGATTTTTCCACCGGCGGAGGCAAAACTGTACTTTAAAAATATAGATTTGCAAAAGTTTGGTCTCCTTAAAAACAAAGTGGGCGGAGAAATATCAGGTAAAGCGCATGGATTCCTTAATTACGAAACCGATGATGCCGGCGGTGTAACCGAGGGAGCATTGCAAGTGTTTATTTCCAATGGCGCCTACCCTTTGGCCGAACCGTTTTTGGGAATAAACAAAATCGATTTTACCACCGCTCACATAGAGGCCGTGTTTCAAAGCGAAGGTATTGGATTGAAACTGCTAGAGCTTTCTGGTGAGCGGATAAATTGCTCGCTTGCGGGTGATATAATCCCTGATGCTGATCTTGCCGAAAGCAGACTTGATTTGAAAGGCACAATAGAAATAATCGGCAAGGATAGAACGAAAGTGCAAGTGGCAATTGGCGGTACGCTGGCCAACCCGGTCTTTAAGTATATCTGATGCGTGAGCGTATGCTGGCTAAGATTGAACAGATTTTCAACAAGTGGAAGGACAAAGCAAGGGACTTTTTATCGGAGAGCTCGCTTGACTCTGCTAAGTTGCGCATTGCGGCTGTTTTTGTCGCCATTACGGTTTTGTCTTATCAGGGAGTAAGCCTTTTTTACAAAATATTCAGCTTTATGATGATAGACAAATCAACCGTGGCAGCAGAAGAGATTGCCCCTACGCAAGTTGTGAGAACTGCAATGAAAGAATCGTTGCCAGATTATGGCGTAATCGCGGAACGCAATATTTTTCAAACCACGCTTAAAGAGACAAGTGATCAGCGAGGAGGGTTTTTCGTACAAGGAGAGGAAATAGCCGAATTTGATTTGAAAGGAACCATCGCGGGCACGGATTCCTTTGGCTTTATCATTATTGAAGAAAGAAACAGCAAAAAACAGCGCCTGTACCGAATTGGAGATATGATCGGTACAGCCCGAGTGGTTAGTATTTCGCGCAATACGGCGACGATAAACAGAGAAGGCAGAGATATAACCCTTAAAATAAAACACACGCCGGAAGCGCCGCTGTTATCAAGATCGGCACGCGAAAAAATCCGGTCGTCGCAAATAAGCGTAGAAAAAAAGGAAGTGACAAAAAGATTAGAGGATTTAAAAATAGCCATGAACGACGCCCAAGTGCGCTCTTATTTCGTGGGAGGTGCTCAGCAGGGGTATATTATTTCCAACATTAAGCCGAACAGTATTTATCAAAAACTTGGTTTGCAAAACGGGGATATAATTATTGACGTGAATAACAAGCGTATGCAAAATATAGACGATCTCTTGGAATTGGTCAATTTGATGCAGGCAGGGCAGAATATAGTTCTGAATTTGAAAAGAAACGGCAAAGACGAAAGAATTAATTATTCTTTTCAATAGCGGGATGAGAGAGAACCATGTACGCTGAGTATTTTGGTTTAAAAGAAAATCCTTTTAGTTTAGCACCGGAGCCGCGTTATTTGTTTTTAAGCGAGCACCACAGAGATGCATTGAACTGTCTCGTTTACGGTATCAAGGAGAAAAAAGGATTTGTTTTACTCTCTGGGGCAATAGGTCTGGGTAAAACAACAATTTGCCGTAGCCTGCTTAACGCCTTGGATGATTCTGTGGAAACGGCACTGATTTTTAACACGGCTATTTCCGAAATGGATTTGCTCGAAACAGTACTGAACGAATTCGGCATTAAAACGGCAAAAAAAGAGATGAAGTCAAAAAAGGCCTGCATCGATATTTTGAATAAGTTTTTACTAAATAATTACGGCGCGGGAAAAACGGCGGTGCTCTTGATTGATGAGGCCCAGAATTTATCACGCGGCGTTTTGGAACAATTGCGGATGCTTTCCAATCTGGAAACCGACAAGGAGAAACTCCTGCAAATAATTTTAATCGGCCAGCCCGAGCTGAATGCTACTTTGATGTTGCCGGCGCTGAGACAGTTGAACGAAAGAATCACGGTGCGCTATTCTCTTGAGCCCCTTTCGCTGCGGGAAGTACGTGATTATATCGAACACCGGCTAAAAGTTGCGCAGGGTCCCGGTACGCTGAAATTTACTTCACCGGCTATAAGTATTATTTATGACTTTTCGGAAGGTATCCCGCGGAGAATCAACGCGTTATGTGACCGAGCGCTTCTGATTGCTTATACAAAAAACGTCAGCAAAATCAACCGTAAAATCATTAAACTGGCTGCGGCGGATATCGGCGCTGATTATTTTCAGAAAACGATGAACGGCTGGAAGAAAATTTGGGAGCGTTGGACAAATTAACACTTTTGCCGGTTCTTGACCTATCGGGAATTATGAGTTACATAAACAAAGCATTACGCAGACTGCAGAAAGAAAAGAATTCGCCTTATGAGGCTTATCGTCACCTTTTTGACTTTTCCGAAAAGAAGCCTCAGCGTTACTCTAAGTGGCTGTCGTTGGTTGGAGTAATGACCGTATTTTGTTTTGCTGCGGCAATGATCGTGTTCTTGAATACGCTTGATGAGACAAAAGCCCGCGCTGTATTTCAGTCTGTGCCCTTTAAGCCGCCGGTAGCGGCGATATACGCGCAGGCGCTGGAAATGCAGCGCAAGGGAAATCTTCAAGAAGCTAAAACGTCTTATGAAAAAATTGTTAAAATTGATCCTCAAAACGTGCAGGCGTTGAATAATCTGGGTGTGATTTATATGGAGCAGAAAGATTACGAAATGGCGATAAAGTATTTCCATGACGCCCTGGATATGAACAACGAGTACGTTGATGCTCATTACAATCTGGCCTGTGTTTACGCGCAAAAAAAAGATTCGGTGCAAAGCATGATGTATCTAAAAAAAGCGGTTGCCTTTAATCCGCAGGCAAGGCAATGGGCAAAAAATGACGATGATTTGAAACCTCTGCGTGGTCTACCGGAATTTTCCGCTTTGATGAAGGAGCCGGGGAATTTGCCATGAGCAATCCTAAGTTTCACAAGAAAGTCGGCCTATTTTTAGGCGGGGCCATTGCGCTCGTTTTGCTTTGCGCTCCCGTGAATCTTGCGTTGGGGGCGAGGGTCGCCGGCACAGAGCAGACAATAACGACCGCCGTCGAGGATCAATCGGACGCTCAGGCGGCAGCGAGCAATACAAAACCGGCAATCCAGAAAAAGAAAACCAAACCCCCCGCTCAGACTGCATCGCCTCAGGGGACACAGGAGAAAAAAGCCACAACCTCCGCGCCGCCACTTTCAAAGCGCGTTCACACTGCGAAAGTGAAAGAGCCGCCGATCGAAAAATATGTTACCATTGATTTCGATAATGTGGATATAACGGTTTTTATAAAGTTTATCAGCGAACTCACCGGTAAGAATTTCATCATTGATGAGCGGGTAAAAGGCAAAGCCACGATTGTTTCGCCAAAGAAAATACCGCTGGAAGACGTTTATAATGTTTTTTTGTCCGTTTTGGAAGTTAACGGTTATGCCACTGTGCCGGCGGGAGATATGGTCAAAATTGTTCCCGCCACGACGGCACGGGAAAAAAGTTTGGAGACGAGGTTTAAAAAAGATATCCGCTATCCTGATGATCGGATGGTTACACATATCCTGTCTTTGGAACGAGCCAATCCTGACGAAATAAAACGTGTGTTGGATCCCATTGTTCCGAAAACCAGCTCCGTCCTTTCTTATCCCCCCGCGGGCATGCTGGTAATTACCGATTATCTTTCTAACATCAAACGTCTGCAGGATATCGTGGCGGCGCTCGATGTGGAAGGGGCGGGAGACCAGATTTCCTATATTCCGCTGCGCAACGCTTCCGCTTCGGAAGTGGTAAAAGCGCTCACGGCGATTTATCAACAACGCCGCCCCACGGCCACGCCCACCAGAATAGTTTCCGACGCTCGGACGAATTCGGTGATTTTACTGGCCAGTGTTGCTGACACGGAAAATATGCGCCGTTTGATTGAGCTAATGGATAAGGATTTGCCGCGAGAAGAATCGAACATTCAGGTTTACCGCCTGCAAAACAGTGTGGCCGAAGATTTGGCCAAGGTGCTCATCAGCATTGCTAGGGGAGGGGACTCCACGCAGGCGGCCGGGGCGCAAAAAACTCCCGTGCCGGTGGTTTCCAAAAATGTTCAGGTGGTGGCCGATAAGGCGACCAACACACTGGTCATCATGGCCGAGCGCGAAGATTATAAAGTTATGGAAAGCATCATCAAGCAGCTTGATGTGCCGCGCCCTATGGTTTACATCGAGGCCTTAATCATGGAAGTCAACGCCAGCAAAGATTTTAAACTTGGCGTCGAATGGCGCGGTCTTAAAGATACCGGAAGCATTTCTGGTTTTGATGAGGGCAGAACAGCGGGGTTTATCGGTTCCGGTGGTACTGGCACAGTCACAAATCCTGGTGGTTATAGTATATTTGATAGCATGATTGGTGAGGCGGGAAAAGTCCTTTTCCCCGGCGGATTTACTTTAGGTCTCATCGGTGCCGGCATTAAGATCGGCGATCTAGTTTTTCCCAATATCGGCGCGGTTGTTCAAGCTTACAAGCTGGATTCCGACGTATCCATTCTTTCCACGCCGCAGATCATGACACTCAATAACGAAGAGGCGGAAATAAATGTCGGCGAGAATGTGCCTTATATAACCAGAATGGATACCACCGAAGCCGAGCTCAACTACAGTCAGTATGAATACCGTGATGTCGGTGTTATCCTTAAAATCACGCCGAATATCAACGAGGAGAACTTCATCCGCCTTAAGATAAACCAGGAGGTGACCAAGGTAGTCGCCGGTGTGGATGAGGGGACTCCGACGACGTTGAAAAGAACGGTCAAAACTGCGGTGGTGGTAAAGGACAAGGAAACTGTTGTTATCGGCGGTTTGATTGGCGACAGTACCGAAGACAACACATACAAATTACCGCTTCTGGGCGATATCCCCCTTCTGGGCTGGCTGTTTAAGTCCAAAGGGAAATCAAGAGAAAAAACGAATTTATATGTTTTTATAACGCCGCACATTGTCCGCACGCAGAAAGAGGCCAGCGCTATATATCAGGAAAAGAGGGAGACCATGGGTACGGTCGTAGAGGGTATCATCAAGCTGGATGACAAAAAGTCGCTGGATAATGTTTCGCCCGGTCGGACCGAACCTCCCGAAAATACAGTGCCGATGAAGCCCTAGCATAAGCTGGTGTTTTTATGTCCAGAATACATACAGCTCTTAAAACACCCCTGAAGGCGCAAAAAGATTCGTCTTCGCGCTCTGCGGCTCCTGCCTTGTCATTGGAGACGAAATTGATGCTAGCCGGTGTCTCTGCCGAGGAAATAGAAGAAGCGCGTCTGGCGCAGAACAAAAACGGCGCCGGATTTTTTGAATTGCTGCTGCGCAAAAGAGCGATTGTTGAAAACGATTTGTTAAAAATTCTTTCCGCTCACTTTGGCCTTTTGCTTCTTAACGAATTGCCGGTGGAAAATATGGACATGGAATTCACACAAAAAGTTTCCATTCAGTATCTGAAGAAGTACAAGATGGTGCCGCTGATTACTTCTTCTCAGGCGCTTATTGTCGTTAATGATCCCACAAATTTTCAGGCTGTTGACGATTTACGCAACCTTTTGCAAAGGCCAGATGCGCAGGTAGTTTTGGCTCCGCAGGATGCGATTGCGGCGGCGATCAATATGGCTTTTGATATGAGCCGTTCTTCGGCCAAAGATTACTTTGAAGAAATGAAAGAAGCTTCCGCTGATGAACTGATTTCGGAAATAGATGAAACTGCGGATTTGCTTGACGAGGTGAACGACGCGCCGATAATTAAACTGGTCAATCTTTTGGTTTCCGGGGCGATTAAGGACCGCGCCAGCGATATTCACGTCGAGCCGTATTCGGGTAACTTAAAAATACGCTACCGCATCGACGGTGTTCTGTACGATATAATGAGCATGCCGCGCCGTGTTCAATCCCCTCTTGTTTCCCGTATCAAAATCATGGCCAAGCTCAATATTGCGGAGAAGCGTCTGCCGCAGGACGGACGCATCGAAATAAAAATTGCCGACCGCCTGATTGACATCCGCGTGTCAATCATTCCGACGGCCTTCGGCGAGCGGGTGGTTATGCGTTTGCTGGACAAGTCGGCAAATATTTTAAGATTGTCTGACTTGGGCATGCATGATGAACGAATCACGCTGCTTAATCGATTGATTAAATCGCCTTACGGCATCATCCTGGTTACGGGACCCACCGGCAGCGGCAAGACGACAACATTGTACGCGGCTCTTTCCACCATAAACCGTCCGGAAATCAATATTATTACCATCGAAGACCCGATTGAGTATCAGATTGACGGTGTGGGGCAGATTCAGGTCAATCCCAAGATTGACCTGACTTTCGCCGCCGGACTGCGCTCCATCGTTCGTCAGGATCCCGATGTGATTTTAATCGGCGAAATCCGCGACCGGGAGACGGCCGAAATCGCCATTCAGTCGTCGCTGACCGGACATCTGGTTTTTTCCACGCTCCACACCAATGATGCGGCCAGTGCCGTTACCCGTCTGATTGACATGGGGATAGAGCCATTTTTGGTTACATCTTCGGTCATCGCGATTATCGCGCAGCGACTGGTGCGCGTGCTCTGCCCGCATTGCAAGGAAGTTTATGTGCCGGACAATGAATCTTTGAATAATCTTGGTTTGGATAAATCGGTGTTGAAGAATAATGTTTTCTATCGCAAAAAAGGATGCAATTTGTGCATGCAAACCGGGTTTCATGGGCGTACGGCGATATTCGAAATAATGACAGTCGATGATGAAATTAGAAAACTCGTTTTGAAGACATCGGATGCCAACCAGATTAACGAACTGGCCGTCAAACACGGCATGATTACGTTGCAGCAGGACGGCATCCAAAAGGTTCTGGCGGGAATAACGACGACGGAGGAAGTGCTGCGAGTGACCCGCACCCTCAACCGCATTGAAGACATTGAAGATATAATCATAGAGACTTGATGAAAAAATCCGGGGCGAAAATTGAATTTTACAAAATGAGCGGTAGTGGCAATGATTTTATCATCATTGATAACCGCGATTTATCCCTGGATGACGGCGACCTGCCCGCATTTACCCGCCGCCTTTGTGCGCGCAAGGTTTCCGTGGGTGCGGATGGTCTGCTTTTAATCGAACCGTCCAGCCGCGCCGATTTCAAATGGCGGTTTTTCAATTCCGATGGCTCTGTGGCGGAAATGTGCGGCAATGCCGCTCGGTGTGTGGCGCGTCTGGCGCATCTTAAGGGAATCGCGGGCAGAAACCTTTCCTTTGAAACTCTGGCCGGAATCATTAAGGCGGAGATTAAAAATGATGTGCCCAAGGTGAAGTTGACCGATCCTTCCGCGATGACTCTTGGGGAAAAAATCATCACGGACGGCCGGGAGTTCGTGGTGGATATCCTCAACACGGGAGTGCCTCATACCGTAACTTTTGTTGATGACCTCGCATCATTCGAAGTTGTTCATTGGGGCCGAAAAATCCGGTTTCATGAAAAATTTCAGCCCAAAGGCTCCAATGTCAATTTTTCCCTCGTTCTTGGCCGGCATAAGTTAAAAGTGCGCACGTACGAGCGTGGCGTGGAAAATGAGACACTGGCCTGCGGCACGGGAGATGTGGCTGCCGTTTTGGCGGCGGCACAAAGAAACCTCGTGGATTCGCCGGTAGATGTAGTCGTGCAAAGCGGAGAAACATTGCGTGTTTACTTCCGCCGCGCAGATAACCGTTTTGCTGAAATTTATCTTGAAGGTCGGGTAAAAATAGTTTATCAGGGATTTCTCTTTGACGAAGCGTATAAATAACAGCGCGTCTTGATTTTCATCTCAGGAGGTTCAATTTGCGGACAGCCGAACGTTTGGAAAAAATACCGCCTTATCTATTCATGGAGCTCAGAAAAAAAATCAACAAAGCCAAGGCTGACGGCGTGGATGTCATATCGTTGGCCATTGGCGACCCGGTGGAAGCTACACCCGATACGGTTATTGACGAGCTTTGCCGCGCCGCCCGTGATTCTGTCAATCACCGCTATCCGATTGACGAAGAAAAGGGCATGCTGGCTTTCCGCAAGGAAGTGGCGCGCTGGTATGCTGATCGTTACCATGTCGCGGTTAATCCGGAAACGGAAGTTCTGGGGCTTATTGGTTCCAAGGAAGGTTGTCATCATTTTGTTCTGGCGCGCGTCAATCCCCGGGATATTGTTTTGATGACCGATCCCGGTTATCCAGCTTATCGTTCGAGTATTCTAATGGGGGAGGGTATTCCGCACAATATTCCCATTTTGCCGGAGAATGATTATCTGCCGGTGCTGGAAGATATTCCCACGGATATCGCCAAAAAAGCTTCCGCAATTTTTCTTAACTATCCGAACAATCCGACGGGAGCGTGCGCCACAATGGATTTCTTAAAAAAACTAGTGGCCTTTGCGTGCGAATTTGATATCGCCGTTTGTTACGATAATCCCTATGGCGAGATGGTTTTTGATGGACAGGAACGCCTTAGTTTTCTTCAGGCCGCAGGCGCCAAAGATGTGGGCGTGGAATTAAATTCCCTTTCCAAGCCCTTCAACATGTGCGGCTGGCGTTTGGGGATGGCCTGCGGCAATCCGGATTTGATTGCGGGCATCAGCAAGGTCAAAGAAAACACAGATTCTGGTATTTTCAACGCCATCCAGTACGCGGGCATTATGGCGCTCAGGAACGAAGCTGGTTTTGTGGATAAGATGTTGAAAATCTACGCCCGCCGGCGCAGTTTGGTTTTGCAGACTTTGAAGAGAATCGGCATCGATTTCCGTCCGCCGCGCGGTACTTTTTATTTGTGGGTACCCGTGCCTGCGGGCATGACATCGCTGGGATTTACCAACCGGTTGTTTGATAAAACGGCGGTGGTTGTCGCCGCCGGGACGGCTTATGGTCAATACGGCGAGGGCTTTGTGCGCATGTCGCTGACTGTCCCCGATAATAGGTTGGAGGAAGCTATGGCCAGAATAGAGAAAGAATTTAAACCGGTCTGATAACTCGTTAACTGATGTTCTGCTTTTGTTAATTTTGGCCGGAGAAACTCCCCCCACCCCCTGTTATTAACGAAAATTAAAGACACAAGGAATAATAAATATGCTTTTCTTAAAAAAAATCATTCTTGGTCTACTGGTTGTTGTGGCTGTGGTTGGTCTGGTTGGATTTTTTATCGCGCCGCCGGTCATCAAGTGGGTGGTGACGGATAAAATGTCCGCGGCCCTGCACAGAAAAGCCAGCATCGACAAAATTAGCATAAATCCTTTTGCGTTTTCCGCGACGGTCAGGGGATTTAAATTGGAGGACCCCGATGGGGCAATCCCTTTTGTCACCTTTGATGAGCTCCGCATTAATGCCGATTTGATGCCTTCTCTTTATCGCCGGGCGCTGATTTTGAAAAAAATTTCTTTAATCAATCCTTACCTTGGCATATTGCGCAGACAGGACGGATCCTACAATTTTTCCGATTTGCTTGTCCGCGATAAAGATAAAATAAAACCCGCCGGTGATGAAAAACTTTTTCTTTTTTCGCTGAATAATATTGAAATTATCAACGGGGAAATTGATTTTCAGGATGAACCCAACAAAACACGTCATACGGCGCGGGACATCAATGTTTCCATCCCGTTCATATCCAATATAAGTTACTATGTGGAAAATTATATTGAGCCCAAATTCAGCGCGAGAATCAATGATAATAAAATTGAGCTTCTTGGTAAAACCCGGCCTTTTTTGACGTCACGTGCCACCAGTTTCGACGTGGATATTCAGGATGTGGACATTCCCTTCTACCTGAATTACATTCCCGTAAAAATGAACTGTCAATTGAAATCCGCACGGCTGGACACAAAAATGAAAATTAATTTTCTCGTCGACAAGGATAACTCTCCCTCGCTGGCACTTTCCGGAATAATAACCTTAAAAGATGTAGTGCTTGATGATTTAAGAAACAAAAATATTTTACGGCTGCCGTTGTTGAATGTCGATGCCGTCTCGGTTGAACCTTTCGCCTCGCGTATTCATCTGGCAAAAATTTTCCTTATGTCTCCCAAACTCTTCATTCGTCGGAATGAAAGCGGAGAAATAAATCTGCTTAATCTTTATCGACAAGAAAGACAGCTCGCGAAAAAGGACGGGGGTGCCGCTGATTCCGGAAAAAAGACGGAGTTTAAATTTCAGATTGATGATTTTGTGCTGGAAGACGCCGATATTAATTTCGGCGATGGGAATATCAAGCCGAATTATTCGGTAAGTATACTTGACATTGACGGCAGAGTTACCGGACTTTCCTCAGATAAATCTTCTCGTGCCGATGTCCGGTTCAAAGGTAATCTGGGATTTGGCTCTCCCCTTGCTATATCGGGGAAAATCAATCCCCTGGCAAAAGATATATTTGCCGATATTAAAGTCAACTTTCAGAATGTAGAGATGAGTTCCCTTACACCCTACACGAATAAGTATTTAGGGTATCCCATAAATAAGGGCAAATTGAGCTTCAATGTGGCTTATCTTATTGATAAGCGGAAACTTGATTCGGAAAACAGGATTATCATTGACCAGCTTATTTTTGGCGACAGAGTGGAGAGTTCAGAGGCCATCAAAGCGCCGGTGACGCTGGCGGTCTCGCTTTTAACCGATCGTAATGGGAAAATTAATCTGGATATCCCTGTTTGGGGAAGTCTGGATGATCCGGAATTTAAAGTCTGGTCCGTTGTCTGGCAGATCATCGTTAATCTTATTACCAAAGCGGCTGCATCTCCTTTTGATTTGCTTGTGTCTTTGACCGGTGTCGGAGAAGAGCTTAGTTTCATAGAATTTAATTATGGAGGCGCTGCTGTGACTGAAGATGGCCGAAAGAAAATAACTTTGATAAGTAAGGCATTGGTGGAACGCCCCAATATTAAGCTGGATATTGAAGGTTGCGTTGATGCGCAAAAAGATAAGGAAGGTTTGAAGAGGGAAGAATTTAATCGTCAAATCAAGGCGCAAAAGCTAAAAGAAATGATGAAAAGAGAGGAACAGGAGACAGCGATTGAGAGCGTCCATATTTCCTCGCAGGAATATGATAACTATTTGAAGCAGGCTTACCGTGCGGCGGATTTTTCCAAACCGCGCAATATTCTGGGAATGCAAAAAGACTTGCCGTCCGAGGAAATGGAGAAATTAATGCTCGCAAATATCGAAGTGACGGATAGTGATCTGCGTCAGCTTGCTTTAAAACGTGCGCAGAATGTGAAGGATCTGTTTCTTCAATCTGGGGAGGTCAGTGCCGAAAGAATATTCACTATAGAACCAAAAATGTTTGCCGCCGAGCAAACAGAAAATGTCAAAAACAGCCGGATAAATTTTAAGCTTAAGTAAATAAGGGCAATTATCGATGGAAATGGGCATTCTTGGACTTCCGCAAAGCGGAAAGAGCACATTGTTCGAAATTATGACCGGTGTAAAAGGCGGCCAGCACGGTGAAGCAGTGGTGCGTGGGCAGGCCTCCGTTCCGGACGTTCGCTTTGATAAGCTGGTCGAAATATATAAGCCGGCGAAGATTTCCCCGGCCAAAGTTCCTTTTGTCGATGTTCATGTTATGGGCGAAAAGCCGTGGGAAGCAGTCCGCCAACATTTAAGCGGGACCGACGGCATCCTGCATGTGGTAGATGGGTTTTCCTTGCCGGATGTATCTCTGTCTTTGGATGCTTATCGCAGATTAGAGGACGAATTAATTCTTTCTGATTTGATTATCATTGAGAAAAAGATGGAACGCACGGCAAAATTGCCGAAAAAAGCCATCTCGCCGCAGGAGGCGGCGCAAAGCGAGCTCTTGCCGCGGCTCAAAGATTGTCTGGAGGAAGGCAAGCCGCTGCGCACGCTGGGGCTTGCCAGCGCAGAAGAATTTTTACTGCGCAGTTTTTCTTTCTGGACGATAAAGCCGGAACTGGTGGTGGTAAATGTAGCCGAGGATAATCTTTCTTTTGCCGATGTTTTCGCTAAAGAAGCAAAGCTGAAAGAGCCGGTAATGGGTATTTGCTGTCAAATCGAAGCAGAATTGGCTGGACTTGACGCCGCCGAACAAAAAGAATTTCTCGTCTCCCTGGGAATTGCCGAGCCGGCGTTCGGCCGGATTATTCGCGCCGCTTTTTCGCTTTTGGGGCGCATTTCTTTTTTTACCGTTGGTGAAGACGAAGTCAAGGCCTGGGTGATTCCTGAAGGAACAAAAGCCCCCCAGGCGGCCGGCGTGATTCACAACGATTTCGAACGCGGATTTATTAAGGCAGAAGTTATGCACTATAATGAATTTGTCGCTCACGGGGCATCCTTGGCTCAGGTTAAGGCCGCGGGGCGCCTGCATTTGGAGGGAAAAGATTATATTGTTCAAGATGGCGATATCATCAATTTCCGTTTCAATGTTTGATAAGCTTTTGTTAATGTTAAGAAAATTATATAATGTTCAATTGAGATTTTCTTTAGTTTCTCATCTATTAATAATAAAAGAATAAATGCTAAAAAGTGAGGCGTGACACAACCTACCACAGCCACAAAAGTGAGGCGTGTCACACTTTTTACCGATGACGTCTTTATTCTAAAACTCTTATGTGCTCAATATCATTATAAATAATTTTTTCCCCAACAATGAATATTTGGCATGGCTTCTGTAAGGTGCAACATACTTAATATAGATTAATTCGCTTATTTTCTCGTGGGAAGTTTCCTCTGAAGCTTATTGAAGGTGTGGCAAGTGGTAAAAAGAGTTTTGAAAAATTCAATTTTTTAAGGAGGGAAGGTTTTATGAAGGCCTTAAAAGCTTTATTGTCGTTAATCTTCACAATGCTGATGGTTGTCAGCCTGGCCTACGCGGTGGAAATCGGACCCAATCCGACATCCACCTTGCTCAACGGTGACGGGCCTTTCTCAGTATCGTCCAGCAGAGTTTCCAGTCTGGTGTTGGGATTTGGCGGTGGCACAATATACTACCCGACTACGGCAGGTCAGTATGGCGTGATTGCCGTATGCCCGGGTTTTACCGGAACGAGTTCTTCAATTTCCTGGTTTGCCCGCCGGCTGGCCACGCACGGTTTTGTAACGATGGCCATGAACACGAACACTATTTATGATTTGCCCAGCAGTCGCGCTACTCAGTTGGCAGCTGCGCTCCGGTACATGATTAATTCAGCTAGCAGTACAATCCGCTCGCGCATTCGTTCGGCTGACCGTGGTGTGGCGGGACATTCGATGGGCGGCGGCGGTACGCTTATTGCTTCTGCAAATGATGCTACTTTGAAAGTCGGTATTCCCCTGACTCCGTGGAACACCTACACCAGCTTCTCTTCGGTGCGCGTGCCCCAGATTATTTTCGGTGCGGACGGTGATACTATTGCTCCCTATGCCTCCCATGCGCGTCCTTTTTACAATAGCCTGGTTTATCCTGAAAGAGCGTATGCCCTGCTGAACGCTGCGACGCATTTTACGCCGAATAGCACTGATGAACGTATCGGCCGCTACGGCGTGGCTTTTGCCAAACGTTTTGTGGACGGCGATACCCGCTATAACGAATTTTTATGCGGAGCCTCACATGCGTCGTACGCGACAAGTTCACGCTTTGATACTTATCTGAGTACTTGCCCATATTAGCAGTTAAAGCAAGGAAGATAAAACAGGGGGAGGGGTAAACGGAGACATGCGCCGGATCACAAATCCGGCGCATCATTAATAATACCGGGGTTTTGCCGCTGTATGGCTTGAGAAAAAAGTATGGGGGAAATAGCATGCAGAAAAGAATTATTTGGGTAGCTTTAATACTGTTGATTACGGCAGGTGCGATAAGCTACCTGCTACTCGATAGTCCCGCTTTAGTGAATAAAAGAGATGAACGAGATAAACGAATTCTTTCTGTCTCACAACCTGGGGAATTGCTGGAAAATGGAATAATTATGGCGTGCGGTACACCGGAATGCACAACCACGGTTGTTGCAGAAAGCGCACAAAAGCAAGAAGAGACAAAGGAAAAGGATGAAATTTATTCAATGTTTCAGGTTGATGAACACGGTAATCTCTTATTAAACGAAAATACGCGCTTGAATGTAGAAAAATTATATGCCCTCAATACGCCGGAAGAATTGGATGAAAAATTTCAGAAACTTTCCGAAGTATTGCCCGATACAGCGCATCGCCAAGTGGTTCATTTGGTAGATTATTTTGACAAATACATGCGTGATAGCAAGCAAATTTATCCGCCGGACGAGGAAGTGGAGACGGTGGAGGAGGCGATTGCTCAAATCAAGGGTCTGCATGATTTGCGCGTGATGCATTTTGGCGCCGATGTTGCCAAAGCGTTTTTCGCAGAAGAAGAAAAACTGACGCAACAATTGTTGCAGTTGATGAGCCTGGAGAAAGATAAAAATTTAAGTATGGCAGAGAAGGCCCACCGGGCGCAGCAACTTCTGCAATCTAATGAAGAACTTGCAGCCATATACAATCCAAACCGCAAATGAGCAGGGATATTAACTGTCCGCTGAATTTATTATTATCTGCAATTGTGTTTGCTTCTTTTTAACCCGTTGTATCTGCATCTTTACAAATCATTATAAAAAAGATACCTAACCTTCTGAAGCGCGTTAAAGAAAAAAACGAGCAAATAGTTTCTTTGAACGTTTATTTGTTCAATGCCGGCACGTTCGAAGGTGTGTTGAGCTCGGCGGGATTGTAAAGGAAAAATTTATTTTAAAATCCGCCGA
This sequence comes from Syntrophaceae bacterium UBA5764, assembly GCA_002418825.1. Classification (GTDB taxonomy): domain Bacteria; phylum Desulfobacterota; class Syntrophia; order Syntrophales; family Smithellaceae; genus UBA4810. Next base: position 1,021 of record DIEW01000030.1, on the reverse strand, counting down.
ACGTAGAATTTTTTTGACTTTATTGGTGGAAACAGTTTGTGGTTAAAGCGCTTACCTGTCTGTGTTGCGGCAAATGCTGTTTTGTTGATTTGATCGCCTACGCGCAAAAAGAAGATTTTGAACGCTGGCGAAAAGAGGGCAGACAGGATATCCTGAATATTATCGAGCATCGCCATCTTGTCGGGGCGGGCGACAGAATGATTTCTGCGGATACCGGTGATTATTCACACGAATGCCCTTTCCTTTATGACGAAGGGGAAAAGTTTTTGTGTTCTATCTATGAAACAAGGCCACTCGTTTGCCGTGAATATCAACCGGGTTCGTCAGAGTTATGCCCGCAATGGAAAATCGGGCATACGGGTGGGAAATAAATGTTTTCAAAAACACATAGCGTCAGCGGAAAAATTTTTGCATGATGAAAAGAGTTGCAGACTATCAATATATACAAAATGGTGCTATAAGAAGCCAAAAGATATATAAACGGCGTTGGCCGATACAAGCAAAAATATATCTTGCTAATGTGAAACACCCGATAAAAAAGTGAAGGAGCAATCATGGGCGCACCGCTGGTTATTGCCATGTCCGGAGGCAGGGAAGTTGTTCTCTTGCCGCAAATGTCAAATCGCCATGGGCTTATTACCGGAGCCACCGGTACGGGTAAGACGGTTACTTTGCAAAAAATGGCGGAGTCCTTTTCTTCCATAGGAGTGCCGGTTTTTATGGCCGATGTCAAGGGCGATCTTTCCGGTATCGCCGCCGCGGGTACCGCCTCGGAAAAAATGCTTAAGCGCTTAGAATCAATAGGAATTACACGTTTCAATCCACGTGCCAACACGGCTGTTTTTTGGGATGTTTTCTGTGAATCGGGACATCCAGTCCGCGCCACGGTATCGGATATGGGGCCGCTTCTGCTGGCGCGCCTGCTTAACTTAAACGAAACGCAATCCGGCGTATTGACCTTGGTTTTTAAAATCGCTGATGACAATGGCCTGTTGCTGCTTGATTTAAAAGACCTGCGGGC
>DIEW01000018.1:29463-29682 GCA_002418825.1 Syntrophaceae bacterium UBA5764 | reverse complement strand
CATGACTCATGATATTGCCGAAAAGACGTACGGTCAGAGCGAGCGTTCTGGATAGTTCGCCCATCACATGAAACGGGAAAAAAATGAAATTGGGCTGAAAATATTCCTTGAGATAATGCAGAAGGCCGTTTTGAGCTATTCCGTACAGGGGAACGGCGACAAACACGCAAATAGCCAGTGCCGCCGTGGTTGTGATGGATGATGTCGGCGCGACAAATC
>DIEW01000018.1:27423-29444 GCA_002418825.1 Syntrophaceae bacterium UBA5764 | reverse complement strand
CGTAAGAAGAGCGTCCCGATGAGGGGAACGTAATTATCCGCTCCTTCCTTTGCCATTTCACTGATTTCGCCGCGAATAGTAGAAATAACCACTTCCAGGAAATGCTGCCAGCGGGAAACATTGATCTCGGTGGAAAGATCCCGTGTCACCAGCCAAGAAACTATAAGCAGTATTGCCATGACCAACCATGTGTATAAAATTGTGGCGTTGATTTTGATAAAGCCCCAGCTCCAGATGATTACCTGGTCGGGACTGATTTGACTTATCTGAACAATCTCCATGGTTGCTCCCGAAAAACAAAAGTCAAAATCAAACAGCTTCCTTTAAACCCAGTTTTCGCATGAGCAAAATCTTTACCGCCGCAAATCCAATCATTGCTGCGGCCATCCTTTCCCAATGTCCATCCATGATAAAATAAAGTGCGGCCAGCAAAATAACAGCTCGCAGGACAAAACTTCCGGCCATCAGCCTTACTGGATGTTCACTTGCCGGTATTTTTTTTACTGTCTGCCAAAGTCCGATAAAGTAAAATATGCCCAGCGTCGCGCCGGCAAAAAACGCCAAGGAAATAATTGTCACCGTTGTGAAGTTAAATTCATTCATCGTCATCGTTCTCTTCGATAATGCTGCTGCGGACTTTTCTCACCCAGTAAGCCGCGTTGATGCATCCAATCACGACACCTGCAATGAGAAACATCAGCGCCCAAGAATACTGACTGGGCCAGGTGCGGTCTATCCAGAGTCCTAAAGCGATACCGATCAGTGTGGGAATGGCTATCGCCCATCCCACAATACCGAACATGCCTAGGCCGAACCAAACTGTTTCGTCCTTGTGCTTGAGCCCTCTGATACGGAGCGTTTCTTTTTGCGCTACTTTTTGCGTGAATCGATCCGCGATCTGCCTACGTCTTTGACTTGGGGTGCGTTTTATTTCGGGCATATTATTTCAACTCCACAAAACGTCTGATTAAACTTGCTTCGAGTTTGGCTGCCGCGGAACGAACAATTTTTTCTCGCTCGTCAAGTTTGTCGTATTGTTCCATTACTACTTGTTTGAGCTTGCCCAGATCCGGGGCGCGCACGGCATTGCGCGTGGAGACGAGAACTTCAGAACCTTTTTTCACCAAAGTTCCGACGTCCATTGCCAGTAATTCCTGCCCTCCGGTTAATGGTTCGAAGGTAAAAAGACCGGGGGCCAGCGTCGCGACAAAATCGATATGATTGGGCATCAGACAGAAAGAGCCGTTTTCTGCTTCGGCTACTATCTTTTTCACTTCTTGCCTTAATAATACTTCCGCTGGTAATAAAATTTTAAGCATCATCTTGTTTTTTTGCCTCATCAATGGAGCCGATCATGTAAAGTGCCCGTTCCGGGTAATCGGCAAATTCATCATTAAGGATGCGTTCACATCCGTTGAGCGTATCTTCACGTGAAACCATCTTTCCCGCGGTGCCGGTAAATTGTTCCGTGACGAAAAATGGCTGCGTGAAGAATCTTTCCAAGCGGCGCGCGCGGAAAACAGTTCTCTGGTCTTCACGCGAAAGCTCGGAAATACCCAGCATGGCGATAATGTCTTTTAAATCTTCGTAGATGGCAAGAGTTTTGCGGATTTCCTGCGCGATTTTATAGTGACGCTCCCCGGCAATATTCGGCATCAGCATCTTCGATGTTGACTGCAGAAGGTCGATGGCCGGATACAGTCCTTCGCTGGCTCTTTTACGCGAAAGGGCGATAGTCGCGGAAAGATGGCCGAAAGTATGCACGGCAGAGGGATCCGTAAAATCGTCTGCGGGAACATAAACGGCTTGAATGGACGTAATGGCGCCGGTCTTGGTGTTGCAGATCCGTTCCTCCAGTTCGGCGAGTTCCGTGGCCAGCGTCGGCTGATAGCCGAGACGCGAAGGTAGCTGTCCCAGAAGCCCAGAGACCTCCATGCCGGCCTGAATGAAACGAAAGATATTATCGATCATCAGGAGCACGTCCTGCTTGGCGTCGTCGCGGAAATATTCCGCCATGGTCA
>DIEW01000018.1:0-27370 GCA_002418825.1 Syntrophaceae bacterium UBA5764 | reverse complement strand
TTTCTTCCATTTCACGGTAAAGCTCTTCGCCCTCGCGGCACCGCTCGCCGATACCGCAGAAGATACTCATCCCTTCATGCGCGCTCACCGTGTTGTGAATCATCTCCGTAATCAAAACCGTTTTGCCGACTCCGGCACCGCCGAAGAGTCCGGCTTTCCCGCCCCGTTCCAGAGGCGCCAGAACGTCAATGGCCTTGATCCCCGTTTCGAAAATTTCCGAAACTGTGGATTGGTCCTGCAGGGGAATAGGGTCACGATGAATGCAGCGATATTCGTTTGCTTCCACCGAGCCTTTTTTGTCAATTGTGTCGCCGAAGACATTAAACACTCTTCCCAAGAGTTCTTTGCCGACGGGGACTTCAAAAGGCTTTCCGGTATCCGTAACCGTTGAACCACGCGCCAATCCTTGCGTCGGAGTCAGGGAAACACCGCGGATGGTATTGCTGTCCAACTGGGTAAATACTTCAATAATTACTTCCCCCTTTTCGCCGGCTTTTAAGACATTACGGATCGGCGGCACCTTATCAGGGAAACGAACATCAACGACGCTGCTGCGCACCGATAAAACTTTTCCTTGATTGGGTTGTTCACGTTCCACGTTTGTCTCCTCGTTATGTTTTATTATGTGAAGGGTTCATATAGTCCTTCCAGTTTTTTCAGGCTTTCCATCAACCAGCCGATTACACCGCCAATTACTATGAACATGATCGCCCGGACAATATCATCCGAAAAGGGAACTTCATTAAGAAAAAGGGCGTGGCTTACAAGAATCAAAGCCGCAAGAAAAATAGAAACCACAATTCCCTTTTTACCCCACCAAATAGCAGCCAGGATTATGGGAATGTAAAAAAGATGAGTAAAAAGGCATGCTGTTCCTGTGGAGTGGTAATAATACGTTAAGGCACAGGCAGCGATCAGAAGTATAAGCATCAATCCGGTTTTGTAGATGCTTTTTGTGCCGCCGATGAGTTTTCCTATTAAAAAAGTTTTGACGATGCCGAGTTTGCTGTTGACAGCTTCTGCGGTAAGTTCTTGATACTTTTCCGTCACCTGATAGGAAACGTAATCAAACATCAATATTGTCCGGTTCAGGCTTTCCACTGCCTGCTGTTTTTCCAAAGCCGTCATGAAAATTCCCTGGAACTCCGCGTAAAGCCAGAGGTGCCGCCTCATGAGAATCAACGCGTACAGCGCTTCATGCAGGGGTATTTTTTGCTGGTAGAATTCTTCCGCATATTTCCAGGAAAAATTTTTGGCTTCTTCATAAGGAACGTCCGCCAAGGACATTTGCCGAAAAAGCCGATAGAAATTAATTCCCTGTTCAATTACCAAATCCTTTGGCAGAGAATGATAAGAAGGCGTGCGGTTATGCTTCATAACATCGGCTGCCCACTGTTTTGCAATATTTTCCGCTTTGCTTTCTATAAGGTCTATAAGTTTTGTCGCATAAGAAGATTGCATTTTTTACTCCTCCTTTCAGGGGGCACGCTGAGACTTTTTATCTCAGCCAATTGAAAAAATTTCTTCCGCGCTGCTTGCTTTAATGTGTTGACATTTCCAATTTCATTAAATTCCAGTATTCCTTGGCAATTATGTACATAATATAATCAAACATTAGTATCGTTCGACTCAGGCTCGCCACGGCCTGGCGATGTTCTACTTCTGTGTCAAACAAAGACCGGAACTCTGCGTACAGCCATATGTGCCTTCGCATAAGAATCAGCGCATACATGGCTTCATGCAGGGGTATCTCTTCTTTGTATCTTTCGTTTGCGTATTTCTTGAAAATTTCTTCCGCGCGTTCGTAGGGAGATTCATGAAAAAATATTTCCTGAAAATTGTTGTAGAATTCGAATGCCTGACCGGTAATTTTATCTTTGGGTTCATTGTGGTAAGAATAAGTTTTTAGATTGGTTTTTACGTCTTTTGCCCACTGCAACGCTATTTTTTCTGCGTTTTTTTGGGTCAAATCTACGAGTTTTGAGGTGAAAGCTTTCATTGTAGAAAAGCCTCCTTTGCCATCCAGAGCAGCAACAGCTATGCCAGAAAACATTCAGTCTGTTGTTTGCCAGAAACGGTTTGCGTGAGGTTGTGTAATATTTTGATTTGATTAATAGTGATTAGATTTGCAGGCGGGAAATTTATCGTCTTGTCATGTCATTTTTGTGAATGAATAGATAATCAATTAAGGAAATAAACTTCTGTTGTGTTTGTCGCGGGGAGAGCTTTTTAAAGGGGAAAAAGAGAAAGGGTTTGTTAAAACGAATATTTAAATGTGGCGACCTTTTTGTCTCTGCAGATGACTTAAATGTCGCGCAATATAGTTTCCCAGCGCGGATTTTTCTTCATTGCAGCTATCTTTCTTTGCAGTTGTCTTACGGTAATGCCTAGCGTTTGAGCAGAGCGATTTCTATCTCCATTTGTGTTGATTAACACAAAGGCCAAATGTGCTTCGTTATTTTCTTTCAGTGTGCATAACTGGCGTACGAAGGGGGATAAGGTTTCCTGTGTCATGCCCAGATGATGCGGGGCAATGAAGTTAGTGTCCGCGATAAGAACGGCATTTTCCACAACTTGGGACAGTTCCCTTACGTTACCAGGATAATCTCTGTTGCTTAACAATTCCATTGCTTCAGGAGTAAACCCGTGGATTTCTTTTCTGTGCTGCGCGCACGACTTTTTAAGAAAATGTCTGGCTAATAGAGGAATATCCCCCGGTCTTTCGTTTAATGGCGGAAGATGAATATGCGCCGATTTGAGCCGATAGTACAAGTCCAGCCGGAAAGTGCCCTCCTGACAGGCCTTGTTGAGATCTTTATTGGAGGCGGAAATGACCCGTACTTCCACCCAGATAGGTTTGGCCGCGCCTAAGGGATAAAATGACTTTTCCTCCAGGACACGCAGGAGCTTAGCTTGGAGCGCGACAGGCAGTTCTCCGATTTCATCAAGGAAAAGAGTTCCTCCATCCGCCTGCTCAAAATAACCTTGATGCGGTGAATCGGCTCCAGTGAACGCACCTTTTGCGTGGCCAAAAAACTGGCTTTCAAACATGGTGGCGGGAATGGCGCTGACATTTACGGCGATAAAAGGACCCTTAGGCGCAGGACCCGTGCGATGAATTCCTCTTGCCACTAGTTCTTTGCCGGTTCCCGATTCACCAGTAATCATAATGGGATTTCCACTGGCGGCCATGACCTGCGCGTAAGAAAGCAGCGAAAGCATCCGGGGGCACTGTGTGATTATTTCATTAAAAGCTTCCGGCACTTCTATTTTGTTTTCCTGTGCTGATACCGATAATCCGATAAGCAGTCCGCGATGCTCATAAGCCCTTTTTATCGAAAGAAACAGCAGATCGTTATCCACTGGCTTGACCAGATAATCATACGCGCCCAGACGGATAGCTTTTACCGTTGTAGGTATGTCGTCAATGGCGGTGAGAATGATGAACTCGGTATGGGGGCGATAAGGTTTTGTCGCTTCCAAAACCTGAAGACCGTCCACCTCCGGCATAAGTAAATCCAGAAGAACAATGTCAAAATCAGTTTCCCTGATACGGATAATTGCCTCTTTTCCACTGTTGCATACATCGACACTTCTGATACCCCGCCATTTTAGTAGGCGCTTGACAGAATTAAGGGCGACATCTTCATCATCAACGATAAGAATCCTCATATTTTTTGCCTTCCCACCTCCCGGATAATGTTCTGCATCTGGTGCATTTTAAAAGGTTTTTTAAGCAGGAAATCCGGACGTGTGGCAGCATTTTCCTCCTGCTTTAAGGCTGACGTTTCGGAAGAATAAAGAATAACCGGCAACAGGGGAAATCTTTCCTTTATTTTTTTTGAAAGGTTCCAACCGTTTATGGCTGGTAATTTAATTTCTGAAATTAATATATCCACCTCTGGATGTTCTTCGAGGAAGGCGATAACGTCTTCAATGGTGTCTTTGTAATCGCAGCGCCAGTCAATGACGCAGCTTAAGCTCATTTTGATTTCATTAAGCTGTCTGTAGTCGCTGTCTAGGCAAAGTATTGCCGGTCTTATCTCGATTTGCTTTTTGTTTTCCAGGGGAAGATAGATGGAGAAACGACTGCCTAGGCCAAGGCGCGAAAGCACACCGATTACGCCGTTATGTTCTTTTATCAGACCGTAAGAAATAGAAAGGCCGAGACCTGTTCCCTCCTTGTCCCGGCGCGTGGTGAAAAAGGGCTCGAAAATGTGATCGAGCAGGTCTTGATTCATACCCGTGCCGTTGTCTTCTATCTCAATGAGAATAGCTTTTAGTCTTTCCAGTTTCCTTGCGGTTATGATAATTCGACCTTTCCTGTCCGCTGGTATGGCTTGGTGTGCATTGATAAGCAAATTGGCGATAACCTGCTCGATTTTCTGAAAATGTCCTTGAATAGGCGGTAGATTGCTGTCAATGTACAGATCAATATTGGACACGGTTTTGCGCACTTGGGCACCGACAATAATCAAGACTCCGTTTATTACTTCTTCAATTTGTACAGGTTTCTTTTCGGTTATTTCGTCTGAACGGGCGAATTCCTTTAATCCCGCTATGACGCGTTTGATGCGCAGAGAAGCTATTTTAAATTCCTCAATAATATCTTTCATGTTTGTGGAAACTTCTACGTAGCTGATTCCTTTATCGCTCCAGTCGGCGTGAGATGCGCCGTCACTGGCGAGTATAGGTTCAATGGCGTTCCACATTTCTTCCAGAAGAGGAATGTTGTTGGCGATAAAACTTACAGGGTTGTTTATTTCATGAGCCACGCCCGCAACAACTTCACCGAGCGCTTTTAATTTGTGCGACTGCATCATTTGCTGGACACGAAGCTGTCCTTCCTGGCGGATTCGTTTTTCTTCGGTTATGTCCTGCCATGCTCCGATAATGTAACTTCGACCTCGCTTGGCTGGGCGTATAAGACGACGGTGATCGGAAAACCAGCGATAGGAACCGTCAGCAGCCAGAAAGCGATACTCGAAGGTATGAGTTCCTTTCTGTGTCGCCGATCTTATTTCGGCGGATATTCTTTTGAGGTCATCGGGATGAATGTGCTCCTGCCAAAAAAGAGGATTGGAGATGAATTGTGCCGGTGTATATCCGGTTATTTCTTTCACGCTTTTGCTGACAAAAGTGATTTTGGAAGTCTTATTGCCGTTCGTGCAGGTGTAAGAAACGATGGGCAACGACTCTAAGATAAGGGAGAGATGGTCGGAGGTTTCCTGGAGGGCTTTATTTGTCTTGGCCAAATCAAGTGTCCGCTCTTTAACTTTAGTTTCCAAATCTTCATGGGCCTTGAGCAAGGCTTCCTCCGCTCTTTTTGCTTGTGTTATGTCTTCCAGGGTTTCAATAGCTCCGATAACGTTTCCGCTGGCGTTGCGTATGGTGGCAGAGGTAAAGCGCAGCCATCGCCCCCTTTTGCCAAGCTCCGGGAAAAAATCAGTGGCTTCATAAGCGCCTTCAATTAAATTTGATTTAATGTATTTTCCTGCATACCAGCGCGGAATTTCCTTCTGAAGCTCGTCAACAAGTAAGTCTGCCATACAGGGGCGCGCAGTTTTATAGAAAGCGCGCCATTGTTGACCAGTCCCCACGACATTTTTTGCCTTTATACCGCTTAATTCTTCCAACGCCTTGTTCCAGTAAATAACCAGATGGTCTTTACCGATGATGAATGTGGGAATGGGGGAACTCCCGACAATGCTCTGCAAAGTTTGCCGGCCGTTTTGAAAAACTTCACGTGCCCAAATGCTTTCACTTTTTTCTTTTTTTTTGTCTTTAGTTTTTTTCTGCCGGTTTGTGTTTTTCATATCATTGCGTGATTTCCGTATATCCTTAATTTGAATGGTTAAAAAACTTTTATCAGTTTTTTCGTGAAGTGAACGTTTGAATAAGAGGTTTTGTTTTTAACTATAAAAAGAAGACCAGCGTGTGTCAAGTTAATAAACCAGGAGCAGGTAACTGGTTGTCGGAATAAAAGCCGTCACTTTAGCTTTCGGTCAGCGCCCGATTCTTCTGATTGCAGAAGAGGCCGAACGTCATTTAGCTGATTTTGTTCAAAGAACCAAGTAAATGATTTATTTTTAAAAATAAATTATTATAAACTAGTTGAGGCAATTATACGGACAATTGACAAAGTATATAAAAAACTCAGTCAAGAATTGTTTCCCTGAAGCAAAAGGTTAGATTTTTTGACTTGTTCAGGGACTCGGAAACCTTATTCAGGTAACGAGTCCCTGATTTAAGAAATTTTACTGCTTTTGGATCTGGAATTTTTATTTTTTCTGTTTTATCCCGGTAAATGTTCCTTCTCCCTGGCCCGCGAAATCAATTTTACCGGACATTCTTTTGCCGTCTGATTTTCCTTTATAAACGGTTGTTTGTCCGCTCAGTGTATATTTCATTTCCAGATCCTGCCCTTTGATAAATCCTGTTACCGGTGCATCTCCGAAAAAACCTTTATACGTACCGGTGAGATTAACGCCGTCTTGCTTCAAAATAAAAACAGGGTTGCCTGTTTGTCCTGAAGGTGTTTCTACCGATAGATCCCAAGTACCAGTCATATTCACTGGTTCATCTGCCGTAACGGCTGACATCCCGGCAATTAAAAAAAAGGTAACAAAAAATACAGCCAGTAGAATATTTTTTTTCATATACCCCTCCTTGATTATTTTTTGTTTGGCTTTTAAAAAGGATGTAAATATATAGTACATTACCACACAATTTTATGACTCACAATAATAATAATTCCGGGATGGTTTAGATAGTAAGTATTTTAAAACATTGTTGTTTTATCCATACGTATGGTATGAATAAAAGAGCAAGCTTATTTGCCTTTTTAAGGCATTCTTATGTTTAAACGGACTGTATTTTTCCGCGGTGGCTGTTAGCGGCGAGCAGAAAAAGTCACTATATTTTGGTAGATGTTCCTTTTAATAGAACCTTCACTTTCCAGGTAGTGCAGGTGGGCTATCGCTTCGCCGGTGGCAAACCACTTTTGGGCGACGGGGAAATCCTCCCACTTTTCACAATCAATGTCCCAGGTCATGCCGGAAGCGATGTCGTAGGCGTTTTTTTCTTTTTTGCCTAAGACATTCATTACCTCGTCGGCGCGGACTAAGTGGTGCTTTTTCAATTCATCTATTCTGGCTTTCAGGTCGGTGAAAAGTGTGCGGTGCCCGGGTAGCACAATATCTAGCGGAAGATGATAAACTTTGTCCAGACTGTTCATATAGTTTTTGAGCGCGTTTATCTGATACGCCCACGATTCGATATGAGGAGTGATGTCATACAAAATATGGTCGCCGGAAAACAATATTCTTTTATTTTCATCGTAAAGACAAATATGTCCTTCCGTATGTCCGGGGGTGGCAATGCACTTAAGGCGATAATCTCCTATTTCAATTATATCATTGTCGTCGATTAAATTAAATTTCGGCATGGTTTTGGGAGTGTATTTATGGCCGGGGTGATTGTAAAGCGCTTGCATCAGTTTATCAGCGGGGAAGCCATTGATTTGCGCGTAATTAATCATATCCTTCCATTTATTGTCTTTGTCGAAAACCTTCGCGTCTGTCCTGCTGAAGTAAATTATACTATTTTTTGCAGCCAAGCGCGCGACCAACCCGGAATGATCCGCATGCATATGCGTAATCATGAAATCCGTTTGGGAAAGATTAATTTCAAGCTCGGCCAGGCCTTTTTGCATCGCTTCCCAGCAGACTTCACAGTTAAAGCCGGTATCGATGATCAGATTGCGGTTGTCTGTTTTGATGACAAAGGAGTTGAGTTCTTTGAGCGGGCTGTTGGGCAGGGGCACCCGGATGCGGAAGAGATGATCTCTTATTTCTTCAATCATAAAAATATATCCTTTCTTGAACTACTTAATATATTAAATAACATTTAAAACTTAATAATGCAAATTTATGGTCTGAGAGGCTCAGGAAACGCGAATCTGGACATATTTTATTTTTATTTGAAAACTGAGTTGCCTTGATGTAAATTACTGGCAAATATCACCTAAGGTATTTTCTTGGAGCCAATTGTTCAACCATAAAAATTAATAAGGAGGCCATTATGACAAAAGCAAAAACATTTTGTATTTATTGCAGAAGTAAAATTGCTTCATTTTTTTTGGCAGGATTAATTATTTTGCTGGTTGGTTGCACAGCAAAACCTGTTGCTGTTCCTCCTCTCAGCGTGGCAAAAGCTCCGGAACCGATATTAATTGAGCGTCAGACTGCGCAAGGAGTTGTTGTCGGGGAAATAAACGCCGCCAATAATACACAGTCTTGGAAGGGTATCCCCTATGCTAAACCGCCTGTAGGCGAATTGCGTTGGAAAGAACCACAGCCCCTGGAAAAACGTGCCATACCATTAAAAACGGTTAAATTTTGTGCAGTATGCCCGCAATACGTTGACCACGATAGAAACCCTTCTACGCCGTGGGTCATTCAGGGCGATGAAGATTGTTTATATCTGAACGTATGGCGTCCTAATACTGAAGAAAATAATCTGCCCGTTTTTTTCTGGATACACGGCGGCGGTAATAGTATCCAGTGGCCGCCGCTTTCCCAAACTGACGGTTCTATCATTGCCGGTAAAAAGAAGATGGTTGTCGTAACCACAAACTATCGGTTGGGTCCTCTTGGTTTTTTCAGCCATCCCGCACTTAGAAGCGGCAAGCTGGAGGATAAAAAAACCGATTCGGGCAATTTTGCCCTTCTCGATTTGATACAGGCACTCAGATGGGTTCAGGAAAACATTCATTTTTTTGGCGGCGATCCGGGAAATGTTACGATTGCGGGAGAGTCGGCAGGTGCCTTTAATATCATTTCTTTAATGGCTTCGCCTCTGGCGGAGGGTCTTTTCCATCGCGCCATTTCGCAAAGCGGCGGGGTTCGGGTAAGCACCCCAGAAAAAGGCGCCCGACATGTCGAAGAAATTTTGGCAAGACTATTGGTTAAAAAGGGGAAAGCTCCTGATGAAAAAGCTGCTGGTGTAATAATTAAGCAAATGTCTTTAGTGGAAATTGAAACTTATTTAAGGTCAAAGAAACCTGAAGAATTTTTGGAAGTATACCCGGAAGGTCCGGCGGTGGGGATGATCAGTGTTCCCAATAATTTTCTCGATGGCACGGTTTTACCGCTGGATATTTACGGAGCGTTTGAGGAGGGTAAATATAATAAAGTACCTGTTATTCTGGGAACAAACAAAGAAGAGGCGAAATTATTTTTACGATTGGACAAAACATTCGCTTCCTGGACAAGAGACGGCTCGCTTTTCCGAGATCCGGCCAAAGCAGAACTCTATAATCTGGCTGCCAAATATCAAAGTGACGGTTGGAAAGTAATGGGGGTGGATAATATAGCCAGAATTTTGAGATCAAATGCACAGCAGCCAGATGTTTACGCTTATCAATTTTTATGGGGAGCAGGAGATGCTGGAAAGGGTGTAATTTCCCCTCCCTTTAATATCTTGCTTGGCTGCTGTCACGCCGCGGAAATCGATTTTGTTTTTGGTACGGAAAGAACAGCTATGGGGGGTTATTTCTTTAACCAGAAGAACCGTCTAGGCAGAATTGCCCTGTCCGAAGCAATTATGGATTACTGGGCGAGTTTTGCCCGCACAGGAAACCCAAACCGTGAAGGTTCGGGATTGCCAATTTGGCAACCGTGGTTAAACGCTAAAAGTGCCCCCAAGATAATTATTCTGGACGCGGATTTCGAAAACATCAAAATAGAAATGTCGAATAAGGAACTTAGCAACGCGGACATAGAAAAAGCGTTGAAAGCAGAGCCCAGGTATAAGGAAATAAAACCATTCTGGGAAAATTCGCGTTTTCGGACTGATGCTAAATATTAAAAAATAATTTTTGTTTCGTTTCCCTGTACTACATGGAATAAGTAGTACAGGGAAAACACTAAAGTAAAAAATTATTTTTTGTTTTTTGTGATGGGGAAGTAACTGAAAAACCTCCAAACAAAAAGTAATTCTTTAATAGTGGGAGGTGTTAGCCATGAAAATAAAATGGTATGGACATGCAGCATTTAGAATTACCACGGGTAAGGAAATCAGAATCATTATAGATCCTTACGAATCAGGCGCATTCAATGGCGCACTTTCTTACGGTAAAATCGATGAAGAAGCGGATATTGTTTTGATTAGTCATGATCATGCGGATCATAATTATGTTAAAAATATCAAGGGCAAATACATACTAATAGATAAAGCCGGTGAAGATGATACGCTGGGAATAAAAGTAGAGGCATTGGAGACTTTTCATGATAAATCATCAGGGCGAGAAAGAGGCCGCAATCTGATATTTGTTATCACGGCTGATGATTTGATTCTGGTGCATATGGGCGATATCGGCCATGCCCTTGATGGTGAGTTGCTCAAAACAATAGGGAAAGTGGATATTGTTTTGCTGCCGGTAGGGGGATTTTTCACAATCGACGCCACAGAAGCTTCCGGAATGGTAACGGAGCTCGCACCGCGAGTGATAATACCAATGCATTATAAAACTGATAAATGCGGGTTCCCTATTGCACCGGTAGAGGAGTTCACCAAAAAACAGGCAAATGTTCGCATTATGGATAAAGCGGAGATAGAAATCAGCAAAAAGACGCTTCCTGCAAATCCGGAAGTGGTTGTTTTGCGGCATGCTTTATAATGAACGGTTCAATGGGACCGATAAAAATTTCAGAGGAGTAATGTAATGGAAGTAAAAGATAAAGTTGTTGTAGTGACAGGTGGTGCAAGCGGCATAGGAGAGGGTTTGTGCCGTCGTTTTTCCCGCGAAGGAGCAAAAAAGGTGATTGTTGCTGATGTTAATGAAGCCAGGGCAAGGATTGTTGCCACCGAAATAAATGGGTTGGCAATGCCATGCGATGTAAGAAATGAAGAAGATATTATGCGGTTGGTAAATTTTACCGAAGATAAATTTGGGCTTATCGATCTTTTTTGTTCAAACGCCGGGATTATTTTTATAGGGGATCTGGGAGTTAAGAATGAAGATTGGCAGCGCATATGGGAAATTAATGTTTTGGCGCATGTCTTTGTGGCGCGTGCGGTTATTCCCGGAATGATTAAGCGAGGAGGAGGAGCATTGCTCGTTACGGCTTCGGCGGCTGGTTTGCTAAGCCAAATCGGGTCACTACCTTATTCTGTCACTAAACACGCTGCGGTAGGCTTGGCCGAAAATATTTCGATCACTTATGGAGATCAGGGAATCAAAGTATTTCTTTTATGCCCTCAGGCTGTACGTTCAGAAATGACCAAGCAAGGCGGAGGTGTGGCGGCGGTTGATGGACTGATGGAACCAGAGCAATTGGCGGATGAGGTGATAAATGGTTTAAAACGAGAAGAATTTTTAATTTTGCCACATCCTGAAGTAAAAATATATATGCAAAGAAAAGTAACAGATTATGACCGCTGGCTTCTTGGTATGCGCAGGCTTCAGGCACGTTTTATGACCGGCGCTCCATTAAAAAAGTAAAGACCGACAATAGAGAAAATCAGCGAAGCGGCTAAATGATGTATTGTTGAAAGAGTAACACATGGATAAAAGAGAAAAATATTTTTTTGTTGACAATAAACAGAGTTTTCATGATTTGTTAAAAACGAAAGATAGAGTTGTTGCTCTTTTTTACGTATCTTGGTGTCCGTTTTGCCGAAAATTTTTGCCTGTTTTCGAACGATATGCACGGCAGGGAAACTTGGATTTTGTTCGTCTTCAGGATGACCGGGAAAATGTAGGTGATGAATTTTCCGTGGATATTTTTCCCACGGTTCTCTTTTTTGCAAAAGGGAGAATTATTAAACGATTGGATGGAGAGCCGGGTGTGGGGCTAAGCGAAAAACAGTTGGCTGATTTTATTAACGACACTCGAACGTTATAAACAATAAGCAAAGAACGAAAATTCTTACGGTTTTTATTAATCCGGTTATAGTCTGAAGGCCCTTTAAGGTAGCACGGCGAGTAACTGTCGCAAATGAACATTTAAAGGGGGAAGTTTATTTCAGAATTTGTCTTTGAACAATTTGACAATTTTTCTTTTCATGCCTAGACTATAAATAATATTTTGGTGATATTCAGTTGGTATTTGTTCGTAAAATTAATGAAATAAAACAGATTGTTTTAAAGAAGTGATATTATAGATATTTGAGGAGGCGACAAATTTATGGCCTTAAAAACTGGTAAAGAATATGAAGATAGTTTGCGAAAGATGAAATTTAAGGTCTATTTGATGGGGGAGAAGGTGGATAATCCCGTGGATCACCCCATTATCAGGCCGTCGATGAATTCCGTAAAAATGACCTATGAACTGGCGCACGATCCAGCGCATGAAGACTTAATGACGGCAAAATCACATTTGGGCGGCAAAAAAGTCAATCGCTTTTGCCATCTGCATCAAAACACCGAGGATCTGGTTAAAAAAGTGAAAATGCAGCGTTTGTTGGGACAAAAAACAGCGGCATGTTTTCAGCGTTGCGTGGGCATGGACGCGATGAACGCGGTGGACAGCGTGACGTATGAGATGGATCAAAAACTTGGCACCGAATACCACAAACGTTTTACGAAATTCATGAAAATGGTGCAGGATAACGATTTTACCGTGGACGGGGCGATGACTGATCCCAAAGGTGACCGTGGTGTTTCGCCCAGCAAGCAGGCTGATCCTGATTTGTACACTCATGTGGTGGAAAAAAGAAAAGACGGTATTGTTGTGCGCGGTGCCAAAGCGCATCAGACCGGCGCGATAAATTCTCACTGGGTTCTGGTGATGCCTACTGTATCAATGGGCAAGGAAGATGCCAATTACGCTCTTTCTTTCGCTTGTCCCGCGGATGCTGATGGGATCACGTATATTTACGGGCGGCAATCCTGTGACACGCGTAAGCTCGAAGGCGGCGAAATAGACGTGGGCAACTGCCGTTTTGGCGGGCATGAAGCTTTGATGGTTTTCGACAATGTTTTTGTTCCCTGGGAAAACGTGTTTATGTGCGGCGAGTATGAATTCAGCGGAATGCTCGTGGAGCGTTTTGCCGGTTATCATCGCCAGAGCTACGGCGGCTNNGATGTTCTCATCGGCGCGGCGGCGCTGGCGGCGGATTACAATGGTGCTTCCAAAGCCTCGCACATCAAGGACAAATTAATTGAAATGATTCATCTGAACGAAACTTTATTTTCCTGCGGTATCGCCTGCTCCGCGCAGGGGCATAAAACCGTTTCGGGAACTTATCTTATTGACCTGCTTTTGGCCAATGTCTGCAAGCAAAACGTTACGCGTTTCCCGTATGAAATAGCGCGTCTGGCGGAAGATATTGCCGGCGGATTGATGGTGACCATGCCTTCGGAAAAAGATTTGCGCCATCCGGAAATAGGCAAAATTGTTGATAAGTATTTTAAAGGCGTTAATGGCGTGCCGACGGAGAACCGTTGCCGGATTATGCGTCTGGTGGAAAACATTACGCTGGGTACGGCCGCAGTTGGTTACCGTACGGAATCAATGCACGGCGCGGGTTCGCCTCAGGCACAGCGTATCATGATCTCGCGTCAGGGGAATCTGGAACAGAAGAAGAAACTGGCCAAAGAAATCGCCGGAATTAAGGATTAAGTTTACTGACCGCTGGCCATACATGAAAACAAAATTAATCGGGGTGAGATATTGCGGCGGCTGCAATCCGACCATCGACAGGGTTCGCATTGTCAGCGAAATACAAAAAATGCTTCCCGGGGGGGGCACGCTGGCCAGCGATACGAATACTGCACCTTGGGAAACGGGAATTATGATGTGTGGGTGTGTTTCCACCTGCATTGATAAATCCGAGATACGAAATCTGGCACGTCGCTGGATTATTGTTGCCGGGAATAATGTTGATATGCTGACTGTCCCCGAAAACGAAATAGCGCAGACTGTCGTAGAAAAAATAAATAGTTTCTCGTAAGATACGAATAATTAAAATAAAGGAGAAATAACTTTGAAATATTTATTGCTTGATGTGCAGGAAAAAGTCGCCACGGTTACCATCAACCGGCCGGACAAAGGAAACGCTTTGGCGCCGGATGTGCTGGAAGAAGTCGAAAAATTATTTACCGAGCTGGGCGCAAGGAAAGACGTGCATGTTATTTTATTTACCGGTGGCGAAAAATATTTTTCCGCGGGATTTGATCTCAATGAAATAAGGAAGCTGGAAAAAGTATCCAACGAAGCATACACGGCTCTTTTCCACCGCGCTTACCGCGCTATTTTATTTTGCCCACAGCCCGTTATCTGCGCCGTGGGAGGTCCGGCCATCGCCGGTGGTTTTGACCTTACCATGATGTGTGACATCCGCTATGCCTCCGAGCGCGCGAAATTCGGCCAGCGCGAGATTGTTTTATCTCTCACCCCGATTATGGATCCATTGTGGCGTATTATCGGTTTGGGGCGCGCTAAAGAAGTGGCCATGACTGGAAGAATCTACGATGCGTATGAAGCGGAGAAGATGGGCTATGTAAGCCGTGTTTTTCCGGAGGGGAAATTACTGGAGTCGGTAACGGCGATTGCCCGCGAGATGGCCACCTTCGACAGAGGATGTCTCAAAGAAACCAAGCAATTAGCCAATAAAATTCTCAATGAAGACCTCGATGGTGCGATGCGTCTGCAGGAATGGCTCTTCAGAAGTTATATCGGCTCCGAGGATAACCACCAGCGGATTGACGCCCTGCAGGAAAAGCTCAAAACAATGAAAAAGAAATAGCAAACTATCAATATTATTGTTTTTTATTGTTATTTAACTATGATTATTCGATAAATATCATAGTCTCACTATGAAATAAAATAAAACTTGACAGTGTCACTATAATGGCATACTTTACTATAAAGTAAAGTAAAGTAAAGTAAAGGTGTCCTTTAGATGACTGATTCCAGCCGGGCAAAAACCAGAAAAGACCGCATTATGGATGCGGCTTTACGTATTTTTGCGGAAAAAGGTTTTCAGAATGCCACAATAACGGAAATCAGCAAGGAAGCCGGAGTTTCCGAAGCAACGATTTACGAATATTTTGGTACCAAAGAAGATTTGCTTTTTGCCATTCCGGAAAAAATATCCAATCAGACATACGACGAATCATCAAAGATTCTTCCCTACATTAAAGATGTGGAAGGGAGGATGCGGGCAATGCTTCTTTCCTATTTCAATCTTTACCAGTCTAATCCGCATTATTCCGCGCTGGTTTTGCTGCAACTTATGTCGAACAAAAGGTTTCGTCAGACACCAGCGCACGCAGCGATTCGACGTTCCGCTCACCGGCTGCTTGAGTGTATTCGTGAGGGCATTGCCGATGGAACCTTTAGGAAAGATACAGACGCTTATTTGATTCGTTCCATGCTTATGGGCACGATGGAACATTTATTTATTCACTGGCACATGCAGGGGAGGCCGAAAAAAGAAAAAAGCATAATGAACATGCTCGATCCGTTTATTGAAATTGTTTTAGACGGTATTAGGGCGAGAAAAGAAGAACCGCACTTTACTCTTTATTTGAAAAGGGAAGACGCGCGTGACTTAGCTCAGTTCATTACAGAAAAAGGTAACAAACAAAATAAAAAAATAAAGGAAACAGAGAAATTTCCCCAAATAAAAAAAACACACTAAAAAGTTATTAAGAGAAAGGAGTATCGTTGTAATGAAAACAAAAAAGGACTACATTAAAAGACTGTCCAAAATGAAGCGGAATGTTTACTTTGACGGGCAGCTAATTGACAGGACGGATGAGTTGCATATGGATTGTATCGACACGATTGGTACAACCTATGATGAAGCGGAAAAGCCAGAAAACCAGGAATTGATGACGGCTATTTCCCATCTTACCGGCGAAAGAATCAATCGTTTTAACCATATTCACCAGAATACGACCGACCTTCACAACAAGCAGGATATGACCAGAATGCTGTGCCAGAAGGTAGGCGGTTGTATTCAGCGTTGTATGGGCATTGACGGCACCAACTCCGTTTACAATGTTTCTTATGAAGCGGATAAGTCCAACAAGGGCGCCACGCAGTATCATGAAAATTTCAAAAAGTGGCTGACCCGTTTTCAAAAAGAAGACCTCGTTGGCTGTTGTGCGCAGACAGACGTTAAAGGCGACCGCATGCTCAGACCAGCGGATCAGCCCAATCCCGGCGCTTATGTGCGCATTAAGGAAAGATTAAAAGATGGAATCGTTGTGGAAGGCTGCAAAGTGCATATTTCTGAGGCTTCTGTTGCTGATGAAGTGCTGGTAATTCCCACCCGTGCGCTGCGCGAAAAAGATAAAGATTACGCGGTAGCATTTGCTGTTCCGGGGGACTGGGATGGAATGAAACAGGTGGTAACGATTCATAATCTTCGCCCGCGCGAGATTTACAAGCGCGGTTTTATGCCCGGTGCTACCGATTCCTATGTCATTTTCGACAATTGCTTTGTGCCGTGGGAAAGAGTTTTCCTGGCTGGTGAACATCAGCACGGCGGGGTCTTGGCATTGTTATTTGCCCTGTTCCATCGTCATTCTTATTCCGGCTGCAAACCGGCCATTGGTGACATCCTTTTAGGCAGTGCCGCTTTGGCCGCGGAAGTGAATAATATTCACAAAGAATCTCACGTTCGCGAAAAGTTGGCAGAAATCATCATGACCACGGAGCTTGGTTATGCGGCAGGTTACACGGCATCGGATTTGGGCAAACCGGAAGTTTACATTCCTGGCGTTGGTTTTGTTCCCTACGGTCCCGGTTCGTATATTCCAAATTCCATTTACTGTAACGTTGGTCGTTGTTTAACCGGCGAAGCGGTTTATCGTGAACAGGAGATTTTGTGTGATATCTCCGGCGGCGTTACGGCTACCTTCCCGCATGAAAAGGATTTTGCCAATAAGGATGTAGGAGATCTTCTGTTTAAATACACCAAGCGCAACCCCAATATGCCTGCGGAAGACCAGGCGCAATTCTGGCGTTTTTTAGGCGACACCTTATGTTCGTCTACTGGTGGCCTTATGAACGTTGCTAACTATCATGGCGGCGGCTCGCCGATTATGGAACAGATTGCCATTACTACTCAGTACGATATTGAATCCCGTAAAAAATTAGTGAAATACATCGCCGGTATGAGCGGTGGCGACAGAGAAGCTCTGGCTCCGAAAGCCGCTAAGCAAAAAACCAAATAAATATTATATTAAGGGAGGCTTTTTAAAGCCTCCCTTATAATTTATTATAGGTGGTGGAGGTGCATTATGAGGACAAAACAAGATTATATAAATGGATTGTCCAAAATGAAGCGCAATATCTACTTCGACGGCCAGCTTATCGATCGTACCGATGAACTGCAGATGCGCTGCCTCAATACCATTGGTACAACTTATGATGAGGCGGCCAGACCGGAAAATCGGGAATTGATGACGGCTATTTCTCATCTCACCGGTGAGCGCATCAATCGTTTTAATCACATTCATCAAAATTCCGATGACCTGCATAAAAAGCAGGACATGACTAGGATGCTGTGTCAGAAGGTAGGCGGCTGTATCCAGCGCTGCATGGGGACAGATGCTGTAAATGCCATTTATAACGTTTCTTATGAAGCAGATAAAGCCAATAACGGCGCCACTCAGTACCATGAAAACTTCAAAAAGTGGCTGATCCGTTTTCAGAAGGAAGACCTGATCGGTTGCTGCGCGCAGACGGACGTAAAAGGCGATAGGATGCTCAGGCCAGCGGATCAGCCTAATACCGATGTCTATGTGCACATTAAAGAGAGACTTAAAGACGGTATTGTTGTGGAGGGATGTAAAGTTCATATTTCGGAAGCCTCCGTGGCGGATGAAGTACTCGTTTTGCCTACCCGCGCTTTAAGGCCTCAAGACAAGGATTATGCGGTAGCTTTTGCTGTTCCCGGCGACTGGGATGGATTAAAACAAGTCGTCACTATTCATAATCTGCGCGAAAGAGAGTATTTTCCACGCGGATTTATGCCTGGCTCAACCGATTCCTATATGATTTTTGAAAACTGTTTTGTGCCGTGGGAGCGCGTATTTCTCGCGGGTGAATATCAGCACGGCGGTGTTAACGCGCTTTTATTCGCTTTATTTCATCGCCATTCATACTCTGGATGCAAGCCCGCCATTGGCGATGTCATTCTGGGATCAGCGGCTCTAGCGGCGGAATGTAACAACATACAGAAAGCTGAACATGTGCGCAAAAAGCTTGCGGAAATTATCATGGTAACAGAATTGGGATATGCAGCGGGTTACACCGCGTCTGATCTGGGTGGACCGCAGGTATTCATGCCCGGCAAAGGGTTTGTTCCCTATGGTCCCGGTTCTTATATTCCGCATTCGATTTATTGTAATGTCGGTCGCTGTCTTTCTGGCGAAGCCGTCTGGCGTGAATCGGAAATCCTTTGCGATCTGGCTGGCGGCATTGTGGCGACTTTCCCGCATGAAAAGGATTTTGTTAATCCGGAAACGAAAGATGCTTTGCTTAAATATACCAAGCGCAGTCCGAACATTTCCGTTGAAGACCAGGCGCAATTTTGGCGCTTTCTAGGCGACGCGTTGTGTTCGGCCACCGGCGGTATCCGCAATATCGGCGCTTACCATGGCGGTGGCTCACCGATTATGGAGCAGATTGCCATCACTACGCAGTATGATATTGAAGCCCGTAAAAAACTGGTAAAATACATTGCTGGTATGAGTGGCGGCGACAGGGAAGCTTTGGCTAAAAGTAATTTTATCAAGAGACCCAAAAAAGACAAATAAAAAATTTGCTAGTGGTCCGGATTTTTCATAAAGCGAGAAACATCCCGCCGCCGTATCTGCTTGGTTTTAAAACCGCGGGAAACAAAATATACAATAAGTTAAGGAGAATTAAACCATGTTTGATTTAAATCAATTTTCATTGAAGGATAAGATTGCTATTGTTACCGGTGGTGGACGTGGCATTGGCCAGGCCATTGCCTTTGGTTTAGCCAAAGCCGGGGCTAAAGTTGTTATCACCAGCCGTAAAATCAATGATCTCGAAGCGACGGCCCAAGAAATCAAAGCCGCCGGCGGTGAGGCGTTGCCTTTGCAGTCTCATCTGGGAAAATATGAAGAAATCCAGAAAATGATCAATGCTGTTTTAGAAAAATACAAAAGGATAGACATTTTGGTAAATAATGCCGGTGCCAGCCCTGCGATGGCTTCCGTTTTGGATTCGGACGAGCGTCTTTGGGACACAATCATGAACCTGAATCTGAAAGGAGTTTATTTTGTCAGCCAGGCTGTGGCTAAAATCATGAAAAAGCAAGGTGGCGGGAAAATAATCAATGTCGCATCTATTGATGGTCACAAACCGGAGCCTGGTGTCAGTATCTATTCCATTTCTAAGGCAGGTGTGCATATGATTACCAAGGCATTTGCCATGGAATTAGCAGGTGACAATATTCAGGTCAATGCTATCGCTCCGGGACCTATTAGCACCAAAATGATGAATTCACACTGGTCCCATTTATCTCCAGAAGAGGCAAAGAAAGCTAAAGAAACCATGGAAAAATCACTGCCGGCAGGACGTATAGGGGTGCCTGATGAAATCGCCGGCGCAGCAGTATATCTGGCGTCAGATGCCTCCAATTACACGACAGGCGCTGAAATTATTATTGATGGTGGTCTGTTGCTTGCTCATCATGCTTAGCAAGTTTGGGAGAATCGAAAAAAAACAGCAGAATAATATCCTGCCGGTACTTTTATCTGCCGCTAAGGTTTGTAGAAGTTTTAATTTCTTTTTTGACTGGGGGGGGAATAAGAGCTATGAAAACATTGAATAATCTATTGAAACCAATCCGAATAAAATCAATGGAACTTAAGAATCGTGTGGTCATGCCACCAATGGGAACTTCGCTGGCTGGCCCTGATGCCATGGTCAGTGATGCCAACATCGCATATATCAAAAGACGGGCGCACGGCGGCGCGGGACTGATTATTACCGAAATTGTCGCGGTTCATCCCTCGGGGCATGTTAGTCCAAGCGCTCTGGGAGGTTGGGATGACAAATTCATACCCGGGTTGAGTAAGCTAGCTGAAACTGTCCATGATCAGGGAGGTAAGATTGCTATGCAGCTTCATCATTGTGGACGGGAAAGTTATATCAAACTTAAGAATAAACAGGCGATAGCGCCTTCGGCGATTCCCAGTTTTCTCTACGGTTTTTTGGGAGCGCCGCGGGAAATGACTTTGGAGGAGATAGAAGAAATAATTGAGGCTTTCGGTAAAACAGCGCTTCGTGCTCAAATAGCCGGATTCGATGCTGTGGAACTGCACGGTGCGCATGGCTATCTTCTGATGCAGTTTCTTTCCGCTCATTCCAATCAACGAACCGATAAATACGGTGGCGATTTTCGAGGTCGTGCACGCTTCATGGTGGAATGTCTCAGAGCGGTGCGCAAAAGCGTAGGAAATGATTTTCCCGTATCTATCCGTATTTCCGGAGAAGAGTGCGTAAAGAACGGTTATACTATTTCGGATATGCAAAAAATTGTTCCGGATCTTATTGCTGCCGGTGCAGATGTTATTAATGTTTCTTTCGGTACGCATGGTAATCCCGAGGTGAATAACGACACGCCTAACGCCAGCGCACCTATTGAATATGCTCCCGGATTTAAGTCACACTTGGCAAGAAAGATAAAGGATGTAAGCACAGTACCGGTTATTTCTGTAGGACGCTATACTGATCCTTTTTTCATGGATGAGGTTATTGCCCGCGGCGATGCGGATATGATTGCGGTAGGACGTCAGCATTTGGCCGATCCCGATTTTCTGAAAAACGCCATTGAAGGTCATCCCGAATGTACGTTTGAGTGCTTGGCCTGTAATCAGGGATGTATTGAGGGGCTTACTATAGATCTGAAGTCGATACGCTGCGCGATCAATCCACAAACTGGGCAAGAACTGATTTATCCGGAAGGCCCCGCCAAAACCAGCCGCAAGGTTTGGGTAATTGGCGCGGGTCCTGCGGGTCTCACTGCGGCATCCGAAGCGGCAAGATTAGGCCACAAAGTCACTTTATTTGAGCGGGACAAGCATACCGGTGGCAATGTTCTTTACGCGGCCAAGGCTCCACATAAGGAAATTTACGCCAAGTACATAAAAACACTGACAGATAAATGCAAACGTCAAGGCGTGGAAATAAAACTCAACACGAACGTTACGGAAGAAATGCTAGAAAAAGGAAAACCCGAAGCGGTAATTCTGGCCATCGGCGCGGATAAAACCGCCCGTCCGGCGGAAGGAATCGGAAGCTCCGTCGTCTGTGACGCCTGGCAGATTCTTAATGGCGAAGTAAAAGGCCGCGACCATGTTGTGGTAATCGGTGGAGGATTAGTGGGCATGGAGACCGCCGATTATCTGCGCGACAAAGGCGTTAAGTATATAACGATTGTTGAGATGCTTACCAAACCGCCGGTTCTGCCGCAGGCCGCGCACGGCCAGATGTTGTACCGCCGGCTTCAGGCGGCAGGCATCAAGCTGATGCTGGGCACCACGGTAAAGAAAATTGAAGAGAATGCCGTAATCATCAACAAAAAAGGCGAGGAGCAGAAACTCTCTCCGGTCAATCAGGTGGTTGTGGCCATCGGTGTTACGCCCAGAAACGAGCTCAAAGACATGCTGGTCAAAAAGAATATCCGTCATTTTATTGTTGGTGATGCAGTGGCTCCGCGTAGAATTATCGAAGCGACCACGGATGGCGCAAAAGCCGCATGGTCAATATAAATTAAGGGGGGGATTACATGAGTGATTTACGAGAACGATTCATTGAAACTAATGGCATAAGCTTGCATGTCATGGAGTCAGGTCCTAAAGACGGTCCTCTGGTTATGTTTTTGCACGGTTTCCCGGAATTTTGGTATGCTTGGCGTAAACAAATAGGTTACTTTGTCGATAAAGGTTATCTTGTTGTTACACCCGATCAGCGCGGCTATAATTTAAGCGATAAACCCGAGGGCATTGCCGCTTATAAGATAGATGAATTAGCTAAAGACATTATCGGTCTCATTGATGCTTACGGGCGCGATAAGATTTTTCTCGTCGGTCATGACTGGGGCGCTTCTGTTTCCTGGTGGGTAGCGCTCAAGTATCCCGAACGCATAAAAAAGCTTGTAATTATGAATGTTCCGCATCCCAAAGTGATGGCTAAAAATCTTTTTGGCAATCCTCGGCAAATGCAGAGAAGCTGGTATATCTTTTATTTTCAGTTGCCTGGGGTTGTGGAAAAATTCGCTTCTGCTGGTAATTATGAATGGCCTGTGCAAATATTGGCTAAGTCCAGCAACAAAGGGGCTTTTACCGAACAGGAACTTGAAGAGTACAGGAAAGCTTTTGCGCAACCGCGTGCGTTTTCGGCGATGGTCAACTGGTACCGTGCGTTGATTCAGGTGCCATCGGAACCACCAATGAGCTATGACATAAAAATGCCCATGATTTTTTTGTGGGGCATGAAAGACATCGCGTTGCTTCATGAAATGGCCGATGAAAGCATGGTTTACTGCAAACAGGGTAAACTGACGAAATTTGCTGAAGCAACGCACTGGATACAGCATGAAGAAGCCGAAAAAGTCAACAAGATGCTCGAAGATTTTTTTGCGGCAAAATAATAATTTTGGACAAAAATAAAAAGGTATTGTTATGCTCAGCCGCACTGCTGCAGTTCTGGTTATTATTGATATTCAGGGTAATCTTGCTCAGGCCATGTTCGATAAAGAAAATATTTTTGCCAACACCATCAAGATGATTAAAGGATTCAAAACGCTGGGCCTGCCGATTATCGTTACGGAACAAACGCCGCAGAAGCTGGGTAAGACCATACCTCCCGTTGCTGTTGAGATTGAAGATATTACTCCGATTGCTAAAGAAAGTTTTAGTTGTTGGCTCAATACGCAGTTTTGTGAACAACTTGAGTCACTTAGCCGCCGGTATGTGGTTTTAACCGGAATTGAAAGCCATGTTTGCGTTTATCAGACGGCGCTGGATTTGCTCGCCAACGGCTACAGTGTGTATTTGGTTGCCGATGCCGTTTCCTCGCGCACGCCGGAAAACCGCCAGATAGGTATCAACGCCATGAAAAGAGCCGGTGCGCAGATAGCCAGCGCAGAGATGATTTTGTTTGAACTTCTGCGCTCCGCCGCCGATCCAAAGGCAAAAGATATTTTTAAAATTGTGAAATAATTTAACAAATCATTTTGATTTCCGCTGATAATTAGGCGAAACTTTCACTTGGAAAGCAGCGTGGAGATTGATTCGCTGCGCTCGCGAAAGGTATAAGGACTTTAATTTTCGCCGGTACGGGAAGGAAAAGATCAGGCAGTGAATATTTTATTTTCATGAGAAAGGGGCGTCTCGGGAGGAGACGCCCTTTTCTGTCAATCATTAAATTTTTCAGTCCGTTACACTTTTTTCGAGTTTTCGTCTTTGTAAACAATCAGCTTTCCCTCGTGCTCCATTTCCTTGAGCCACTTGGGATGCTGCTTTTTGAGCCACGCTCTGGTCACCCACCCGCCGGTCATCGCCGGTAACGAACCCGGTGAACCGATGGTTCCCAGATACAAGTGAATGAAGAAGAAGGCAAAGATAACGACAAATCCCAATACATGCAGCGGATACATCCAGCGCAGCACTTCCATCGGCACAAAGCCTGGCTGTAACCACATGAAAAAACCGGTGACCACCATCAGCGCACCGAAAAGAGCCACCGTCAGAAAAAACGCCTTCTGACCGGGATTGTATTTGCCCACTTCCGCCACATGGTCAACATGCCACAGATAACCGCCGGCCGCCTTTATCCATTCCCAATCTTCGGGAAAGACAAAAATCCCCGCTTCTTTCCACCACATTTTGATGGCCAAAATGAGCGCGACAGTGAAAATGATCGCGGTGAAATTGTGGACAATCTTTAATCCTTTCAACCCGCCCATAATCACGCCCAGAAAGTTGAGGGATTCAAACATCATTCCCAGTCCCGTGTAGCACAAAAGCAGGCAGGAAATGGCCAGCATCCAGTGGACGAATCTTTCATATCCGCTTGTCGCTTTTATCATTCCGTTTTTCGGTTTCATTGTTTTATTCCCTCCCTTCCGTCTTAACATCATCGCCGGGCTCCGGGTCGGGTCGCTTCGGCCCGTGCAGAATATAATGCAACAGTGAGCCGCCAATCACTCCCCCCGCGCCCAAAAGGCTTAAGGGCTTGAGCAGGTCTTTCCAAATAAACACGGAAAGCGGAACTTTGGGGTTTTCGTGAATATCTGCGTAAACATCCTTTCCTTCTTTAAGCACGTACATAAAATGCGTTCCGTTGACAAATTGATCCCCGTAAACAGCAGCATTACCGCCAATTTCTTCCACACGTTTTTGCGCCAGCGCGAGCATTTTATCCTTTTCGCCCCACTTTAACGCGCCGGTGGGACAGGACTTGACACAGGCAGGCTCCATATTATTGGTTATTCTGCTTTCGCACATGTCGCATTTGTAAACTTTAGATGTTTTGGAATCATATTTGGGAATTTCAAAAGGACATGCCGCTACACATTCCTTGCAGCCGATGCATTTTGTTCTGTCCATTCCCACCGTTCCGAATTCTTTATTATAGTAAAGCGCACCGCTGGGACAAACTGTTACACAGGCTGCGTTTGTACAGTGCATGCAAGCTTCTTTGCGGAAAAGCCATTTTACATCACCCTCTGAAGTGACATAATCCTGGTAATGGATAATCATGTAAGTATTGGGCTGCAAAGTGGGAGGGTTCTGATAAGTGCCTCGGTTTTCCGTTTGTCCGGCTTTAAGTTCATTCCATTGCTTGCAGGCCAGTTGACATCCTCTGCAGGCGGTACACTTGGAATCATCGTATAATTTAATCATCTCGGACATGTTATCTCACCTCCTTCTTTACAACATTCGCCATGAAGGCCTTTGTCTCGGGTATCATAGTGTTTGCGTCTCCAATGGTTGGCGTCAAAAGATTTGCCGCGTCGCCGAACGTGAATACCTCCGCTTTTTTATCGCCTTTATTGTATTTGCGGTCTTTGGTGGTAATCCAACCGTAATGCCAGGGGATGCCTATCTGATGTATGTCGTTTCCGTTGATAACCAGTGGCTTAAAGCGCGGCGTGACAATTGCCGTGCATTCCACTTCACCGCGTGGCGAACGGACAATGCACTTATCGCCGTTTTTGATGCCTCTTTCTTCCGCCAGTTCATTGCTCATTTCCACAAACATGCCGGGCTGCATTTCCGCGAGCCACGGACACCAGCGCGTGAGCACGCCTGTCTGCCAGTGTTCGCTGACACGGTAGGTGGTGGCGACGAATGGATAGCGCGGATCGCATGTATCCACGCCGGAGTAAACATCCAGGTCGGAACCGACGCCGGGTTTGTCAAAGCGTTTGATGGTCGGGTTGTTTTTCTGCGGCGACATTAGGTTTTTCTCCACCGGGCACTCCAGCGGTTCGTAATGCTCGGGGAAGGGTCCGTCCGCTAGACCGGGACCATAGAGGCTGGCCACACCATCCGGTTTCATGATGAAAGGCGGGCGGCCCTTGCCGGGATCGCCGACGCCATCCGGAACATCCCCTGTCCATTTTGCACCGTCCCATTTGATGACCGCGCGTCGGGGATCCCAGGGTTTGCCGTTGGGGTCAACGGACGCACCGTTGTAAATAATTCTGCGATTCACCGGCCAACTCCAGGCCCAATCCGGATAGAGCCCTATGCCGGAATTATCTTTTGTTCCGCGGCGCATCGCCAGGTTGCCTTTTTCACCTACGGAGCCGCAATAGACCCAGCAGCCCGATGACGTGGAACCATCATCCTGTAGCCAGGCAAAGGTCGGTACCAGATCGCCTTTCTTGAAGGTTTTGAATTCACCTTTCTTGGTGGGATTTTCTACCGTTTTATCCTGCAGGAAGCAGCCGTTGATTTCCGCGGCAACCGCGCGCGGATTGTAGTGAAAATGTTTACCTTCAAATTTCCCGTAGGGCCAGGTTAGTTTGGTGATTGCCCGGCTGTTCGGTCCGCTTTTTTGCAGATAGAGTTTTTTTACTCGGAAAAACAGCTCACTCATAATATCGCCGTCCGGCAGGGCCTCTCCCGGAGGATTGACCGCCTTGTAGCGCCATTGCATCAGGCGTCCGCTGTTGGCAATGCTGCCTTCTTTTTCAATAGATGCCGCGCACGGCAGCATGAAGACTTCAGTCTTGATTTTGGCCGGATCCATGCCCGGACCGCGCCAGAAGGAACCGGTTTCATTGTCAAAAAGGTTTACATTCACCATCCAGTCTAGTTTAGTCATGGCTTGGCGCACTTTGTTGGAATGAGCGCCTGAGCAGGCCGGATTCATTCCCCAGGCAAAAAAACCGGTAAATTTTCCTTTATACATGTCATCGAAAATCTGAAGCCAGGAATAATTCGCCCCGTCGTCAAGCTTGGGTAAAAGCTGATATGCCTCTTCGAGGCTTGTGTTTGTCCCGTACATCGACCGCAGGAAACTGGCCGAATACTTCGGGAAATTTTTCCACCAGTTGAGAGAATTTTTCTCTTTTGTTTTCGGCGTTCTCTTTTCGTTGAATTCCGCAAGCGTCTTGAGTGAACCGGTCGGAGTGCCGAGATAACCGGGCCAGATGTGGAACAAAAGGCCGTGATCTGTGGAACCCTGAACGTTGGATTCGCCGCGCATGGCCGCAACTCCACCGCCGGCAATACCAATATTGCCTAATAGCAGCTGAATGATGCACATTGTACGGATGTTCTGTACGCCGACAGTGTGTTGCGTCCAGCCCATCGCGTAGAGCTCAACGCCTGCTCTGTTCGGTTTGCCCGTAGAACCGTATAGCTTATAAATTTCGATAAGTTTATCTTTAGGCGTTCCGGTTATTTTGGAAACGATTTCCGGTGTGTAACGAGAGTAATGTTTTCTCAAAAGCTGAAAAACGCAATTTGGGTCTCTAAGGGTAAAATCTTTTTTAATCACACCTTCCGTGTCTGTCTGGTATGACCAAGTATCTTTTTCGTATTTGCCGTTTTTCAGTCCGGAAAACACTCCTCTGTTTTCTCCCGGAAGTTTGAACGCCGGATTTACCAGATAAGAAGCATTAGTGTAGTGTTTGATGTACTCTTCGAAATAAAGTCTGTTATCGATAATATATTTTATCATTCCGCCCAGGAAAGCGATATCGGTCCCTGAACGAAGAGGGGCGTAAACGTGGGCCTTGGATGCCGATTGGGTAAAGCGGGGATCAACACAAATAATTTTTGCACCACGATTTTCCACCGCATGCTGTATCCATTTCCAGGAGACGGGGTGGTTGGAAGCGGGATTGCTTCCCA
>DIEW01000071.1 GCA_002418825.1 Syntrophaceae bacterium UBA5764 | reverse complement strand
GTTCGATCCCGACAGGGCTCACCATAAAATCAAGGGGTTAGGCATTTTTGCTTAATCCCTTTTTTTTCGGTGCTAACATAATGCTAACACTTTTAGACGTAAAGAGAAAAAGACTTAAATTTGTCTGAAGTGGATTTTATTTGATTAGATAGTGTCTGGCTTGCGTTTAAACGCGTTCTAAGAGACTTTTTTTTTAACTGTGAGTCTTTGCTTGACCGGATAAAAATAATAAAAAAAAAGGCGATCATATCGACCGCCTCTTTTCGGGGTGCAATGAAAAGTCATTGCGTTGTGATTTCAGTATGTCTAGCAAAGCATATTCCTGTGAGCATTTCAAGAGTCAATTTCGCCTGTTCTTCAATGGTTTCAATCTGTTTGTAGGCGTCTTGCAAATTTTCACTTAATGAAATTTTGTTTTTGGTGGCGTCCTGCAAATTTGTAATATTTACAATTTTGTCAGGAATAGCCGCGATTTTCTGCAAGCGGCTTGACTCGTTCTTAGTGACGCCTATGTCTGAAAGTCTTAACGTGGTAACATCTTGTGACCGCGTCTGTGCCGCGCCTTTGTCAAAGTTTGGCTTATTCTCTTTTAGCCATTCACCGCACTTGCGGTCTGCAAGCGGCTTGACTCGTTCTTAGTGACGTTAAGGTCTTTTAAACTTGTAACATCTTTTGACAAGTCGCCTCTCTGGCCTTGCTTAACATTCGCTCTTAGCCATTCGCCGCACTTGCGGTCTGCAAGCGGCTTGACTCGTTCTTAGTGACGTTAATGTCGATCAAGGTAACATCTTGTGACCTTGATTTTGATTTTCTGTCACCGCCATATTGAACATTCTCTCTTAGCCATTCGCCGCACTGCGGTCATGCCTGAAGCTTCTTTTGTTCTCTGCCTTGGCCGCGTGTGACTATAACGTCCGCGACTTGTGGAGCTACTTCAAAAACAATCTGCAAAGGCAAAGCCCCGTCTAACGTGAGCTTGTCATTAAAAATGCCAAGATGTCGGCCTAAAAGTTCCAAACTTTTAACTTTATCGTAAAGCTCAAGTTCTAAAACTGCCGTTTGATGAATGACTGCTCCATCGGAGCTTTGAGCAGTCCTGACGGTTTGTTTAATTTTTTTTACGCAACGAGTTTGCTCTTTTTTCAATTCATTAAAAGGACGCTGTTCAATAACGCCGCCTTCTTTAACAATGACAAAATCGGCAACGTCACTAAACGCAATCGTCTTAAGCTCGTTGACCGTCGTATCTTGATTTATTTGCACGCGATCAACTCTATCTTTTTGAGCTTGCTCAATCAACGCCCTAATGTCCGGCCTAGCTAAAAGCTGACTGGATTGTTCTTGCGCTGTGCTTTCACTGTATCCGGCGCGAATTGCCGCTTGCGTGCCGTTCAAGTCGATTAAATATTCGTCAACGAATTGACGCATTTTATCTGTAATTTCAAATTCTGATTTTTCTATGTCCATTTTTGTTTTCTCCTTATTAAAGCTTATTGTTTTCCGTGTTCAGTTTTCTGAAGCCATGTAAATAGAGGAGGTGCAAGGCTCTACTTGTTGGGAGTAAAGCCCTGCACGACTGCGGGTTACCAGTCCGCAATCCGCCCGGTGGCTTAAGCCGGACGCCATGAACATTATTGCATAGCCTTTGACAATCGCTCGCTTGCTTTATCTGCCGCGTCTGCAAGGCGGTTAATTGACTTGTTTGTCACGCCTAAAATACCTTCTTTTATCCGGCCAAACTGTGAGTCGAGCAAATCGTTTGCATGGTTCAAAACGCTTTTTAATTTCATTTCTTCAGGTGCATTTTTTAAAGCCGCGCTTTGTCTGTATTGCCTATATTGACCTTCAGTAAAGCCGGAAATAAAGGCATGGTTACTAAATACCGCTCCCATTATAGAGCTATCATTATTCGCAATTGCTTGCTGAAGGCGCGTCACTCGCTCATCTCTTGAAATGCCTTTTAGTGAGGTTCTAATTTCCATAGCTTCAAGAGGCCGCTCTTTAGCGGTTACTATTCCTAATCTCGCGTCAACGATCTTATCAATTTCACCGTGACGCTGTGCAAGATGTTCCTTGGCCGTGTCATATTCTTTAATAAATTTTTCCCAAAGTGCCTTGGCCTTTGCTTCGACTGCTAGCTTGTGTTTGCCTTTATCCGTTGACGGGTGCGGCCTTGCAATAAAATCTTCAAAAGCTGACCATGCCTCCGTCGCCTTTAATAGTACCGCGCCAAGGTGCAACAACGCTTGATCGTCGCCATATATTCCGGCGGACTCCCTAAGGCCTTCAAATACCGTGCTTGTGAATAACTTTCCCATTGGTTTCATAATTATTTCCCCTTTCGTGTGTAAGTTTCTATTTTCATTAATAAATATCCTTTTTTCATTGTTTTATTTGTATATACTATCTGATTATTAGTCAGTAAGTATTTATAAAAATACCTGTTTATTCTGCTTTATATTCAATATCTTATGTCCTTTTTGCTTTTCTCATTAATCCGCTTTGCTAACTTATTGCTAACTTGTTGCTTTTCCGCGCTCTCTGTTTTGTCACTGTTTTTGCGCTTAACAGTGACCGTAAAATCGCAATTACAGGCGATTATGTTTCCGGTGCTTCGCGCCGGACAACCTTCTTTATGAATGATGTCCGCCTGGAATAAGCCCTTCATGCCGCGCGTGGCGTCGGCCACTTTTTTTATTTTCTGTTGGAGGTTCATATTTTTCACCTTTGGAGCAAGTTTTATCATTTACTTTCTAGCTTCCGTTTAGTGTTTAGCCCCCCTACGGGGGGGACTAAACTAAACTAGACCGTTTAGGCCTGTTTAGTTACTACTAAACACTTAACCACTTATTATATTTAATAAAACGCCCCTCCGTTTAGCTCCGTTTAGTCGTCACTAAACGATTTTTCGTTTATGCCGTTTAGTCGTCCGTTTAGCTCTTTGTTTAGTTTTTTCGCGTCTATTTTTTACCTTCCGCCGCCTTAATCTGGCTAATGCGCCCCTTTGAAATGCCAAGCTCCGAGGCAATATCCTTGTAATCCATGCCTTGATCTATCATTCTTAAGACTTCTTGCTTGATTTCGGCCTTTACGTTGCGCCATTCCCAAGTTAAATCTCCGTCCATTTCGGTTAACGTAAAGCGAACGTCCTGAAGCTTATTCAAATCGGCGTATGCTACACGCGCCTTTGAAAACGAGGCGATGAAATCCGCCCCTGCCTCTGGCAAATAACCGGACGGCTGTTTTAACATTATTGATAAATCAATATTATCTTCTCGCGCTGAAGTTCCGCGCTGACCGCCTTCTTTATTTACATGATGAAGTAAAACGGAAGTTATTCCATTAAAGCGGAGGTCAAGAAGATATTGGTTAATCGGATCCCAATCCTTTTTAGAATTTTCATCAATTCCCGGCGCAAGCGAGGCGATATTATCAAATACAGCTGTTTTAATTCCCTTGCTTAACAAAACACTTTTAAAATTATCCCGCCATTCTGGATTGACAAGAGAAGCACATGGCAAACCTAAATGATTTGCGTATGCCTCCGAATAAAAATAAAGCGGTGCTTTTTCTTCACCGGACGGATTTAATTGTTTATAGCGTTCCTGAATATCTTGAATAGCCATTTCACCGTCAAGATATAGCCAAGGCACTGAATTGATAATTTCCCAATGGCCGAAGCGTTTCCCCGTTGTGTTCGCGTTCGCTAATGATAGCGCAAACCATGTTTTACCAACTCCGCGCCAACCAGATATTAAAATGATTTGACCTTCTTTGATTAACGGATTGATATATTCCTTTTTTGGCGGAAAGCTAATTCTCTGAAGATCACTCGTTGAAAGTATTATGTCTTGAATGGTTAGCTTTTTAGCTTCAGCAAGTTTTGTTTCTTCAAACTCTTTCACATGGCACGTTAAACGTGGGAGCTTCTCAAAATCGGCGGCGGTGTGCTGACACAAAAAATCATCGAGCTTTAATCCGTCCGGCAATTCAACTATAAAAATTTTCGCGCCTTCCGCTTCAAGTAATTGAGCAAAGCGATAAACAGCGCGCTTTACATGATCGTTTGTTGTAAAATCCGCGTCCGGGACAATCTCAACGGTTTTATTTTTCCAAGGTATATTTTGAAGATCGGGAATAAGTTCCGGCTGTCCGTGTGCGTTCTTAGAGGCAAAGTTCCATATACCGCCAAGGCCTAGGCAATTAAGGCCGTCTTGCGTAGCTTTGAGGCTTT
This sequence comes from Syntrophaceae bacterium UBA5764, assembly GCA_002418825.1. GTDB lineage: Bacteria > Desulfobacterota > Syntrophia > Syntrophales > Smithellaceae > UBA4810. The sequence continues at coordinate 8,501 of DIEW01000071.1, read as the reverse complement.
TCTTTTCACCTTCGGTTATGCGCCAAAGTGGAGCTGTGCAATCAAAGCCGGAGGGCACGTAGAGGCGCGGCGCGGAGTCTTTGGCCTGAAAGTATTTTATGCTGTGCCCCTCGCGATCAGTCAACGGCGGAAACAATTTATATCTTGAAAAATCAGCACCCGGATACGGTATCTCGATCAATGAATCAATTTGCGCATTGAAGCCCAGTATTTTATTAATCAGGCGCGGCGGGACTGACTTAAATCCCGCCTCTTGAATTGTTTCATCCTTCAATCCCGACTCCCGCAAATCTTCAAGGTGTGAAGGTGCAAGGCCGGAAATGTTTTTAATGAATGGCTCAATTTGGTAATTCATGGCGTCCACTACCTCCCCTTAACGCTTGCGGAGGCTGTGGATTTTAACTTCACCGCCCCGTGCGAATTTTTCTAATTCGTCGGCAAAATAAACAACCCGGCCTCCAATCTTGTGATAAGGCAATCCCATTTTCTGTGAGCGCCAGTTTTGCAAAGTTCCGGGTGACACTGTTAAAAATTCGGCCGCGTCGCGTGTGTTTAAAATCTTCTTATCCATTTTTTTTGCCTTTCCGTCTGGCACAAAAAAAGGCCAGACAATTAGTGATTGTTTAAGCTCGTCACTTCTTGCCTGGCCGATATCTATCAAACCAGTTTTAGCGCTATTCCCAAACCGCCTAAGGTTTCCACCGCCTCTAAAGAGTGCGGTCAGTTCGTCGCGCGCAAAATCTTGGTAAATCTTTTTTCAGTTTTTAAAAGAACATCTATTTTGCATTATTATTAATTAGACAATGCAAAAAAGTCAAGTTTTGCATGAAAAATTATTTGCTAAAATTATAATACTAATAAATCTAAATACTTTTAATGTTATTTATTTTAGCGATTTTATTCCCATTAGTAAAATTATCCTCCAATAGCTCCGCCGCGCGTCGTTTATGATCTGCGATTAAGTGGCTATAGCGTTCGGTCATGGCCGTTGTTTTGTGGCCTAGCAGATCGCGGATTGTGATTAAGCTTTCACCTTGCGTGGCTAACCATGAAGCGAATGTATGTCGTAGCGAATGAAAGGTAATTGTTTGCCGCGTGTCTGTAAGGCCTTCATTAAAACCAAGCTTTTTAATTATCTCAAAAAATCTCTTTGATATGGAAACAATCTTTTTTCCGTTCCTGTCAGGAAATACAAATTTTTCCGGTGCGTCCGGCTTTCGTTTTAAAAGCATTTCCCTGACTTTTTTTGTCATATATGCGTGGCGCGTTTTTTTATTTTTAGGGTCAACTATACGGATAATGTCATTTTGAAAGTCAAGAGCATTGCCGCGTAAATTAAAGATTTCACCGGCTCGCATGCCAGTGTGGAGGCTTAAAAGTGTCATGTCGTGGAGGTCTGGCCGTGTCATTTCCGATAATGAGTCTAGTAGTTTTTCAGCTTGTTCACGCGATAAAAAGCGCGTTTTTTGATTTTGGATTGAAGGCATTTTAACGCCCTTAACTGGATTAGTGCCTTGATACATTCCCCACGTCAAGGCCTTATTGTAAATCTGCCGGATCAAGACAAGGCAATGTTTTACCGTTGCCGGTGCATAGCCTTTTTTTAATAAGCTTGATTTTAGTCTTTCCAGGTCAAAGGCCGATATTTCGTTTAATCTCTTTTCGGCCAGTGTTTGTTCAAGGCAGTTTTTGAACAATGAAATATCATCTCGCGCGCCTCTGGCCTTGTTAGTGGACGCCCACAAAAGATATTTTTCCCATACAGTTCTAAAGAGTGGAGTCCGCTTTTTCTCTTGTGGTAAGTCCTGGCCGTGCCTGATAGCGCGTAACCTTTCACTGCGGACATTATCCGCAAGTTTTTCAGAATAGCCTTCACTTAACCAGCCCACTTTTTCCCATGTCAATTTTTGATTTTTGTCGCGATAAGCAATATCAAAACAAACATCAGGCTTGCCCTTGAAAATCCGTCCAGTGGCTTCTCTGCGATAGACGCCGACAAATTTTGTTTTTTCCCGTTTGGCCATTTTGATAACCTCTTTTTTAAAACTTTTTATTAGTTAGTAAGTCTTGCCGTGCTAACCTATAGCTAACATGATGCGTGAAACAGCGTGAAAGTGGATTAACATCAATGCTCGCTTGTGGTCATGTAAGTATCATAAATATTAAAGGAAATTAAGTCAAGTGAAAATTAATTATTTTATTGAAATACTGTATAAAACTGACTCTTAATCAGTAGGTTNNGGTTGTCGGTTCGATCCCGACAGGGTTCACGTAATTTCAAGGGGTTACGCAGTTTGTCGCTGACCACTTTTTTCTATTTTTTGGACTAAATTGGACAAAAGAGCGTTGTCTGTCTCTTAATGTAAGTGTCGGGAAAGAATGAAGTTAATATATTTGTTTTTTTCAGAGGTTTGCTCTGTTGATTAATCGCTTTCGCGCAATGTCCAAATTAACTGCCGAAACCGTCAAGAGTTTCTTGACAGTCAGGGCGGCTTTTCCTATAATTTTGTTGCCGGAAGTTTAAAAGCGTCAATTTAGCGCTGTTTTTTAGGGATTTATTCCAGTCATTTGGAATAAATCTCGACAGAGACTTTAAAATCATGAAAAAAAAATATGATAACCGTGCCGCAGGATTTACGTCATTTGAAATAATTGCCGCAATACTGGTTATTGCCATTATCGGCGGCATTGCCATAGCCCGCCTTACTTCTCCTTCCGATTATACTGTTGCCGCGGAAGCGGAAATAGTGAAGTCAAACATCCGTTATGCCCAGTTCCGGGCGCTGTCTGACGCGGACACCTCTTTCGGCGTCAATGGCGCTACCTGGGGGATAGCGTTTTCCGCGAATTCCTATACGCTGCAGCGCAACGGCAGCACCGCGACAATTAATTTTCCGGGAGATGACTCGGCCACGCGCAATCTTCCCGCGGGAATTACGGTGAGCGCTTCCGCGTCGCCTCTGACCTTTGACGTTTGGGGAAGCCCCGGCGCAAGCAACATTACCGTTACTGTTACCGACGGGGTGTCTCCGCAGACTGTTGTTGTCACGCAAAATACGGGGTTCATTCCATGAGACGAGCAAAAAACAACCGCGATAAAGGATTTACTCTGGTCGAAATCATTATCGCCATAGTGGTGGCGGCGATTCTGGCCGCGATGGTGTTTTCTTATTCCGGCACGACGCTTACCCAAAGCGTCCAACCGCTAAACCAGGCGGCAAAAACCATGGCACTGCAGAAGGTTATGGAAAATATATTTACCGATTATAATTCAAACTACAAAGCGGATTTGGCCGGCATTCAGACAAAAATCGGCGCGGAAGGAACGGTGTGCAGCGCGGAAACACCTTGTATCTACGGCCAAGGCTATACGGTGGTAGACAATCACTTTATAAAGTTTGTCGGCAACTCGGAGGCGCCGCTTGCCGCAGGCGATCCGCAGAACACGCTGAAAGTGACGGTTAAAAATGATCTGGACGAAACACTATCCATATTACTTACGCTTATCGTCACGCAATAAGGGGATTATGAAACGCGTAATGTTGAATAAAAAGGGGTTTACCTTAATAGAAATCGTCGTTGTGCTTCTTCTGGTCGGTCTGGTGACGGCGGTAGTCGGCCTTTCTGTGGTGAAGATGGTCAACAACTTTTTTTTCGCCAGAACCAACGCCGATACTTTGCTCAAGGGGCAGATTGCCATGGCACGGATGGTCAAGGAACTCAACAATGTCAGAATAGTCAGCGCCGCCAGCGCCACGTCTATCACGTTTACTTCCTATCGGGACGCGAATACCCGTACGATATCGTGGGGAGGAAGCGGGACAAATCTTCTTTTAAATGGCGATACGCTTACCGATGATGTCGATGATTTTTCGCTTGCCTATTACGACACCTTTGACGGCGCCGCCCAAACAACATGGGCTGATACGCGGCGGATGATAGAAATCACGCTGAGCGTAAAGGGCGCGGAAAACACAATATCGACTTTTAATGCCCGGGTGGCCCCTTCATTCGATGTGTTGCCCCCGCCGGAAGGAACATAATTTCTATGAAAGAAACGATGATGCTGGCGATAAGAGTTTCGTTGTCCGGTAAAAACACGGGCCAGGCGCGGAAAAATAATCAAACCGGCGCCGCGATTGTGGCGATAATTGTTGCCGTGGTCATTGCCGCCATTTTGGGCGCGGGAATGCTGTATCTGGTTACGTCGTCTTCAATTTCAGGGGCGTTTATCGGCAACAGAGAAAAGGCTTTCTACATGGCGCAGGCGGGCAGAAATTACGCCACGATGGTAATAAATAACGCGAATGTTGCCGGCACTCCGGAGGTCATCGAAGCGCTTAACGGCCAGACCTTTGTTTTGGCCGACGGCAGTAAGTTCTACATCCGCACGGATATGAACGATGTCGGAGATACCTTTGCGGAATCAACGGGGATTGTTAATGAGGGAACCCCTCTGGAGGCGAGGCAGAAAATCGCGTTTACCGTGGAGAGCATAAAATTCAGTCAGGAGGTTTTTGCCGTCAGCAGCATTCAGGTTTCGGCTAGGTCAAAAATTGACAGTTACGATTCCCGAATCGGGCCCTATGACCCGGCGACGTTCACGAAAAAAGCGATTGTCCGCACCAACGCGATAACTGCGGGGGCGATTACGGTGATTAGCGGAGGCTATATTTATGGTGAAGCTATATGCGGCGCCGGCGGCAATCCTGCGGTTGCCATTGTCGCGCCTACCGGGTCTATTGACCCTGGGCCGAGAACCGCGGCCACCACGAATGTGGTATATACCCCTGTTGTAATGCCCACGGGCGGCGAGACAATAGTTATTCCTAACGCTACACAGCCGTTGGGAGAAACCGGCCAAACAAGAATTTATAGAACTGGGACTATAAATTTTACTAAAAGTCCTTCTAAAACACTTACAATTAAAGGCAATGTTACGCTTAAAGTAGAAACTGCACTGGGAGACGGAAACGTAACTTTGGATAATTCAAAGATTGAAATAGAAAGCGGCGGAAAGTTGGATTTCTTTATAGAAAGAACGCTTACCGTTCGAGGGAGTTCTACTATTAACCCGCCACCATCACCCGCGACAGCCGTAAGGATTCTGGGCGTTGATACTACCGTGCTTAATTTTTCTGCGGGTATAGTCTATGGCGGAATATACGCACCCGCGGCTGATTTTTTGCTTGCTTCAGAATCACAGATTTACGGGACTGTTGTCGCTGATACGATATCAATGTCTGGTGCCAAGAGTGGATGTGGTATCCATGTCGATAAGGCTTTTTCCGGAAGCGGCGGGGGTACAGGTGAAGGGAATGTTGTGTATTAGCCGCGCCGGGCAAAACGCGCGCGGTTAATCCGCTCTTTGTTTTTTTGCCGTATTTACGAAAAAAAGGGGGCATGGCGAACACTCGCCATGCCCCTCAGTTTTAATTCCCGCCCCGGATGACGGATATCTGTTAAATATTTATGACGAACAATCAATTAATATTGATGGGGGATTATTTTGACCAAGCTGAATGTCAGCTGATAATCATCAGCACCTGTTCGGTTTTTACGGAATCACCCTCCTTGACGTTTATCTCTTGCACCGTTCCTTTGACCGGCGAATAGACGGGTATTTCCATTTTCATGGCATCCATGATGATAATTTCATCATCCACGTTTACTTCATCCCCGACATTAACCACGATGCTGGCAATTTTCCCGGTCATCGGCGCTTTGATTTCCGTGCTCATTTTCCATTTCCCTCCTGAAATCGTCGTATAAAAAATAATCTCCGTAAGATGAAGACGGATTGTTTAATACCTAAAATAACCGTTCGGGTCAACATAATAATAAAGGCTATTCATACCTCAACGCGTCAATAGGGTTGAGCAAGGAGGCTTTGTAAGCGGGATAAAAACCGAAAAAGACGCCGACCAGCCCGGAAAAGCCGACGGCCAGAATCACGGCCAGAGGGGAAATAATGGTGGTCAGGCCGGCAAAGTAAGACAGAAGCTGGGAGGCAATTATTCCCAGAATTATTCCAATCATGCCGCCGATTAAAGAAAGAGTTATCGCCTCAATGATGAACTGCAGGCGGATATCCCACGTTTTCGCGCCGACGGCCATGCGTATGCCGATTTCTCTGGTGCGTTCCGTTACGGAAACCAGCATGATGTTCATGATGCCGATTCCCCCCACAAGCAGCGATATGCTGGCTATCGCCGCCAAAAGCAGAGCCATTGCCTTTGCCGCCTGCTGGGCGAGCTCCAGCATCTGCGTCAGGTTGCGCACGGAAAAATCGTCTTCCTGTTTCGGACCGATGCGATGTCTTTGCCGCAGAAGTTGCGTGATTTGTTCTTCCGCCCTGCTTAAATCCTCCGCGCTTCTTGCCTTGACGGCAATCGTGTGCACCATGCCCGGAAAAGTGGTGCCGAATATTCTTTTTTGCGCGGTGGTCAACGGAATATATATAACGTCATCCTGATCGCGGCCGATTACCGATTGCCCCTTGCTTTCCAGAACGCCGATAACCATGAAGGGCACCTTTTTTATTCTCACCGTCTGGTTTATCGGTTCCATTCCGCCAAAAAGCATATTCACGACCGTCTGGCCTAAAATACAGACCTTGGTCGAATTGCGTATGTCCTGGTCGGTAAAATTTCTGCCGGCGGTCAGGGACAGGTCTCTCACGGCGAGTATGTTGGTTGCTGTTCCCTGGACGCTTGTTGCCCAGTTCTGGTTGCCGTAAACGATTTGCGCGACGCCGCTCAGTATCGGCGCCGCGTATAAAACGGCGGAGCATTCTCTTTCAATGGCTTCCGCATCATCACGGGTAAGCGTCATTTGCGTGCCCATTCCCCCCCGCACTCCGCCGGCTGTCGTGCTGCCGGGCAGAACAATAATCATGTTGCTGCCCACGGTGGCAATCTGTTTGGAAACCTGTTCGCTGGTTCCTTTTCCCACGGCAATCATCGTGATGACCGCGCCGACGCCGATAATGATGCCCAGCATGGTCAGAAAGGACCGCATCTTGTTGACCCAGAGGGCCCGAAAGGAAATCCTCACGGTGGAAACACTGCCAATCATGGCTCATCCCCGCCTTTCGTCGCTGACAACGACGCCGTCCAGGAAGCGGATGATCCGCTTGCTGTAGGCGGCGATGTCCGGTTCATGGGTAACGAGCACAATGGTGATACGGGCCTCCCGATTGAGGCGAACCATCAATTCCATGATCTCCACGCTCGTTTTCGTATCCAGGTTTCCCGTGGGTTCGTCGGCCAGAAGGACAGGAGCGTCGTTGACCAAAGCCCGGGCAATGGCGACACGCTGCTGCTGTCCCCCGGAGAGCTGTTGGGGGGTGTGGTGCTCGCGCCCTTCCAGGCCCAGGGTTTTCAGGGCGGCCAGGGCCTTCCGACGGCGATCGGATGCGGAAATGCTGTTGTAGAGCATCGGCAGCTCCACATTCTCCAGGGCCGTCGTTCTCGCCAGGAGGTTGAAGCCCTGAAAGACGAAGCCGATCTTGGCGTTGCGAATGGCGGCCAGCTCATCCCTGCCCAGGCGTCCCACATCGACCCCGTCGAGGCGGTACAGGCCCCTGGTCGGCTGATCGAGGCAACCGATAAGGTTCATGAAGGTCGATTTACCCGATCCCGAGGGCCCCATGATCGCCACGAAATCGCCGTGATCGATGGAGACGGACACGCCGTCCAGGGCATGGACCGGGCTGTCCCCCATGTCATAGATCTTGTAGAGATCGACCGTTTCGATAAGGGCCATGGCCTCTACCTGATCCGGAACGGCGGCGTCTGCTGGGAACCGGTTTTCTTGGCGTTGTTCAGGCTCTCCAGGATGACCGCCTGTCCCTCGCGCAAACCACCCTCCACCACCTCGGTGAACATGCCGTCGCTGATTCCCGCCTTGAAGGCAGACCGTTTGGGTTTGTCGCCATCCAGAACCCAGACACCGGGGCCTCCTTTTCCCTCTCCGGCCCCCTTCCGGGCAATGCCCTCGTTCCCTTTTTCCGTGAAGCGGAATCGCAGGGCCGCGTTGGGGATCCTCAGGACGTCCTTTTTCTCTGCATAGAGGATGGAGACATTGGCCGTCATCCCCGGTTTGAGTTTCAGATCGCTGTTGTCCACATTGACAACGACGATGTAGGTGACCACGTTCTGCACCGTGATGGGGGCGTTGCGTATCACCGCCACCCGTCCCTTGAAGGTCATGTCCGGATAGGCGTCTACGGTGAAGGTCACAGGCTGGCCCTCCCGGATCCTGCCAATGTCCGCTTCATCCACATTGGTGTCGATCTGCATCCGTTTCAGATCCTGGGCGATACTGAAGAGGGTCGGCGTCTGGAAGCTGGCAGCCACGGTCTGACCCACATCCACATTCCGCGAAATGACCGTCCCGTCCACGGGCGACACAATCCGCGTGTACCGCAGGTTCGTTTCGGCAAAATCGAGGGCCGCTCCGGTCTGGGCCGCCTGGGCCCGGGCCGCGGCGACCTGGGC
>DIEW01000085.1:20606-29413 GCA_002418825.1 Syntrophaceae bacterium UBA5764 | reverse complement strand
ATCCAGTCTTTTTCCAGAAGAACCAGTTTCTTTAAAGCTTCCAGGAAAATGCTTTCGTCAACCGTCGGCATGCACATTCTTTCCGCCGAGACGTTCATCCTTTTGATGTTTTCCGTGGGGCGGAAAAGAAAAATCTCGCCGTTTTTACCGTGGTATGCCTTTAAACCTTCGAATATTTCCTGCGCGTAATGCAGGCACATAGCCGTGGGGTCCAGTTGTAGCGGCCGGTATGGTTCAATCATAGGGTCATGCCAGCCTTTGTCTTCCTTGTATTTCATGGTAAACATGTGGTCTGTGAAAAATTTTCCAAAACCGAGCTTGGATTCATCCGTGGGCTTGGGTTTCAGCTTCTCCAACGGTACCTGAATAATTTTAATTCCCATAATATATGCCTCTTTTAGAGAGAGAAATCGCCTGAATAGGCGTGATCAAATTATACTAGCATTAAATTAAACTGCGATCAAGACTTCGATATTGAATCGCTTCAGCAACATGAGCCGCCTCGACTTTCTCTTTTTTTTCCAGATCGGCGATAGTACGAGACACTTTTAGTATACGGTTTATCGCCCGGGCGCTCAAACCCAGCTTTTCAATAGCCATTTCAATCAGTTTGTGCGAATCATCATCTATGGCGCAAAAAGTCTTGATTTGCTTTTCCGTCATCCGGGCGTTGCAGATGATGTCGTTTTGACCGAAACGCCTTTTTTGTGCATTTCGCGCGGCATTTACTCTATTTTTGATAGTCTGAGATGACTCTCCTTCTTCTTTTGCGGAAAGGGCGCGGTATTTTACGGAGGGAACTTCGATATGCAAATCGATACGGTCCATCAACGGCCCGGAAATTTTTCCCTGATATTGTCGGATTTGCTGGGGGCTGCAGCGGCAGGTGCGGACACGGTCGCCGAAATAACCGCACGGGCACGGATTCATGGCGGCCACCAGCATGAACTTGGCGGGAAAAGTGGCCGTGACGGAAGAACGGGTGATGGTTATTGTCCCTTCTTCGAGCGGCTGGCGCAAAGCTTCGAGCGCGTTTCTTTTGAATTCCGGAAGTTCGTCCAGGAAAAGAACGCCTAAATGAGCTAGGCTGATTTCGCCGGGTCGCGGCATTTGACCGCCTCCCACCAGTCCGGCGTCGGATATCGTGTGATGCGGAGCACGGAACGGCCGGGTGGCAATCATCATTTCTTCTCTATTAAGTGAGCCCGCCACGGAAAACACTTTGGTTACTTCAATCGCTTCTTCAAAGGAAAGATCGGGAAGGATTGTCGGGAGTCTCTTTGCCAGCATGCTTTTACCGGAACCCGGCGGGCCGATCATCAACACATTATGCCCGCCTGCCGCCGCGATTTCCAGCGCGCGTAGCGCCTGTTTTTGTCCCTTAATCTCGCTGTAATCAATATCGTATTTGCGCGTTTGCTGAAAAACTTCGGTTACATTTACGCTCAGCGGTTCAATGTTTTTGCGTCCGCTTAAAAATTCCACGACGTCCGTCAGGTTTTTTACGCCGTGAACATTTATGCCTTCCACCATGGCTGCTTCCAAAGCATTTTCTTCGGGAACAAAAGCCGCCGCAATGCCCATTTCTTTGGCTTTAAAAGCCGCGGTCAAGACGCCGTTGACTCTTTTGATGCTGCCATCGAGAGAAAGTTCTCCCATGAAAAAACAATTTCGCGTGGATGATTCCTTGATTAATTCTTCCGCGGCAAGGATTCCCACGGCGATGGGCAAATCAAATGCGGTGCCTTCTTTTTTTATGTCGGCGGGGGCAAGATTGACGGTCACGTGAGCACGCGGAAAACGGTAGCCGGAATTTTTGATGGCGGCCTTGATTCTGTCGCGGCTTTCTTTCACCGAGGTGTCCGGCAAACCGACAGTGGCAAATTGCGGCAATCCCTGCGATATGTCCACTTCAACAAAAACGGGATATGATTCCATGCCAATGATGCTCATGCTGGATATTTTAACAAACATCGCATCACTCCTGCAGATTAATGAATGTAAGTAGTTTAAAAAATATTAGCTAATAAGTATGTTTATATCAAGAATTTTTAATAGGGTTAAAAATTTTGCTGTTCTTGACTCATCCGTATCCCTGTGCTACAGTTCGCGCAAACAAAAATTGCTTGATTCGATATTTAAATTTCGCTTAAGTAACCGCCATGCGTAAATTGTCTCACATCAATAATAAAAATCAGGCGCAGATGGTCGATGTCACGGTAAAAGCGACGACCAGCCGCAGAGCAAAAGCCCACGGCCGGGTGATGATGAAAAAAGCGACACTGGATTTAATTGAAATGGGGCAAATGACCAAGGGCAATGTTTTGGGGACCGCTAAAATAGCAGGCATTATGGCGGCGAAAAAAACGAGCGAAATGATTCCTCTTTGCCATCCGCTGGAGCTGACGGCCATAGATGTGAACCTGGAAATTGACCATAAAAATTCATGTGTTATCATTGAGTCTGAAGTAAAATCGATCGGTAAGACGGGCGTGGAAATGGAAGCGTTGACGGCAGTGAGTGCGGCCGCTTTGACTGTTTACGATATGTGCAAAGCAGCCGATAAAGCGATGGTCATCGGAGAAATAATGCTGATGGAAAAAACCGGTGGCAAAAGCGGAACTTTTATCAGAAAACAATAAATCCCTTAGAAAAAAGCATCCGGGTAAATAAATGCAACAAAATATTTTTAAAATTCGCCAGGCTTTTCTTATTCCTTTATGGGCGATAATTGTACTGCTTTTCTTATTGTTTGTGCTGAGCATGTTCGACACTCAAATGTGGGGAAAGATAACCGCCGCCCTTTTCTTTATAATTGTTTTAATCGTCGGCATTGAAGCCACGAAGAGAGAGGTAATCGTGGCGGAAGAAAAACTGATGATGAAAAAGTTTTTTCGCAAAAAAGAATTTTCCTGGGCGGAAATTACCCACCTTGGCATAGTCGAGCTGGGTAAAAAAGTTTATTTTTTGTTGACCACAACCAAAGGATTTTATTTTTTCTCTAATTTGATGGAAAAACACTCAATGCTTGCCCGCCTGATTGCGGAAAAACTGGGTGAGGAAAAAGTGGAACCGGAAGTTCGAAAATACCTGGAGCAACCGGTCGAAAGACTTTCTCTCATTGTGATGAGTTATGTCACGATTTTGATTATTGTTATTATTATCTTTTTAAGATTATTGCCGGTGTAGACCGGCTCAAGCGGTATTTTGCGCCAACGCGCTTGAAATTTATTTGAATTTATTTTTATTGTGGGGAGGCTCATGCAAACGCGGTCAAAGAAGCAGAAAAAATCAAAAGTGGTTCTTAAGGTGAAAGAAACGCCATACTCAGCAGTCGAAGAAATAATGGAAAAAAAGCTTGAAGATATCGTTACAATTTTGTCCGAATCGGGAGGCCGCAAAAGCAAACTTTACGAGGAAGTAATGTCTATAGTGGAAAAAGGATTATTTAAAATCGCGCTGCGCAGGTCGAATTATGTAAAGAGTTCGGCGGCATTGTTTCTGGGCATAAACCGCAATACTTTTACCGATAAAATGGCTAAACTTGGCATTGATTGTGAAAAGAAAAAATAAACGCGATAAAATAGTTTATGATTGAAATATTGGAAAAAAGCAAAACATTGCCCACAAAGGTTAAACTGCTCTTGAAAAAAGGGGTACGGATGACGGCCCCTTTTTCTGTGGAAATCGGCGAAGAAGTAAATCTGGATAAGATAGACGCTTCTTTAATAATTTACGGCGCGGCAAGGATAAAAGGGGAACAAACCTTGATTTCCCCGAATGTAAAGCTGGGCTATGAAGCTCCGGTAGTCCTGATTAACTGTCAATTAGGAAATGGTGTGGAGTTGAAGGGCGGATATTTTTCTGAGTCCGTTTTTCTGGACAATGTGGTCATTGGAAGCAACGCCCAGGTGCGTTCCGGATGCCTTTTGGAAGAACAAGTCGGCGGTAATCATTCTGTCGGCTTAAAGCAAACAATCCTGTTTCCCTTTGTTACCCTGGGGAGCTTGGTTAATTTTTGTGATTGCCTGATGGGGGGGGGGACGAGCCGCAAAAATCACAGCGAAGTAGGCAGTTCTTACGTTCATTTCAATTACACTCCCCAACAGGACAAAGCGACGCCTTCTCTTATCGGCGATGTGCCGCGAGGTGTCATGCTGCGCGAGGCACCGATTTTTTTGGGCGGGCAGGGGGCAATCGCGGGACCGGTGCAAATTGCCTATGGCACGGTTATTTCGGCGGGTGTCGTATGCCGCACGGATTGTCTGAAGGAAGGGATGATTGTGTCGCATCCCCCAAAGCCGGCTTCTTCCAAAAAATTTTACCCCGGACTCTATGGAGACGTAAGCCATAAGGTCGCCTCCAACATTTTATATGTGGCCAATTTGCTGGCTCTGCGACAGTGGTACAGATATGTTCGCCACGGTTTCTTTGTGCGCGAGAAATACGGTGATGATTTATATGCCGGGAGCCAGAAGGTTTTGGAGGGTGCCTTGACGGAGAGAATTGTGCAACTGAGAATTTTTGCGAAGAATTTGGAAAAAGCGGCGACCAGAGAAAAGGAAATAAAAAGAATATTTTCCGTTAAAGCCTGGCGTTCGCAGGATCAGTTTCTGAAAAATTGGCCAGCAATGGAAGAATACCTTTTAAAAGGAAATGAAGAAAATATATCTTTGAAGAGAAAAGAATCTTTCCTTAAAATAGTGAAAAAGCAGTCAGGAAAATTCAAAACGTATCTGGAAGCGGTTAAATTGCTTACCCCCTTACAAGCGCAAAGGGGTAGTGCGTGGTTGAATGATATTGTTCAGAGCACTATTTCGGGTTGCCTAAGTATTTATCAGCGTAAAAAACAATAAAAATGTCAGCTGAAAAAATAATAAAAAAAATAAGGGCTTTTGTCCGCGACTGCAAAATATTTATTGGAAAAAGCCCTTCGGATATCCGCGGTCCCGCCATCATTTTTTTTCCGTTCCTCCCTTTCCGAATCAATTGCGGTTTCGCCGGATTGATGACCCTGCTGCCGGGACAAAACAGCAAAGAAGAATTTACTGCCGATGAAGAGTTGCGAATAATTTGGCGGAATGTTGAAAGCCAAAATCTGAAAAAAGTGCTGAATAAGGAAATCACGCTGGGGGATTATTTGTGTGGGGCGGAAACCGTACAATCTTTGGAAAAAGCCGTTCTGAAACTCAAAAGCGAAAAAGCCCAGCAATATCTTTTTTTTCAAATACCCGGGACAAGGAAGCTTTCCGACATATCCGCCCGCATGAAAACGTTTTTAGACAAAGAGGAAGAACTGCTTGAAAATAACGCCGTTAAATTTACTTCCGCTGATTTGGAAACAGTAAACAGCCGGGTTATTTTACTCAAAGACATTTATTGGTCATTGAAAAAAGATGTTCTGGATAATTTTGATAAAATCAATGAATTGGCAGGAGTTGATGAAGTCGGCGCGTTAAATCCGTCGGCGTTCAAAAAATACCGGAAAATCAACCTTCTTCTCAATGCGCTCGATCGTTTGGAAGTGCGCGGCAGGGATTCGGCTGGCCTTCAAATAAGTTTTTCTTTGAAAAATGACGATGTTTTGAAAAAAATAATTTCCGCGTTGAGAGAAAACAATCTGTATGATGACTATCTGAGTCGCACCCGGCATGGCGATCTCCTCCACGGTTCAATCTATGTGTCGTCCGAAAATCCAAACAAGGGAGAAAAAAAGTTTAATGTATCTTTTACCTATAAAACTTTTTCTATTGTTGGTGAATTGGGCAAGAATGTTTGCGATTTGAGAAAAGCGATTAGAAGTGACCGAATATTGTATCAATTCGCGAAGCATGAAACAATTTGCGAGACGGCATTCACACATACGCGTTGGGCTTCCGTCGGTTCGATTACTCAGGAGAATTGTCACCCGGTAAATAACAACAGGCTGAATCGGATACAACAGGATTTTCCGTATTACCGGCAGGCGAAAGCCCAGATTAATGTTGTTTTAAACGGTGATATTGATAATTACGCGGTATTGCGTGCCGAGTTGGAAAAAAACGGCGAATTGATTTATCCTGAAATCACTACGGACACGAAAATTATACCCTTGCAGATAGAGAAATATCTTTTGGCGGCTTATTCTTTGGACGAGGCTTTTCGCCTAGCTGTGAACGATTTTGAAGGTTCACACGCTATCGCGATGGCCAGCGACCTGGAACCCGGTAAAATATTTTTGGCGCTCAAAGGCAGCGGACAGGCGATTTATGTCGGCATCAGTCCCGATCAGTATATGTTTTCTTCGGAACTTTACGGGCTTGTCGAAGTGACGCCTGATTTCATTCAAATGAACGGAGAAGAAAGCGCAAATGGGGAACGAGGGACGCGGGGACAGATTTTTATTTTAGACCAGAATTCACCGGGCGCTTTGGCGGGAATTAAGGCAAGCCATTATGACGGCACTCCGGTTACTTTAGAGCAGAGTAATGTGAAAAAGGCCCAGATCACGACGCGCGATATAGACCGGGGAGATTATCCACATTTCTTTCTCAAAGAAATATCCCAGTCTCCTGATTCCGTAAAACGAACTTTGCGCGGGAAATATTTTGTGTCTCCGAAAAACGAATCATTCCCGCAGGTGATGTTTAATTTAGGCCTGGACATTGTTCCGGAAAATGTGTGTTCCGGTCTCGAAAACGGTTCGATAAAAAATATTGTTGTCATCGGTCACGGGACGGCGGCTGTTGCCGGATTCGCTATAGCCGATATTCTGGAAATGTATCTGCGCGGCGCAAATATCCGCGTAAATGCCAGAGTGGCATCGGAAATGAGCGGTTTTTTGCTCAAGGATGATTTGTCCGATACAATGGTTATACCGATCAGTCAATCCGGAACAACCACCGACACAAACCGCGCGGTATCGATGGCCAGAGAAAGAGGAGCCTACATCATTTCTATTGTGAACAGGAGGCAATCGGATATTACGGTTAAATCGCACGGCGTGTTTTACACAAGTGACGGCCGGGATGTTGAAATGTCAGTGGCTTCTACGAAGGCTTTTTATTCTCAAATTATCGCTGGCCAGATATTGGCGCTGTTTTTTGCGCAGCTGATGAAAACGAAAAGCAATGATTTTATCGCTTCGGAGTTGAAAAATCTGGAAGAAATACCGCAACTGATGGTACGTGTATTTGAAAAAAGAAGTGAAATCGCCGCTTCCGTAGGGAAAACCATATCTAAAAAGTATTGGGCGGTAGTGGGCAGCGGACCAAACAAGGCGGCGGCCGACGAAATAAGAATAAAGTTGAGCGAACTTTGTTATAAAACCATTTCTGTCGATATCATAGAAAACAAGAAACATATCGATTTATCCGCGGAACCTTTAATTTTAGTCTGTGCCGCCGGTAATCCTCAGCCGGTTATGGAAGATATTGCCAAGGACGTGGCTATTTTCAAGGCACATAAAGCCGCGGTAGTTGTTTTTGCCCAAGAAGGCGACAAACGGTTTGATAAAATTGCTGATGCGGTAATTGGAATACCGGCCGCGTCAGGTAATCTTTCTGTAATTCTCAACGCGTTCGCCGGGCATTTATGGGGTTACTATGCTGCCTGCGCCATAGATGAAGAAGCGCAGATTTTTAGGGAATTCCGCAACCGCCTGAATTCCGTCATGAGTGAACAGACGAAATCCGATTATACGATTTATGACAGGATCAACGATGTGCGCTTACGCTATTTGATTAATGATTTCTATCAGACCTTTAATGCGAAGCGTAACGATGGAGCCTTTAATTTACTAGGTGTAAAAACGATTTCCGATTTGGCCCTGTTACTGAAATACGCGGCCGGGAAATTGCCGCTCGAAGATTTTTATCATGAATTCAAAAGTGAAAATAACTTTATTTCGCCGCTGGACTTGTTGGACGTGACAGTGGGAAGGGCGATTGACGAACTGACGCGTCCGATAGACGCAATTCGCCATCAGGCCAAAACGGTTACCGTGGGCACGAGCCGTAAAGAGAAAGCTTTAACCGGAGTTGTTTTTGAGGCGATGGGGAAAATGAAGTTTGTTGTCAAAAATTTGACTTATAAAAATATTTTATTTATCAGCAGAATACAGCCGGCGGTTTTAACCGTAAAAGGTTACACGGTTTATGACGTAAACAATCTCGATAAAGAAGGGAAACCAACTGATAAATCGACTATAAACTTGAAAGAAAGGGGTGGGGTCGCCCTTCAAATGAAATCCCGCGCTGAGTCTTCCAACTTGTTGATGGGAACGAAAAAAACTATTGTAAGCACTGGTGATATCTATATCGGCAAAGGCAGGGCTGATGGTGCGCCTATTTTAGTCATGCCTTTATTGGGTGAAAAAGGATTTGTGGAGAAATTGTTTTTGTTGCATATTGAATACAATAATCTTTTGTCGCTGAATGAAAAGAAAGAGGTATTAGGTCACCGTTATAATGATATTCGTAACATGGTTAATGAGTACAACATAATCTGGCAAGACGAATATTTAGAAAAAATTCCGCTTGCCGATTTGTTCAGTGAAACAGTGGAAAATTTGGCTGGCCGCATCATGCGGTATGTTCAGCAAGTTGATTGAAACATGCCACGGCTATTTATACCGATATTTTGTTCGAGCGCTGGAAGATATTGTTGAGGAGAAGAAATGAAAACGAAATTTATTTTTATCACTGGCGGAGTGCTTTCTTCTTTGGGAAAGGGTTTGGCTGCGGCATCCATTTCAGCATTGTTGGAGTGTCGCGGACTCAAGGTTACCAATCAAAAGCTTGACCCTTACATTAATGTTGATCCCGGGA
>DIEW01000085.1:3510-20575 GCA_002418825.1 Syntrophaceae bacterium UBA5764 | reverse complement strand
ATTTGGGACATTATGAACGATTTACTTCCACAAGCATGGGGAAAGGCAATAATCTCACCGCCGGCCAGGTTTATTATTCCGTCATCAATAAAGAGAGGCGCGGCGATTATTTGGGGAAAACTGTCCAAGTCATTCCTCATATCACTAACGAAATTAAAGAATTCATAGCGGCCACAGCTCAAGGCTATGACGTGTCCATTGTGGAAATTGGCGGAACAGTGGGTGATATCGAAAGCCTTCCTTTTTTGGAGGCAATCCGTCAGTTTCGTAATGAAGCAGGAAAACAAAACGCGATATTCATTCATTTAACCTGGGTCCCTTTTATCAAAACAGCCGGAGAGGTAAAAACAAAACCTACTCAGCACAGCGTGAAAGCACTGCGTGAAATAGGTATCCAGCCGGATATTCNNTGCTTTGCCGGACGGAAAATTTTCTATCCGAAGACATCAAAGCTAAAATAGCCTTGTTCTGCAATGTGGAAGTATCTTCTGTTTTCACCGCGAAAGATGTCGGCTGTATTTATGAGGTGCCGCTTATTTTTCATCGAGAAGGATTGGACGATAAAATCGTTGATTTGCTAAATATCTGGACGGGCAGGCCACATCTGCAAGCTTGGGAAGAAGTCGTCAGCAAGTTTCAGAAACCCGCGCAGGAAGTTTGTGTGGCCATTGTGGGGAAATACATTAATCTTACCGACTCATATAAAAGCCTCAATGAAGCACTGGTTCACGGTGGCATTGCCAATGATTGCCGTGTAAGCTTGAAATTTGTTGACTCCGAGAAGGTGGAAAAAGAGGGAGCAGCTAGATGTCTTGCCGATGTTGATGCCATCTTGGTGCCAGGCGGATTCGGTAACCGTGGCATAGAAGGCATGATTTTGTCCGCGCAGTACGCGCGGGAAAACAAAATCCCTTATCTGGGAATTTGTCTGGGCATGCAAATGGCGGTGGTGGAATATGCCAGAAATGTATGCAAATTAAATAAGGCTAACAGTTCCGAATTTGACGCTCAAACGCCGTATCCGGTCATTGACTTGCTTCCCGGGCAGAGCGAAGTGAAGGAAAAAGGTGCTTCGATGAGGTTGGGGGCGTGGCCGTGCGTGCTGAAATCCAATTCTTTTGCCCATGCCGCGTACGAGCAAAAAGAGATTTCCGAGCGTCATCGTCACCGATATGAATTTAATAATAAGTATAAAAAGAAGTTGATGGATAAAGGTTTGCGTATAACAGGAGTTTCGCCGGATGGCCTTTTGGCGGAAATTGTGGAAATAAAGGACCATCCGTGGTTTGTGGGCTGTCAGTTTCATCCAGAATTCAAATCGCGTCCCACGAAACCGCATCCGCTATTCAAAAAATTCATTGAAGCAGCGGTAAAATACGCACAGGGCAGAATTGCGCGTTAATCGCTTAAACAATCCGTAATTAAGGACATGGATTACGGCAGCGGAAAAGAACGCTGTGTGAATAAAGTTAAAACGATGGATAAAAAAGGTAAAAAGACAACAACAATAGATTTCGAAAGGATATTTCATCCGAAAAAACTGGCGATTGTCGGTGTTTCCGCCGAGGGCAGCGTCCGTGGTTTTGGTATTGGTATGCTGATGGCTCTCCGGACGATGAACTTTGAGGGCGAAATATTTCCCGTCAATCCTAAAGGTGGAAATTTTGCCGGTTTGGATTTTTATCGGAAGGTTGAAGATATCCCCGGCACAATCGATTTCGCTATTATTGCTGTGGTGGCGAAAGAGGTGCCCGCTGCACTTGAAGCGTGCAGGAAAAAAGGCGCGGCGGGTGCGGAAATTCTTTCCGCGGGCTTTAGCGAATTGGGTACCGAAGAAGGTCTATTGCTGGAAAATGAAGTCCGTGAAATTGCAAAGAAGGGAATCCGCGTGGTGGGACCGAATTGCTTCGGTATCTATTGCCCCCGCAGTGGCTTGACGATGCTGCCAGGTCATGATTTATCACGTCAGAGCGGTCCGGTCGCGTTTTTGTCTCAGAGCGGCGGTATGGCCATTGACTTGGCCCATAAAGGAAAATGGATGGGACTTAAGTTTAGCAAAGTGGTTAGCTTCGGTAACGGTGCTGATTTACGGGAAATGGACCTTCTCCCCTATTTTGCTGATGATCAGGAAACGCGGGTAATCGGCATGTATGTTGAAGGTGTTAAAAACGGTGATGATTTTTTCGGGGCCATTAAAAAAACAACGGAAAAAAAACCGGTTGTTGTTTGCAAAGGAGGACTTTCTTCTGCTGGAAAAAGGATGATTGTGACTCATACAGCGTCGATGGGCGGAAGTCGTCTTATCTGGCAATCGGTTTTAAGGCAGGTCAATGCAATACAGGTCCAGGACTTGAAAGAACTGGCAGAAGCCTGTCTGGCTTTTTGTTTTCTGCCGCAGGGAGTTTATAAAAATATTTCTGTGGTGGGCGGCGGTGGCGCTCTCGGTGTTACCGCTTGCGATGCGGCGGAAAATTTTGGGATGGAAGTTCCTCCTCTTTCACAAAACATAAGAGAGCGTGTAGAAAAGTTATTGCCTAAACCCGGCTCCAGCGGAACAAACCCTATTGACGTAGCCAATCCTTATGTTGAGCCGAAGATTTTAAAAGAAGTGCTGCGCACGGTGGCTGTTGATGAGCAAATAGATCTGCAAATAATAATTTCCCTTCTTTATCATTATAAAACAATGACGCGCATGATAGGCAAGCCGGTAGCGCAGGTCACGCCTTATCGGGAACTGGCCGAAGCTCTTAGTGCTGTGGTGAAGGAAACCAAAAAGCCGTTTGTTATTGTTTTGGCTAATCCCAAAAAGGGAATGGATGACCTGGATATCGTTGAGATGCTGGCACTGGCCCGCCGGGAATTTCTCTCGCGAGGTTTGCCTGTTTTTGATGATTTGTACGAAGCGATTCGTGCGGTGGGACACGTAAATACTTACTACGAAAAAAGGGAGCGGTATGAGTAAAGATTCGGCGTCAAAAATAATTAATTTGGCCTTAGGGGAAGGACGAAATTGTCTTTCCGAATATGAAGCAAAGCGGGTGTTGGCTTCTTACGATTTGCCTGTAACACGCGAGATTATCGTGGAGCACAAAAGTGAACTGAAAGAAGCGGTCCGGCAGATAGGTTATCCTCTCGTGATTAAGGGATGCTCCTTTGAAATAGCGCATAAGACAGAAAAGGGATTGATCCGCGCCGATGTTCGCAATGATAATGAAGCGCTGGAGGCATTTGATGAAATTAAAAAGAGGCTTGGTGTCCATAACGGCGCTGTTTTGGTGCAGGAAATGGTTGAAGGACGCCGAGAACTGGTTATGGGCTTGACGCGTGATGACCAGTTTGGTCCCTGCGTGATGTTCGGTTTAGGGGGGATTTTTACGGAAATTCTTAAAGACGTTTCTTTTCGTAAGGCTCCGTTGGAGGAAAGGGACGCCTTAGAAATGATGCGCGAGATAAGAGGCCATAAAATTATTGATTCTTTTCGCGGCATGGAAGCTGTGGATGCTAAAATACTTGCCAGTATGCTTATCACCATCGGACGCATTGGCCTTGAATTTGAACATATTCGGGAAATAGATTTGAATCCGGTGATTATTTCGCGAGGAAAACCGGTGGTGGTTGATGCTCTGATTGTTTTGGGTTAATGATTTGTTATTGAATAGTTTGGCTGAATTGTCTGTTGTTGGCATAAGAGAAAAGATGATAACCGTTTCGGCCATGCGCCTTAACGTAATACATGGCCATATCGGCATTCTTCATTAAGACGTCTATATCCTGCGCATCATCGGGATAAATGGCAATACCGATACTGATACTCGAATTTATTAAATGATCATTGCAGATAAATGACTGCTTAAAAGATTCTAAAATTATTTTTGCCACCTCAACCGCGTCTTCAACCCTTTCTATCGCTGGTAGCAGAATGATGAATTCATCTCCGCCCAGGCGGCAAATGGTATCGTTCTGGCGGAGGCGCCCGGTCAGGCGAAGAGATATTTCTTTGAGCAATTTGTCACCAACCATATGGCCCAGAGAATCGTTGACATTTTTGAAGTTATCAAGGTCCAACATCATCAGGGCGAGTTTTTGAGCGTTTCTTTTGGCCTGAGCAGTGGCCATTTTAAGTCGGTCCATCAGTAACATTCTGTTGGGAAGACCGGTAAGGAGATCATGGGTGGCGATGTAATTAAGCTGTTCTTCTGTTCGTTTGCGTTCCGTTACATCATGGCCCACTCCGCGGAAACCGACAACCTTGCCTTGGTCGTCCAGCTTGGGGAAAACGGAAAGTTCGAAAAAAGTTATTTTGCCGTCGGGCAGGACAAACTCATAAGGGAAGTTTTTTATTGGTTCTCTCGTTTCGTAAACTTGGCGGAAAATTTTAAATACCTCACCGGACCGTTCTTCACTTGTGAATGACTTATAGTTGAGACCGATTAATCTTTCCGGTGGATAACCGACGCTACGGACAATGGCGTCATTGACGAAAATGACATTGCCCGCAAGATCGATTTCGAAATACCACTCATCGACTTCGTTAATAATGGTTCTGTATTTTTCTTCCGATTGCCGGATCATTTCTTCCATTTGCCGCCGCACGGTGACGTCACGACTAATTCCCCTGAATCCCGTCGCCTTACCTTGTTTGTCTTTAAGAAGGGACACTGAAATTTCATTGAAGGCTTTGCTTCCGTTTTTTCTGATGATTTCTACGTCTAATAGTTGGATAGGTTCTTCTTTCTTGTAAACTTCTGAGAAGATTTGGCGTGTTTTTTTTGCAGTATTTTCATCTTGAAACTGCCGGTAGTTCATTCCGGTTAATTCTTCTCTGGAATAGCCTAATTTTCTGCATTCCGCGTCATTAACAAAAGTAATATTGCCTTTTAGATCCAGCTCGAATAAGCCTTCTTCCATTTTTTCAAGAATAGTGCGATATTTTTCCTCACTTTCCCGGAGAGATTTTTGCGCCGCCTCTTTTTGTATTTCCAGGTGTTTGCGTTCCGTGACATCACGTATGTTCATGATAAAACCGGCGACAGACGGATTATCCAAAAGATTTTTTCCCAGTCCCTCGAAAAGGCGTACAGATCCATCTTTGTGCACTACGCGAAATTCATTGGGGATGGCCGTGTCTTTTGTCTGAATTGCCTTGCTGTAATCATTGGCGGCGCGCGGTAGATCATCCGCGTAGATAAAGTTAAAAGCATTTTTACCGGTTAATTCTTCGGGTTTGTATCCAAGACAGCGTTCGACGGAACGGCTGCAATATTTTATGTTTCCGTTGCTTTCTGTAATGATGATGACATCAGAAGAATTTTCAGTTATTTCTCTGAAGTAGTCCTCGCTTTTTTGGAGAATTTCTTCCATTATTTTGCGTTGGGTGATATCATGAGTAATCCCTTTAAATCCGATGATTTTTCCATTTTTGTCGCTGAGAGGAGCCACTGAATCTTCAACATGAATGCGCTCTCCGTTTTTGCGTATATTAATTAAAGAGTATGATTTTATCGGTTTCCCTGTTTCGTAGACTTTTTTGAAAATATTATAAACGTAATCAAACTGCTCGTTGGGTACGTAGTTTTTGTAGCTCATGCCGATTAATTCTTCTCGCGTATATCCCAAAGTTGCGCAAATTGAATCACTGGCAAAAGTGAAATTGCCTTGGAGATCAACTTCATAATAACCTTCTTCGATGTCTTCTATTACCGTGCGGTATCTTTCCTCGGATTGCCTTAATGCCTCTTCCATATGTTTGCGCGCGGTTATATCCATGAAGCTCCCCAAGGCGGCGCGTTTTCCATGATAAACGATGGAAGTAATCATTTCTAGAATCCACATTATTTCGCCGTTTTTCTTGATATATCGATATTCGTAACTGTCCGATGATTCTCCTTTAAGGCATTTAATTGCTTGTTGTCTGACTTTGTCTTTATCTTCAGGATGGACATATTCGAGTGAATTGACACCGATAAGCTCATGCTCTGTGTATCCGGTAAGCTTTCTGTATATGGGGCTTGTATAAACAAATTTACCCTGTTGGACAATGTATACACCAACGCCTATGTTGGCCGTTATGGTTTCCGACAGCTCGAAAAGATTAATTTGTGTGGGATAATTATTTTTGGTCTTGAATGAGGACATCACACAACTTCCATAATTATTTTAATTATTTACAAGAATATGATAATTGTCCACGCTGGCGTAATATTATACTAAACTGCTGTAAAAAGCAGTGGACAAAATGTGCGAAAATTGTGTGATTGATGAGTGTGTTTATATGAGAAAGGGGTTTGTGTCAAGACAATAGGAGTTTATTTTCCAAAGCGGTATTAACAGGAGAATCTGATAATTTAGACAATTTAAACGGTAAGACAGATTTTTATTTTCCCAAAAAGCAAATCATTTTTTGTGTGACGATATCCGAAAGTAGCCGTAGATCCTTGGTGCGCACGTCATAAACACGCACCACATCCGCAAAATGGGCGTAATCCGGCATCAAATCTGCTAAAATATTCAATTGTTTTTCCATCCAGGCGGTATTGAAGATAACATCATTTCTATCCGGATAGATAGCCATGTAGAATATGTCCATTTCCACCATGTCTTGGAAAAAGTGCGTACCAAAGGATAAATCGGGAATTAAATCACCGTCCTGATAGGCGATCTCGCCGATGGCGGTAACATTGTTAATTTCGGAAAATTTGACCGGAACGCCCATGGAGGGGGTTGTGGTTCCCCAACGGCCCGGCCCCAGAAGAACCGTAGGCGTAGCTTCGCGATGTCCTATCTGACGGTTGAGTTTACCTATGAGTCTCGCCACTTCGAATTTTTCCGAAAGGTTCAAGGCGGCGTAGCTTTGCGGATGAATATAAATGATGCGTGAAATGGCTTGATAAACGCTGCCACCCATGAAGTTTGCTTCCTGCCTGATTAAGATTTTCGATTTGACGATTTTCTCCGGAAGTTCCACGCGGCTGTAATGACCCTTGGTCTGGAAGGGGCGGCATTGTAAAAGATTTATTCGCATTTTCCCTTCCGCATCGAAATTGACAGTGAACTCGATGTCGACCGGATAACGGTAAATGGATTCGAGGGTTTTGAGCATCCTGGACATTGTTTGTGCAAACGGTGTCGTCGAAAGCAACTCATCAAAAGTTAGCACCCACACATCCTGCGGTGAACGGCCAAGCGACTGCATGTATTCATTTGCGGCCGCGTCGTGTGAGGCCAGCAAATTAAGATGCGCTTCGCTTTTTTCATTAAGAAGATTCTGCACCGGCAATGTTTTAAACTCGTTATCTTCCAGATTCAGAATGTCAGCTTCTTTTTGGGTAAAGCGGTACATATCTTCGTGATTCACGAAGGGTTTGATCAGCGGCGCATCCAGTGCAACAATCCGGGGATAATCATTTTCCACTCGGTTGACTGCCCTTGTCCCCAGACCGAAGACAAGACGCAGCATGCCGGCTTTCGGGTCCATGCCCTTTTGCCAGACGAATGTGTTATAAGATAAGCCGACACCCGCCAGGTCGGGGAAAAAATAGGTGCCGCGGTGTGAGCCGGAGACGCGCTGTACCAGAAGAGCCATCTGTTCGTCCTGTTGCGCCAGGCCGCGCTGCCGCCGGTAGGTCAGCGCATCTTCATTCATGGTAGAAGCAAATATTTTGCGGACGACTTCTTCAAAATGGCGGTAACGTTCTTCGGGCGTTCCCTGATTGGGACAGAAGTAGCTTTCGTATTTACCGGCGAAAGCGTTGCCGAATGCGTCTTCCAGAAGAGAGCTCGATCGTACGATAATTGGTGATTGCCCAAAATATTCCAGCATAAGCTGGAATTGTTCCTTCACTTCGTCGGGGAAAACTCCATGAATCATTTTGCTTTTAAGCTCTTTGGCTACTTCAAAATAGCCTTCATCTGTTTTTTGCGCCATCAACAATTTCCACCATCCGTTTTGTACCATATATGAGTAGAAAACATCCGAACCGATATAGAAGGAGTCGTGCAATTCAAGTTCGGTATCCCAATCAAACGTCGGATCCTGGCGTAGGATATTACGTGCCAGCAGCATGCCCACGGATTTGCCGCCAATGAAGCCCGTGCCGATTAGCCGCTTTTTTATTTCCAGCAAGTCTTCGAGAGAGAAGTATTCTTTTACCAGCGAAAGCATTCTTTTTTCCCGTCCAATCAACACGCGCGAGAGGGTTTCCACCATATCTTGTCTTTCCTGAACCGCTTTCGGGTTTTCCAGAATATTATTGGCTTGGAGAAAGATGCGGTCCCAGTAATCTAGATTGCGCACGCCGCCGGTGGCGTTTTTGTCTGTCAGGTAAGACAGGATGCTGGCCGTATCTGCGCTGTTTAGGAGCGGAATGAAATTTTCGCCGTCCATGATATGCGGTAAGAACATTGTCGGCGTGTAACGTTTCCACGCCTTGAGCGGATGAACGCAGATTTTGCCATTGTTATTATATATGTCCAGAAGCACCTGTGTTGTTTCTCGGATACGTGCCACGGTCTTGAAGGAATGTCTGCTGCGCAGAATCGCGAAATAGGCGACCGTGTTCAGTTCAAACAGATAAGGACACGTAATGACAAAGAAGTTGCCAATCATGAGATCCGTTGCCCAAGACATCAACAGATCAGATAAACAATCAAATACATAAAACACGTTTTGTCCTTCGCTTCGGATGATATTATGCACCTGCGTAGAGAAAAATTCGAATCCCTTATTGGCGTTGAGTTTATAAATTTTGATTTGTTTATTTTCTTCCAGAAGATGAGGATGATTGGCAAAACGCATATAAACAAGACGATGATTAGTGGCCAGCGCGGCTTGGGCGTAAGGCTCCACGAATTTTTTGTAATCATCAATGTCGTCAACTTGAAAAACGACATTATCGCCCATTTGTAGATGGTTGAGTATCTCATCCAAACCACTGATTCCTGTGCTGACGTTGATAAAAGGTGCCATGATGTGTTTGTCCTTATTGATTATGGTACAAAATTGTTCGCCATAATATCATTTCACAGCGTTTGCCGATCGATTCCGGATAATGACAAATATCTTCAAAAAGCAAATTTTGCCGATACTTTACAGCAAGAATGCTTACCTCGACAATGTTTTAATCTGAAATCCAAAAGAAGTTTTTTGAACTTCTTTTGAATCATTACATCAACTTTTGTGCCAATAATGTTTTTTTGTTCCGATTTGGTTAGTATTCAACATACCGGTTAAAAAAGCTAGTGTATGTCTCTTTTTTGTTTTTTATCATGCCTGCGCGCACCGAACAATTACCGTCTTTCTTGTACTGGCTCGTCTTACAGTGGAAGATAAAATTTAATCACATTTTAGGCCACCGTTTTTCTGAATAATACAAGATTGTACAAATAGCAGATAATGTATTTCTGCGGGTACATGAATGATTTCAATGACTAAGCGGCTCTCTGCAGGTTTGGCATCATCATTGCTCCAAGAGAAGTCGCAATGCAATTTTGGAGGTGGTTGATATGAATTCGGGGGATACATCATGGGTTTTGACTGCTAGCGCGTTGGTTTTGTTAATGACCGTACCGGGACTGGCATTCTTTTACGGGGGATTGGTAAGGCGTAAAAACATACTGTCTATTTTGATGCAATGCTTTGTCATTGTCTGTGTCATAAGTTTGCAGTGGGTATTGCTGGGATATTCACTGGCCTTCGGTCCTTCTTTTCACGGGATTATCGGCAATCTGGATTGGATGGGGCTTGCCGGAGTCGGCACCGCTCCCAGCGCTGATTACGGTACAACCATTCCTCATTACGCCTTTATGATCTTCCAGGCGATGTTTGCCATTATTACGCCGGCGCTTATGACCGGCGCTTTCGCGGAGCGAATGAAGTTTCCCGCTTTTTTGGTGTTCATTATTTTGTGGTCAACATTTGTATATGATCCGCTCGCGCACTGGGTCTGGAATAAAAACGGTTGGCTGGGAGCGATGGGTGCTTTGGATTTTGCCGGAGGCATTGTTGTGCATGTCAGTTCGGGAATATCCGCTCTGGTTCTGGCAATACTTCTGGGCAAACGAATTGGTTATAATCATAAGCCGATTCGGCCGCATAACCTTCCTTTTACCGTTTTGGGTGGCGCGCTTCTGTGGTTTGGCTGGTTCGGATTTAATGCGGGTTCTGCACTGGCAGCAAACGGACTGGCTGCTCAGGCTCTTGTGGCCACTCAAGTTTCGACCGCGGCGGCGGCGCTCATCTGGATGCTTGTGGAATGGTGGCACAATGGGTCACCCACGGTTTTGGGCGCGGTGACCGGTGCGATCGGCGGCTTGGTCGCAATCACACCGGCTTGCGGTTTTGTCGGTCCTTTAAGCGCCATTGTAATCGGAGCCATGGCCGGCGGCTTATGTTATCTCGCGGTGGCGGTCGTTAAGGGAAAAGTGGGATACGACGATTCTCTGGACGCTTTCGGCGTGCATGGAATTGGCGGCATCTTCGGCACCATAGCCGTCGGAATCTTCGCGCAGGAAGCATACGGCGGTAAAACCGGTGTTTTATTCGGTAATCTTCAGCAGTTTCTCGTTCAGGGTTTGTTGGTGCTTGTCGCCATGGCTTTTGCCGTCGCGATGACCTTTATTCTTTACAAGATTGTCGACGCTGTCATCGGCATGAGGGTTGAAAAAGAAAATGAACTCATCGGCTTGGATTTAACTCAACAAAGCGAAGCCGCTTACACCGTGATTGAATAGGATGATATCATGAAATTAATAATCGCCATTATTCAGCCTCATAAACTTGAGGCGGTGAAAAGAGAGCTTGAAGTTGTAGGGGTAAATTTGATGACGGTCACGAATGTGTTGGGTCAGGGACGCCAAAAAGGTATCACCGAAATTTACCGCGGAGCTAAGGAAATAGGCAATCTGCTAAATAAAATAAGGTTGGATATCGCCGTAAATGAAAGTTTTGTTGAACCGGCGATTACGGCAATCAACAAAGGCGCGCGCACGGGAAACCTTGGCGACGGGAAAATATTTGTTATTGATTTACATGAATGCATCCGTATCAGCAGCGGGGAAAGAGGCGGCACGGCCATCGGCTGAGGTTACGCTTATCTGATCAATTAGTTGTAAATTCAATTCTTGGCTAAGCGCTTTGAAACAGTGTGCTTTTAGTCGGGAAGAAACATCTAACAATCATTGATTAGGAAAAGTAAGGAGAAAAATGAGAAAATTAGTAATATCAGTTTTGTTTGTACTGTTGAGCTTATCAATATCAATGTTTGCCTGGGCGACAGATGAGAATCAATCAGCAGAAGAAAAACAAGAAGAAAAAATAAGAGGAGAAATTGCCGCGGGCATTCTATCGGCATATATATGGAGAGGCCAGGAGTTGTCGCGCCGTGGTGTTGTGCTCCAGCCTTCCATAATGGTGAGTTACAGAGACTTTGCCGCCAGTCTTTGGGGCAATTTGGACACTGATCCGTATACGGTTGGCGGCCAGAGGAATTCTTCAAATTTTACGGAAACGGATGTTACCATTTCTTATTCCCGTAAATTTGGCATCTTGCAGGCCGGAATTGGTTATATCTACTACGGTCTTTCCGGGTCAACCGCAGGCGGTGCAGATCTGCTCGATTCTCAGGAATTATTTGTCAGTCTGGGACTGGATACCCTCTTGGCCCCTACGCTAACCGTTTACAAGGAAATAGATCATTACCATCAGTGGTATGGGACACTGGGCATATCCCATACTTTTTCTTTGCAGGAAAAGATTGGCCTAAGATTGGCGGTAAGCGTGAGCTATTTAAAAAGCGAAGACGCGGCAACCTATCCGGAGTTTGACCAAAACTCGGTGGCTGGCGATAAGAAGTTTAATAATTTTCACGATGGTGTCTTTTCCGTGTCTCTGCCCGTTGCTGTTATTAAAACGCTGACTATTACGCCGACATTATCTTATGTTTTTCCTCTTTCTGACGACGCGAAATACGAGATGAAGGGGCGCGGGCTAAAGAGCACAACAAATCCTTCGGACAGGGGTAGTGCGTATTTTTATGGCGGAATTGTTTTGAGTTACACGTTTTAAAAATAATTTATGAATTTTTCGGGCAGTGGTGATTTAAAAAAACGTCACCGCTTTTGTAGAGCAGCTCTGTTGAAATTTTTTAATAAGACATTTTTTGAGCCAGTCCCAAAACAATATAAATATAAACCAGGGGAATAATGTTATGCGCGCCCATTACTTACAGCACGTTCCTTTTGAGGGCGTTGGCAGTATCGAGCCGTGGCTGAAGATAAACGGATACGAAATAACAAACACCAGGTTGTTTGAAGAGACTGATTTTCCTTCTCTAAAAGATATTGACCTGCTGGTGATTATGGGCGGCCCGATGAGCGTAAGCGACGAAGGTAAATATCCTTGGCTTGTTCATGAAAAAAAATTTATTTATGAGGCAATCAAATCCGATAAAGCTGTTTTGGGTATTTGCCTCGGTGCCCAATTGATTGCCAATGTAATGGGGGCAAGAGTTTACCAGAATCCCCTGAAGGAAATCGGGTGGTTTCCCGTTTACGGAATTCCGTCAATCGATAAATCTGTTTTTTATTTTCCTGAATCGCTGAAAGTGTTTCACTGGCATGGCGAAACGTTTGACTTGCCAGCCGGCGCAACACGCCTGGCAAAAAGCAAGGGATGTATAAACCAAGCATTTCAACTGGGTAATTCCGTCATGGGGTTACAGTTTCATCTGGAGACAACACCGCAATTGGCACGAGCAATTATCCACAATTGCCGCAACGAATTGCGTCCATCCGCATATGTTCAAACGGAGAAAAAAATACTGTCCATCGGGCCGGAAAGATACAAATCAATAAACCGACTAATGGATAGCATTCTTTCATTTCTTTCACAAAAAAGCTGACAATCATGCCCAAAAACAGCTTCAGGCTTAATTAAGTTATTATAATTGTTTCTTAAAATTGTAGAAATGATATGTGTAAACGAGAAATAATGAAGAAATAGGAATATTTGTTTATATAAAATTTTCTACAAAAATGTAGTTATCTTGGTTTAACCTTTGCAATAAAAATATCCAGTAATAAAAAATTAATTGCTATTAGAACAAATTTGTAACAAAATACCATTATAAAAATATCGTGCCTTTGGCACTAAGATGTCAAAAAATCCGTTGGAGGAAAAAATAGTGTGAACATACATACTTATGAAGAGCTTGCCGCCCTGCATGCTATTTCCCTGATTTTAGCCAAGCCCGCTGAATTGCGGGATCAACTGGAGCAGGTGCTTAAAGAGATGAGCTTACGTTTCGGTATGCAGCGCGGAATGATATCATTGGTGGATAGTGCAAAAAATGAAGTGTGGCTGGATATTGCCCATGATGTGAATATTGACGGTCTCGAAGTGACTTATGAACCAGGGGAAGGAATTACGGGTAAAGTGGCCGAGACCGGCCGTCCCATGGCTGTAGCCAATCTCGGGCAGGAAGCGCATTTTCTGGACCGCACCGGCGCGCGCCGTAATTTAAACCGCTCGGAATTGTCTTTTTTGTGTGTTCCGATCATATACGATGCGAATGTTGTTGGCGTCCTGTCTGCCGATAAAGTTGCCCTGCAGGTACAAAATCTGGATAAAGAATTGGCATTGCTTTCTTCGGTTGCCGAGTTAATGGCCAAAGCTGTGCATATCCGTGCGCTGGAGGAAGAAAATAGACGCCTTCGTAAAATCGTTGGTCAGAACCGCGCCCCGGCGATGGATATTATCGGTCATTCCAAGGTTATGCAGGAAATATTCGGTTTGGTGGCGCAGGTGGCCGATTCGAATACAACGGTTCTAATTGCCGGTGAGACAGGAACGGGCAAGGAGTTGATTGCCCGGGCAATACATAATAACTCTTCACGCCGGGAATCTCCCCTGATTCAGGTAAATTGCGCGGCTATTCCGGATACACTGATCGAAAGCGAATTATTTGGCCATGAAAAAGGGGCATTTACCGGCGCGTTACAGCAACGGCGTGGCCGTTTTGAAGAAGCCAACGGGGGTACTATTTTTCTGGATGAAGTAGGCGAGCTTTCCGCTGCCGCGCAGGTAAAGCTGTTGCGTATTTTGCAGGAGAAGCATTTTCAACCGCTGGGTTCATCGCGTGTGGTCAGTGTTAATGTGCGGGTTATCGCGGCCACCAACCGTAATCTGGAGCAGGATATTATTAGTGGTCGTTTCCGCGCCGATTTATTTTACAGATTAAATGTTTTCCCCATTTATCTGCCTCCCCTGCGAGATAGAGGTAGCGACATAATTTTGTTGGCTGATCATTTTGTCTTGAAGTACGGCAAAGAGATGAAAAAAGAAGTAAAAAGAATTTCCACTCCGGCCGTTGAGTCTTTTCTTTCTTACACTTGGCCGGGCAATGTGCGGGAATTGGAAAACTGCATTGAACGAGCTGTTTTGCTGACCAAGACAGACACAATAGATTGCGCACATTTACCGCCTTCATTACAGTTGCGAGGGAGTGAGTTGAACAAAAAAGAGCGCAGCAAGCTGTCTTCTGTTATTGAGGCTCAGGAAAGAGCCTTAATAATCGAAGCTCTGGAAGAAACGGGAGGGAATCAGACCAAAGCGGCCAAACTGCTGGGAACGACCAAAAGGGTTATTCAATATAAAATATCCAAAATGGGTATCAACGTAAAATTATTCCGGAAAAAGAAACAGGAATCGCCGTAATTGTTTTAAGCGCATAAAAAACCTTAAATGCTACAAAAATGTAGCAAAAAACACAAATAATACAATATTGTTCTATTTAATACAGCGACAAATATTCTTGGAAGGCTTAAGGACTTAAAAACATAATAGAAACAAAAATGTATCACCAAAATGAACACTGGCACGGCTTTAGCAACTGAATCAGTGTATTTTGTGGAGCAAAGGTTTAGGAGAAAATAATTAATGTGTCGATTGTTTGCGATGACGTCCAAAGAGTTGCTTTCGCCGATGACGGCTATCCGCGCCATTGATGTAATGAAAGAAGGGCACGATGGTTCAGGCGTAGGTTTGTTTCTTACGGACCTGGGAGGTCAATTTCAAAATTTTAAAGATGAGCCGATACTTTCAGGTATTTTTTCAAATGAAGGCATAAAAACTCTTGATCGCTTTATGATCGACTTGGACTTTATGGTTAAATATAAACTTTCCATCAAACCGGAAAAAAATCCTCCACTCGGGACTCCGAAAAGGGATAACTATGTAATTCGTGTTTATGAATATCCGCCGGATTGGAAAGGTCTGCCCGAAGAAGAAATTCAATTTCGCCTGATGATGATTCAGCTGCAACTGCGTCAGATGGGGGAGAAAGACGAATCAATGTTGATTTTCAGCTT
The DNA here is from genome assembly GCA_002418825.1 of Syntrophaceae bacterium UBA5764. Taxonomy (GTDB): domain Bacteria; phylum Desulfobacterota; class Syntrophia; order Syntrophales; family Smithellaceae; genus UBA4810. Next base: position 5,212 of record DIEW01000085.1, on the reverse strand, counting down.
CTGGCCGGATGTGATTATGCTTAAAGAAGTTGGTGATCCATTGGCGGTGGCCGAGTATCTCGGTTTAGACCGAAAAGAGCTTATGGCGCGTGTAATCCTGAGTCAAGGCAGGCAGAATACAAATTACGCGATTAATATCTACGCCTGTCACCCTTTCTTTATTCAAGGTATCTCCACGATGACCAACGGTGAAAACACGGCTTTTGTGCCCATACGCGAATTTCTCTCTTCGCGCAATTTTCCCGGTTATGTCGGATACCAATCAGACTCTGAGGTGTTTACACACATCCTGCATTATATGCGCAATTATCTGGGGCTGGGAATGGAAATGTATAAGCATATTATCACGCCGCTTAAGGATGACGAACTCGTTTGCCATCCCAACGGCCTGTGGCTGAAGAAGTTAAAACAGAGCTGTCGCCCTCTGATTATTGACGGCCCGAACTGCGTTATCGGATGTCTGCCGGATAAATCCATGTTCATGGTGCAGGATTCTAAAAAATTGCGACCCGGCATTGTAGGTGGCCGTCCCGGCATCTTCGCCTTTTCTTCGGAAATGTGCGGTTTGGACGCGGCGATACCGGAAAGAGATATTAATCTGGATTTCCAGCCCATGAAGTATGAAACAATTTTAGTTCGTCAAGAGCGTCAGGAGATAGAAAAATGGAATCAATGGGATGCGCTAACCCCTCAACATTGAGCATCAAGGATTTGCCCTGGCAGATTCACTGGAGCAAGGACAAGTGCACCCTTTGCGGTAACTGCACCTCTGTGTGTCCTGTGCGTGCGATTGAACTGGGCGTGCATCGCAAACGTGTTTTGCATGTCCCCATCGGCCTGGAAGAAAAAGCGACTAATTTGTTTTCCGTGTATCACGGCATTGTCCAGCGCACCGACATCGCGCATGCCTGCGTAGGCTGCGGCATGTGCACTTTGGTTTGCCCCAACGGCGCGATCATTCCCGTGCGCGGCGATGAAATTGACAAATTGCGCTTTCATGTTAATCAGGCGGGTGAACCCAGACGCAGAGGCGGCCGCCGCAATTCCGCGGACAGCGTTTTGGATAGAATAAAGTTTGTCCGCATTTCCATGCTGACCGACCCGGCGCTCGACGCGGGACGGCATGAATTCGAACTGCGCACTCTTTTGGGCAGAGTGCTTCCTCCGGAAGAAATGCTCAAGGTGAGCAGAGAAGAGGGCTGGATGCCGCCGGTGCGCGAAATTTATCCGCTGATAATCGGATCGATGTCTTTCGGCGCTCTGTCCCCCAATATGTGGGAAGGACTGCAGATGGGCGTTGCCTACCTTAATGAGGAATTAGGAATGCCGGTGCGTATTTGCACGGGTGAAGGCGGGTGTCCGCCGCGCCTTTTAAAATCACGTTTTTTAAAATACGTGATTTTACAGATCGCCAGTGGCTATTTCGGGTGGGATGAAATTATTCACAACCTGCCGCAGATGAAGGAAGATCCCTGCGCGATTGAAATTAAATACGGTCAGGGCGCCAAGCCTGGTGACGGCGGGCTTTTGATGTGGTATAAAGTGAATAAGCTCATCGCGGCAATCCGCGGCGTGCCGCAGGGCGTCAATTTGCCCAGTCCGCCGACGCATCAGACCAAATACTCCATCGAGGAAGCGGTGGCTAAAATGATTCAATCCATGTCGATGGCGTGGGGTTTCCGCGTGCCGGTGTATCCGAAAA
>DIEW01000085.1:0-3463 GCA_002418825.1 Syntrophaceae bacterium UBA5764 | reverse complement strand
CCATTGACGGTGAAGACGGCGGCACGGGCGCCGCCTATAACGTTTCGATGAACCATATGGGTCATCCCATAGCCAGTAACCTGCGTGACGCTTATTTAAATTTGGTCAAGCTGGGTAAACAAAATGAGATTCCTTTATTTGCCGGAGGCGGCATCGGTAAAAACGGCAATCTGGCCGCCAACGCCGCTGCGCTGATTATGCTGGGAGCGAGCGGCGTGCAAATTGGAAAATACATTATGCAGGCGGCCGCGGGCTGCCTTGGCTCGGAGAGCGACAGGTGCAATATCTGCAATATCGGTCTTTGCCCTAAAGGAATTACTTCGCAGGACGCGCGGTTGGATCGTCGTCTCGATCCGGAAAAAGTAGCGAAGCGCGTTGTTGATGTTTATTTAGGGTTTGATACGGAATTAAAAAAGATATTCGCTCCACTGGGACGCTCTACTTCTTTACCGATTGGCATGTCCGATGCGCTGGGAATAGCTGATGCCGCCGCCGCGGAAAGATTAAAAATTAAATACGTCCTGTAGAACGGAAAGCAGATAAAAAGCCATGGCGAAAAGAGAGTCGATAAAAATAACAGGCTTTGAAAACAATACTCGCGTTGAATCGCGGATTCTGGAGGAGCGCGTACAAAAAGCGGTTGCTGACGGTTACCGTCATATTGAAGTTACCGCTTACGGTCAGCACGGTATCGGCGGACGCCTTTGGCGCGCAGGTGAAGAAAAAATCACCGTTAACGTATTGGGCACGTCCGGGCAACGCCTGGGTTCCATGGGTTTTGCCAACACGTTGATTGAAACTTTCGGGCCGGCATCGGATGATGTGGGCTGGCTGAACGCCGGAGCAAAAATAATCGTTCACGGCAATGCCTCTAACGGCGTTGCCAACGCCATGGCTCAGGGGAAAATATATATAGATGGTGATATTGGCGCGCGCGGCATGACGATGACTAAACATAATCCCCGTTTCGAACCGCCCGAGCTGTGGGTGATGGGCAAAGCCGGCGACTCGTTTGCTGAATTCATGGCTGGCGGCGTTGCCGTTGTGTGTGGCGTCGGTACGGAAGAGGGAAAAGATGTTTTGGGCTATCGCCCCTGTGTGGGAATGGTCGGCGGAAAAATATTCTTTCGGGGAAAACAAAGCTCCTATAGCTTATCCGACGTCAAACTGGTTACTGAATTGCCTGAAGATGAATGGCGCTGGCTTAAGGAAAATCTGAAAATATTTTTACAGGCGATTGGCAAGCAGTATTTATTTGGTGATCTTTCCGCCAAGCGCGCGGAATGGCAGCTTTTGATTGCTCTGAAACCTTATGAAAAAACCGGCAGGAAGCTGCGCCCGATGCCGTCTTACAGGCTTGACGTTTGGGAAGGCGAACTAGGCGACGGAGGATTAATCGGAGATTTGTCCGCTGAAGACCGCTCGCCCATCGGTGTGATCACCACGGGTGAACTGCGGCGCTTTGTTCCCATCTGGGAAAACGAAAAATATCTGCCTCCCTGTCAGGCTCATTGTCCAACGGGAATTCCCGTGCAGAAAAGATGGGCGCTTATCCGCAAAGGTAAAGTACAAGAAGCCGTTGACCTGGCCCTACAGTATAGTCCTTTTCCTGCCACGGTTTGCGGGTATCTCTGCCCCAATCTTTGCATGCAAAATTGTTCGCGCCGGATAGTCAATCTGCCCGCAGTGGATGTTCGTGTTTTGGGTAAGGCTTCGCTGGAGGCGAAGGAACCGAAACGCGAGCCGGCGACAGGAAGAAGAATTGCCGTGATTGGCGGAGGCGCCGCCGGTTTGTCGGTAGCCTGGCAGTTATGGTTGGCCGGTCATGAACCGGTTATATTCGAAGGGAAAAAACAACTGGGAGGGAAGATTGCCGAAACAATTCCCCAAAGCAGAATTTCGCATGATGTTTTTGCGCAAGAGATAACAAGGTTCGCGAAAAATATTCCGCATATTAATTTAGAGACGGTCTTAACTAAAGATAAGTTCGAAAAACTGAAAAATGACTTTGATTTCATTGTTATCGCTACCGGGGCGAGCAAGCCGCGCAAAATTCCCGTGGAAGGAATAGAAAAAGCGGTGACGGCGCTGGATTTTCTGCGGCAAAGCAAGCTCGACAGCGTGCAGGTGGGCGAAAATGTGGTGATCATCGGCGCGGGCAATGTTGGCTGCGACGTCGCCGCGGAGGCCGCCCGTCAGGGCGCGAAAAGCATTACGTTGATTGATGTCCAAAAGCCCGCTTCTTTCGGTCCGGAGAGACGCAGTGCCGAGGCGGCGGGTGCTAAATTTATCTGGCCTCACGCGGTCAAGGCAATAAGAAAAGCAGGCGTGCAGCTGACGGATGGCGAATTAATTCCAGCAGATACGGTATTTATCGCGGTAGGCGATACGCCCGATTTATCCTATTTGCCCGAAAGCATATCCACGGAAAAAGGATTCATTGTCGTAGATGAAAAATTTCAGACCAGTGATGAGCAGGTATACGCGGTAGGCGATACGCTTAAACCGGGTTTGCTTACGGAAGCTATTGGCGCGGGTCGGGTTGCCGCTTCGGCTATAGATGGCATTTTAAAAGGCAGGACGGATACATATGATAACCTTCCGGTGATTGATTTTGCGCGGATAAAAACTCAATATTTTGACGGGCGCGAAAGTAATATTTCTGATATAAAAACATGCGCTGCCCGGTGCGCATCCTGTGGCGCTTGCCGCGACTGTGGTTTATGTGAAATCGTCTGCCCACAGCAAGCTATTTCGCGAAGAGCACTTGGGGAAGAAGCCTATGAATATGTTGTTGACGATGAATTATGTATCGGCTGCGGATTTTGTGCCGGTGCTTGCCCCACCGGCGTTTGGTATATGGTGGAAAATAAACCTTTGGAATAAGAACTTAAAACTAGGATGGTATATCTATGAAAAAGAAAGAGTTAACAATTGCTACAGAAAGACAATACTCCATTGAAAAGGAAAAATTTGTTCCCGTCTCGCAGTATTTTGGCGAAGACACTTTCAGCCATAAGGTAATGAAAGAAAAGCTTCCCAAGGATGTTTTTAAGAAAATTATCGCGGCGATAAACGAAGATACGCCGTTGGATGAGGAAACGGCTAATGTTGTCGCGCATGCGATGAAGGAATGGGCGCTGGAAAAAGGAGCCACTCATTTCGCGCACTGGTTCCAGCCGATGACGGGTATTACGGCGGAGAAGCACGATGCCTTCATCGACCCCATCGGCAACGGCGAGGTCATCGAGCGTTTCTCCGGCAAACAGCTCGTCCAGGGCGAACCGGATGCATCGAGTTTCCCCAGCGGCGGGATTCGCTCCACCTTCGAAGCCCGAGGGTACACCGCGTGGGACATGTCGTCCCCCGCCTTCATCCGGAGAAACGGCATCTCGACGACCCTGTGCATCCCGACGGCCTTCATCTCCTACACGGGCGAGGCCCTCGACAAGAAGACGCCCCT
>DIEW01000079.1 GCA_002418825.1 Syntrophaceae bacterium UBA5764 | reverse complement strand
GTCTAGTTTACAGGGGAAAGGTCAGATTGACTTCAAATTTCATTTGTCCATAAGCAAATAAAACATGAACATATTTTTGATTATCAGTATCATCATTACGTATAAATCGTTTTATATATTTTTGTCTTTCTTTTGTTTCATTATCAATTAGATACAAGGCGCTTTCATCTATAATAACCCTAGGATACTTAGCTATATTTTGCTCGAGATTATATGCTTTGATTAATGAGGGTCCAATAATATTATCTTTTGTATGTATTATTTGACCAGAAACAATAGATCCACGGAAATATAAATTAAGTTTTATTAAACGATAATATACTTTAATTGAATACATTAACAAATAAAGCAAACCCCTATACGAATCCTCTGTTGTCAAAACAACTGTATCGGAGAAATGAGATATTTCAACTTCAGTCTGTGATAAGTCGCCAATATCTAGTAAAATATATTGTTCCGATTCAATTTTTGATGGTTTTTCTATTGCGGAGAAAAGTCTTCTTAATAAATCATTATCTGTAACAGACTCAGAAATGTAATGTGTAAAACCAAGGATATCAATGTACAATAAAAACTTATTAGTATATTTCATTATTTTGCTTCATCATTCTCACGAAAAGTTGAGCCAGAGTATTCTGGTATACTTCTATTGATTTTACTGATGCTTTAAGTGCACATATTAATAGGTTAATTATAATCTTTTATAAAAAGAGAAAAATATTAAGCAAATTGTTAAATGTGTCCTAAAAAATTTTGACTATTGGATGTCTTTCTTCATTTTCTCAAACTCGTCTTTAGTAATCTCACCGCTAGCGTATCTTTTTTTTAGAATATCGAGTGCTGTCTGTGCAGTACGAGAAGCGTCTTTTGATTCCTTAATAGTACATAACAAGTAGTCCTGTATTACAGGATCATTAATTAGCTGATATGTAATTTCATGGATGTTATATGCAACAGCTACATGAGGACCCTTTGGGGTTGTATCAGAGTGGTTAAAAATCTTTGAGTATTTTATTTCCGGAATCACGATTTTTAACTGAGTATTTGAGCTAAAATTCCACGCAGTATACCACGACTTCAATATTTCTATTGAAACCTCTATGATTTTTGTAGAGTTTTTGTCTGCTTTTATCCCTGTGCGGTTAAAAGCATCACTCATGTAAATCACAATACTATCGACTAATATTTTCGGAGTTATATATACTTCACTTGGCCACCATGTATAATAAGTATGATCACTCTCATTATTTTCTGCATTAATAATATTGACTGTTGGAGGCGTTGAACATTTTGACCGCTCGGCAAGACTTGGAGGGTTGGTGTTGTGAGCCTTTATTAATTCAGATGGTTGTAGTTGGTTAGCAATTACGTGGGTACCATTTGCAGAACAAGAAGCAGTTAACACCACAATAATAAAAAGTAATAAAAGATCTATGAAATGTTTTCTCATAATTTATTTTCCCCCGTATTTTTACACTATTTTTTTTAAATGCAGCAAATAAGTTCATTTGTTTTGTTTAATAATGTTTAACAGTCTGTACAAATCTGTAAACACAGACAACAGTTTTCCGTATAAATCGTTCTTCTATATATAGAATATTGCCAGTATTATTAAAGAAAATCAATATTTAAACTTTAATTTCTACATTTTCATTTTCGATTTATATAAAATATATGAGGTGGTTGGCATTTATTTTATTAATAAAAACATGAATATAACTAAATATTGTGGTAAATCTTTATACTCATAAGCTGGAAAGAAGGGGAACAAAAGCGTTGCTGTGGATGTCTAATACAATAGATAAAGGCAGGCAGGCGATAGAAGATGAGGATATTGAGTATGTGCAGGCCTGCCAGCAGGGCGATACCGACGCTTTTGAGATATTGGTAGAAAGGCATCAGAAGAAAATGCTCAATATTACTTACCGGGTGCTGGGCGATTATGATGACGCCTGTGATGTAACGCAGGAGGCGTTCATCGCGGCTTATAAAGCGATAAAGAAATTTAAGGGGGAAGCAAAATTTTCCACCTGGCTGTATAGAATAGTTATTAATTATGCGAAGAATCATTTGAAGAAACGAAAAAGTATAGAAACGCGCGAAGGTGTTTCTATTGATGATTCGGAGAAAATAAAAGGAAAAGAAATATTATTTTCATCAGAGGCGATGGGTGAAAATCCCGGCACGCGGATGGAAAAAAAGGAAAGGGAAGGGCAGGTACAAAAGTGCATATCGACTCTTGATGAGGAATTTAAAGAAGTTCTGGTTTTGCGGGATATTCAGGGATTTTCGTACGAGGAAATATGCGCTATTTTAAAAATACCGGATGGGACAGTTAAATCCAGATTGTCACGCGCGCGCAGCACGCTTAAAGATTGTCTGGCAAAAGTAATTGGTGATTTATGAAAAACTGCAAAGATATAGAAAATAAACTTTCTTCATATATAGATAATGTTCTTTCTGCTGAAGATAAGCGCATTGTGGAAGAACATTTGAAGTCCTGCGCGAAGTGTAGTTCAGCTTTGGCTGATCTACAAAAAATTAAAGCAGTTACCAATGAATTATCGGAAGTCGAGCCGCCGCCCTGGTTCAAGCAAAAAATAATGGCTAAAGTGCGCGCGGAAGCCGAAAAGAAAAGCTTTGCCGACAAATGGTTTTATCCCCTGCGGATAAAAGTTCCCGTGCAGGTATTCGCAACAATATTCATAGTGTTTATTGCCGTGTATATTTACCGCGCGGGTGATGAACAGTTTAAAGAAGTTATGCCGCCCGCGGCCACCGCGCCCATGATGGAAGAGCAAAAAGAGGAATTGGCAGCAAAGCGGGAGATACCGGCGGAAGTTGCCACGCGTCCATCAAAGAAGATAACGGAGGCGGAAAAAGCGTGTGAAGGAAATGCCTGTGAAGTAAGCGAAATAAAAACTTATGATCGCGCAGAAGAAGTTGTCGCATCCACCAAGGGAAAATCCGAGGTGCCCGCATCTCCCGCAGCAATCCAGGCAGCGGATAAAGACAAAGCCGCGGATTCTTTCGAGGCAAAAAGTCCAACATTACGGGCTTCTATGCAAAAGTCGGTAAGTTCTGCCGGGTTGATTCAAACAAATAATGTAATTATTATAAAAACTTCTGAAGTTCATAATGCCGTGGCACAGGTGGAAAAAATACTTACTGAATACAGCGCGGCAAAGGTAAGCAGGCAAGCGATGGAAGACAAGGTTGTCTTTCGGGCGGAAATAAGCAAAGAAAAGTTAAAAGATTTTATCGAAAAATTAAAACCAATCGGCGTGATTGAAGATAAGTTTTCGGCTGATGTTACCGCCGCTCAGCAGGTGCCGATTGTGATTGAAATCCGGCAAAAATAAGGAAAAAGCTTTCTATTTGCAAGCTGAATCGTTATTGGCTCAATGGGTTGCCGCGCAAGTTAGAACCCATTAAAGATAAAATTGATATTTTAGTTTTTCGCCAGTGAGTAAATTGACTTCAACGCCACAACTATGGTGGCCGGCCCGACAAACGCCAGCAGGGCCGTGTAAATTCTGCTCATCGTCTCTCCGACAAGAGGAAGATCAGCGAACTGGTCCGCGCCCAAAGCTGAAATTATTACTAAAGAGACAGCGGCAATCAGAAACGCCTGCACTTCTGTGTTTGTGACATTCAGGAAACAGGCCGTATCCCAGAACCTTTTTTAAATAAAACCGGTTGGAAATTAAATATAAAAATAATAGTTGTGAAGAAAGATAGGGTTATTCACACAGGATGATTTTGTGATTATATTTATTTTTCATTTTTTTATTAATGACTAAAAAAAGCAAGTCAACAAAAAATAATTATGTGCTGATTAAACAGATTGACAAAATGTAAATGTAATCATTAAATATAAAGGTAATTTTTGCCCTTGGTTAAGGGCAAAAATTATTTTTAGTAGATAAAATTTTGGCCATCCATAATCGCAGTTTGAATTTATGTTTAAAGAAGCTATTAATAATTAAAGAAAGGATTAAATATATTTTGAAAATTGCATCCTACAATGTGAATTCTATCCGTTCCCGGTTGCATATCGTCACCCCATGGCTGCGGAAGAACAAGCCGGATTTATTCTGCATGCAGGAGACCAAAGTCGAAGACGCTAAATTTCCCATCCGGGAATTTACAGATTTGGGCTACGAGGTATTCTTTAAAGGAAACAAACAATACAACGGCGTAGCGGTTGCGGTAAAACAAAAACCCACAAAAGTTCATTTTGGCCTGGAGGGCGAACCAGCAGATGCCGACCGGCTAGTCGTGCTTTATCTAGAAGATCTGATTATTCTGAATGCCTATGTTCCACAGGGACAGGAGGTTAGCAAGCCCCAGTTTGCCTATAAGCTAGAATGGTTAAAACGTCTGAAAGAATATCTTCAAAAAAATTTTACTCCGAGACAAAAGTTGATTTTGTGCGGCGATTTTAACGTTGCGCCTCTGCAGATAGACGTTCATGACCCCAAAAGAATTTTAGGACATGTTTCTTTCAATCCACAAGTATGGAAAGCACATGAAAATCTATTATCGTGGGGTCTGGTTGATATTTTCCGTTTGCATCATCCGGATGAACCGGGGCAGTACACATTCTTTGACTACCGTGTAAAGGATTCCGTTGGACGTAATCTTGGATGGCGCGTAGATCATATTCTGGCGACAAAACTACTCGCGCACAAATCAAAGAGCTGCGTGATTGATCTGTCCACCAGAATTGCCGATAAGGCATCCGACCATGCGGTTATTTATGCCCAATGGTAAGGAGGATATAAATGGGGGAAAAAAATGACATAAAGCGCATTAATGAGGATATCGCCCGGCGTTTCAGCTCCATAGCGGATAAATTAAAGCAGGCCTCCAATATTGTTGATTTACTGGAAACGCTTTTAGACGAGGTGGAAAACAAATTTCATGTTCCCTTTGTCTGGTTTAGTTTTATCGAAGACGAAAAAAATGCTCCTATAATCAGAAATATTGCGTCTTCCGATAAACTAAAAATCAGGCTTAACTTAATAAGCAGAACTTCACTTGAAAAACTGGTATTGGGCGAGCCCAAACCTGTTTTGATTAATAAATCATTGAAACCGTATTATAAACTTTTTCCGGAAAGAAAAAAATATTTTGTGAAATCCATGGCTATAGTGCCTTTACAGATAAAAAACGAAATAATTGGGAGTTGGAATAACGGCGATGTTTCTGCTGAACGTTATTCACCGGACATGGATACATATTTTTTACAGAAATGTGCACAATTAATATCTATGCGTTTGGCAGAGTTCACCGCTTCCAGTGGTTAGAAAAAAGATAAAAACCCCGCCGGAACTGCGCGGGGTTTTTACGGATATAGATAGAAGGAGAGGGGTTAGTTTAGAAAAGTTTTCAGAGCGTCAACTACCGGTGCGGTGAAAAGGGCGACCAGCACTGCATACAGGGCAAAAGAACCGATGGCTTCGCTTAGATAAAGGCGAGAATATTTTTTCTTCAGTGACACAATAATTAAGCCCCCGATAATTAAACAGCCCAGATGAAAGAACGGAAAAGCGTTGTTACCGGTAACGGCGAATTCGGCATAGGAGAATGACGCAGTTGTGAAAATTACAAAAGCCGTTAAGAGCGTGGTTTGCATCATTTTCTTCATTACCTCTTAATCTCCTTTCTCAGAAATTACATTTGCAGTTGGTTAATGAAAGAAGCGTGCCAAATATAACTATTGGTCATTATATTAATGTAAACATTTAATTATATTAATAAATAAATTAAAGTAGAAGATGCGGAGATGTTACAATAAGGATGGTGTCATTGAATAAAACGTTAAATAAGAATCAATAAAAGAAAAAAACTTTTAATTGTTAAATTTTTCACGGGTTGTATTTTTTAAGTGTCAGGATAATTATAGAAGTTAAGGCTAATATAATTGTGTTGATCAACCAAAGATAGTGGTAAGAGCCGAAATAGTCATAAATTATACCTCCCAAGATAGGGCCTAAGGAGCCTATAAAACCTATAAAAAATGTCAGAAGTCCGTAAATCGAACCTAGAGTGTGTCGGCCGAAGCGGTCAACAATAAGAATCGGTAATATGGGAGCAATGCATCCGTATCCGAAACCGTAAATGACGGCATATAAATAAAGGCTTCTGACATTGTCGGCGTAATTCAGCAGTATCATGCCACAAAGAAGAAAACTTATTCCCAGAAAGTAAGCGTATTTAGCGTCACGCAGACGATCGGACAACCAGCCGAAGAAAAACTGGCCGATAAAGCCGGTCACACTTATTGCCGCCAGAGAGCTTGCCGCGGCAATGCTGTTAATTTCATTATCTACGGCATAAGCCACCTGATGAACAAAGACTGACATGATAACCATAACAATGAGGCTTTGGCTTATAGCGATGGTCCAGAAGCGCGAATCTTTAAAGATGATTCTGAGCGATATTTTACTTACTGCCGGCGCGGCAGATATTTGGCCGGGCAGCGGGATTTTATCGCCGTCCGGTAGAAGGCCGTAAGCTTCTGGATGGGTTTTCCGCATTAAAAGTTGAGAAACGGTGACGCCTACCGTAAGGGTAATCGCCCCCAGAATGAACATGCCGGCGCGCCAGCTGAAGTATCTGCCCAGAAATCCCGCCAGTGGTGTCAGCGTCATTATGCCGAAGCTGATGCCCATGGTAGCGATGCCTATAGCCAGACCCCGCATTTTAATAAACCATTTGCCTACGGAAGAACTGCAGATTACCACGCCCATACCTGTTGCGCCCAGACCCACCAAAAGGCCGTAGGCCAGATAAAGCGTCAGCGGGCTATTGACAAAACCTGTAAGGATAAATCCGGCGGCTGCTATTATTGCGCCGGTGGTCATAATCCAGCGTGGGGCGAATTTATCCAGCATACGACCGACGAAAATCGCGCCGATGGAATAAATGAGCATATTGATTGTCGCTGCCAGCGATATTACGGAATGTGACCAGCCGTGTTCCACGGAAAGCGGCTTGACAAAAATGCCAAAACAATAACGGGCGCCATAGTTTACTGACATGACCAGGAAAGCGCCCACTACAATATACCAACCCCAGAATATATTATTCTTTTTCCACATACTAAATCAGGTGAGCTTGCTTTACCATTAAATTCGTTTATGGTAAAACGAAATTACCATGCGTGCGAAATATATTCATCAAAGTAAGTCATTTAAAAACAGGCGGCAATTTGTCCGGCGAAAAATGACGAAGAAACAGCCGCCTACGCGCCTGAAGCCCGAGATTGCACCGTCGCTCAAAAGCGTGCTTGCGGGAATCGGCAGGCCGGAAAAGGCGCCTTTTGTACCTGATGATTTTCAACTGCGCGCTCTTGATCAAATCAAAAATAATGATTGTTTGGTCATCGCGCCTACAGGTTCGGGAAAAACATGGATTGCGCGCGAAGCGATAGTTTCCATTTTAGGAAAAGGCGGGCGTGCCTGGTATGCCTCACCGCTCAAGGCTCTTTCCAATTCCAAGTGGCTGGAGTTTGGGCTGCATTTTGATACGCAAAATGTCGGTATCATTACCGGCGATACCAAGGAAAATACTGAAGCGCCGATTATCGTCGGCACGACGGAAATTCTGCGCAATCAGCTCTACGACGCAATGCATCAAGGGTTTGACCTCAATTTTGATTTAGTTATTCTGGATGAAGCGCATTTTTTAGGTGATCCCGATCGGGGCGTGGTTTGGGAAGAAATCATGATTTATCTGCCGCCGCGAGTGAATTTGCTGCTTTTATCGGCAACCATCGGCAATGGCGAGGAAATTGCCGGCTGGCTGAAGGAAATCCGCGGCAAAAAGTGCGCGGTGATACGGGAACAAAAGCGACCTGTTCCTTTATATCCTCTCTTTCTTCACCCCAGCGGCTGTATTTATCCTTTTTTGGAAGGAGAAGGTAAAAGGGTGACGCCCGCGGTTGTTGAGTTTCTTAAAGACAACAAATCCACACGGCGCGCTAGCCGCAATCTGCCCGACTATGCGGGAATCATCCGTGTACTGGGTGGATTCAATTTATTGCCGGCCATTTTCTTTTTGAAATCACGTGCGGAATGCGATACTGCGCTCAATTGCCGCAAATCACTGCCGCCGTTGAATAATTATGAAAAGCTGAATAATGATCTGGCAGAAATGTTGCACCGCTTTCCTTATCTGGAAAATCACCGGCAGCTGAAAGCTTTAAAATCGGCAGGAATCGCCGCGCATCACGGCGGGCAGCTGCCCGCCTGGAAACTGCTCGTGGAAGAAATGATGAGCAGGGGAAACCTGCGCGTGATCTTTGCCACCTCGACGATTGCCGCCGGTGTCAACTTTCCGGCGCGCACCATTGTGCTTTTCAACTCCGATTTGTTCAACGGGCATGATTTTTCGCCGCTGACCGCGACGGAGTTCCGTCAGATGACGGGCAGAGCGGGCCGGCGTGGTCGGGATAAAATAGGCTTTATGCTTACGGTTGCCGGCAAGTTCATGGATCTGGGGCATATCAAGCGCATGCTTTTTTCCGCGCCGGAAGACATTGTCAGCCAGATAAAAAATGATTTTGCCATGGTGTTGAATCTGCTTCTATCGCAAAGGCCGGGTGATGTAAAAATAATTTTTGAAAAGTCGTTTGCGGCCTATCAGCAGAACCGGCATGAAAAAAGCTTATCTGCAGCGACAAAACTCTGGAAAGACTTCATCAAACATCTGCGTTTTCTGCAGCAGGAGGGTTTTGTTGATGAAGATGGCCGGCTGACTGATGACGGCTACTGGGCGGCGCGCCTAAGACTGGATTATCCGTTGCTTGTTGCGCAATGTTTGCGTGAAAATATATTCCCTCAGGATGATGAAAAGGTGCTCGCGGCTGTTATGGCAGTGTTTGCTTATGACCGAAATGACGAGATAAATATTATTATAAAAAACATGCCACCGCGTCTGTATTCGTCACTGCGCAAAATTAGTCTTACTATCCGGCCGCTGACACAGCGCCTTAAAGCAGCAGGTTTTGAGACGGCAAAATTTTATCCATCGCCGGGTATGTCAATGTATTTATGGGCCGGGGGTAAAGAATGGAATGAGGTAATTAAGGAAACAGGTATTGCTGAAGGCGACATGGCCACATTGGTTTTGCGTACCGCCGATAATTTGCGTCAGATAACCTCGCTCAAAGATACGCATCCTGATGTTGCCGCCTGCGCCCAAAAGGCCAGAGAAATGATATTGCGCGAGCCGGTATTGTTTTTATAATTGTCTATCATTTTGTGAGACGTAAAACGGCGGAGATGTTTGATCGATTTCCTTTTAGGGGAATATTGTGGAAAAATTTTTAATGAAAACAGATTTTGTTCCGAGTGGTAATCAGCCTAAGGCAATCCATGAGCTTTTAGCTGGTTTGAAAGAGGGCAGGGAACACCAGGTACTATTGGGCGTTACCGGTTCGGGCAAAACATTTACTATTGCCCATGTCATCGAGCGCGCGCAGCGTCCCGCGCTGATTATCGCGCATAACAAAACGTTAGCCGCGCAGCTGTACGAGGAATTCAAAAACCTCTTTCCGGATAACGCCGTAGAATATTTTGTCAGCTATTATGATTATTATCAGCCTGAAGCGTATCTTCCCGCCACGGATACTTATATTGAAAAAGATTCCGCTATCAACGAAGAAATAGATAAACTCAGGCATGCTGCGACTTACGCGCTTTTAACACGCCGCGATGTCATCATTGTCGCCAGCGTGTCGTGCATTTACGGTCTGGGTTCACCAGAGACGTACATGGGAATGCTGGTGCAACTGGAAGAGGGTATGGAATACCCGCGAGAAGAGATGCTCAAAAGACTGGTGGAAATCCAGTATGAAAGGAACGATGTTGATTTTCACCGCGGCACATTTCGCGTGCGCGGCGACGTGGTAGAGATATTTCCCGCATACGAAGGGGAACAGGCGCTGCGTGTGGAGTTTTTCGGCGATACCATCGAAGCAATCAGCATCATCGATCCCCTGCGCGGCATAAAGCTGGGCAAACTTTCCAAAACCGCCGTTTATCCGGGCAGTCATTATGTTACGACGCGCGACAATTTGGACAGAGCCATCGCTGATATCCGCGCCGAACTGGCGCAGACACTGGCCGCATTAAAAGAACAAAATAAACTGGTTGAATATCAGCGACTCAAACAGCGCACGAACTATGATTTGGAAATGATGCAGGAAATGGGTTACTGTCAGGGAATTGAAAATTATTCGCATCATCTGACGGGGCGCAAACTCGGCGAGCCTCCGCCGACATTAATGGAATACTTGCCCAAAGACGCGATAATTATCATCGATGAAAGTCATGCCACGTTGCCGCAATTGGCGGGCATGTTCCGGGGCGACCGCTCGCGCAAGGAGACGCTGGTAAAATATGGCTTCCGTTTGCCCTCGGCTCTGGATAATCGTCCGCTTACCTTTGAGGAATACGAAGCGCTATCCAATCAGCGGATATATGTTTCGGCAACTCCTGCTTTATATGAAATGCAAAAAGCGTGCGGTGTACGTGTGGAGCAAATTATCAGGCCGACAGGTTTAATGGATCCGGAAGTCGAGGTGAAGCCGGCCAAGTATCAGGTAGATGATCTGCTGGAAGAAATTCGTAAGCGGATAGAAAAGCGAGAGCGCGTGCTTGTGACAACTTTAACTAAACGCATGGCGGAAAATTTAACCGATTATTACGGCGGACTGGGCATCCGCGTGCGCTATCTGCATTCGGATATTCATACGTTGGAACGCGTTAGCATTATCCGTGATTTACGACTGGGCGAATTTGACGTGCTCATTGGAGTAAATCTGTTGCGCGAAGGATTGGACATACCTGAGGTATCGCTGGTGGCGATACTAGATGCGGACAAGGAAGGATTTCTGCGTTCCGAACGCTCACTTATCCAGACGAGCGGACGCGCCGCGCGCAATATCAACGGCAAAGTAATTATGTATGCGGACAAAATTACCAAATCCATCCAGGCCTGCCTTGATGAAACTACGCGCCGCCGCGCTATCCAGAAGAAATACAATGAAGAAAACAATATCACGCCGGAGTCGATTATAAAATCGATCAGCAATGTCTTAGGTTCGATTTACGAGGCGGATTACATGACTGTGCCGTTGGCAGAGCGGAAAAATTTGCTGCTCAAAGAAGAAGATTTGCCCACACTGATTGCCGAACTCAGTACTGAGATGAAGCAAGCGGCAAAAAATCTCGAATTTGAAAAAGCCGCTGATCTGCGGGATGAGATAAAAGAATTGAAAAATATACTTTTGCAGATGGGATAATTTTTCTCTTCGTTATTTTAGTGACATTGGCCATCCGGCAGAAGCAATCTGACTGATTAAATTGCTCCTTGATATGTTTAATTAAACATTGTATGGGCACAATCATAAACGAGTGGAAAAGGCGTATTTATGGAAAAATTCGAACGTATTTATTGGAACCCCCGCTATACGGTTTATGATGATGTCATTGACCGCCAGCATCAAAAACTTTTTGCAACTACAAATAAACTTATTGACAAATACGAAAGCGATTCCGAAGAATGCTATGATGTCTTGAGCGACTTGGTCGAATATTTATCGGAACATTTTAAAACAGAACAAGTTGTAATGATGAAGCTTCGCTTTTGGGCATACGAGAAGCATATTAAGGATCATCAGAGATTTATCGATAAAATTGAAGATTTTATAAAGAAGTACCAGAATGGTCAGGTTTGTTTAACAACTGAAATTTTAACTTTTCTGCGCGACTGGATTTTTTCTCACACGACGAAAGAAGATTTGAAATTCGGTGAACTTTTGAAAATATCCCGGCGTGTCTGAAGGATTGATGTTTTATTCTAAACCCCGTTTACAGAATGCTGTGAAATTTTACAAATAATATTTTCTTGACATATCCGAAGGAAAGTTCTTATGACTCTCCCGCAATAGGTAATCCAAAAATAATTAATAAAACTTAAAACGGAGGTATGAGTATGGCACAAGAAAAGGGATTGGATAAACCGGTAAAATTAAAGACGGATTTGGCGAATTTTTTGGGGGCCAGCTCGCTTCCTCGCACTGAGATAACCAAAAAGCTCTGGGATTACATTAAAGCCAACGGACTGCAGGCAAAAACGCAAAACGGCAAACCGGAAAACGCGGGTAAATTTATTGTTGCCGATGCTAAACTAATCAAGATATTCAACAACACCAAGGTCACCAGTAAAACAGGCAAGGTAACCGATCTAACCAATTTGAAAGAAGGCGAAACCATCGACATGATGCAGATGGCCTCCGTGGTTAGCGCCAATATCGAATAAACAAAAATTCGCGTATTTTCTCCAAAACAGGCAGGTTCAACAACCTGCCTGTTTATATTTCCCCCTTCGTCATGACACTGTGTCCAATATTCAATTGACAGTCAAATCGATTATTCATATACTGACATAAGCGCAAAATGTAGAATATCTATTTATCAGTTAGTTTTTCAATGGCTTGGATAGATTATGCCGACAGCCGTTAAAATTGTTGTGAGGAAAGCAATTTTGCGAGGCGATCTTTTCGATTCACCTTGTGCTCAAACCATCGTATCTTGCCTGCCGCTTGAAGTTTGTCCCCATGAATGGGGCGATGAATTTTATTTTGTAATCCCCGTTGACTTGTCTCTCGACGAATCCGCAACCAGAAAAGTAAATATGGGCGACATCGGCTATTGGTTGCCGGGAAAAGCCCTCGCGATTTTCTTTGGACCCACGCCCATGAGCACCGGTTTGGAACCGGTTCCCGCAAGCGAGATAAATGTTGTGGGAAGAATTCTGGATGACGCCACAGCATTAAGAATGGAAAAAGGAGCGAAAAAAATAAGGATTGAATTAATATGAATGAAAATACGTTTTCAAATGAGAGTAAAACGTTATCAATAAAAGTAACCATGAAAGAAAGGAGAACGAGCCATGAAAATAACAGAGATCGAACTTTACCACATCCACATACCGCTTAAACATACATTCTGGCCGACATGGATACCGGGGTATCCTCAGACGCACAATCGCTTCACACTGATAAAATTAGTCACGGATGAAGGAATTGAAGGTTGGTCCGCCGGCATCGCCATGGGCGAGGAGAGGCAGGGTCTGGGCGATCTGTTGGGCGGATACATCATCGGCGCCGATCCTCTGGATATTGACCGGATGCAGAGCCTGCTCAAGCAAGCCGGTTTTCTGGGATGGCTCAATTACTGGATAGAGCCGGCTTGCTGGGATATTATGGGTAAAGCCAAGGGCAAGCCTGTTTACGAATTACTGGGCGGGGAAGCGAGGCCAATCGAAGTTTACTGCTCCTTCGGTGAATTGCACGAACCGGCGCAGCGCGTAGAAGAACTTCTGGCGATGAAAGAACGCGGTTTCAAGACTTTCAAACTACGGGCGAAAGCCGTAGAGTTTAAAGATGATGTCCGTCTTATTGAAGAAGTCAGGAAAAGTGTGGGTGATGACCCAATTATCGGTGTGGACGCCAATCAGGGCTGGCTGACTTCCATCGTTGACCGCGTACCAGCGTGGGATCTCAAACGGGCAACGGATTACGCGAAAGTCTGCGCGGACAATAAAATTGAATGGCTTGAAGAGCCGCTGGACTGGCACGATTATGACGGTTTGGCTGCTCTAAAGAAAGTATCACCGGTTAAAATATCCGGCGCGGAACTAAACCACGGTTGGGACGAGATAAAAATTATGTTCGAAAAAGACTGTTTTCATGTGTATCAGCCGGACGCCACTTTTGCCGGAGGCATCGCGCAGGTCAAGCAGGTCATCGACGCCTGTCACCGGCACAAACGCGAATATTCGCCGCACACCTGGACCAACGGTATCGGTTTTTATGTGAACTGGAATCTGGTACTTGCTGATAGAGATAACACCCACCCCTTGGAATATCCGTTGGAAGAGCCATCCTGGGTGCCGGAATTCCGCGAAGGGATTATCGACCCGATCATTCCTGACAAAAACGCCATGCTCCAGCCGTTTACGCGTCCGGGCCTGGGTTTTGAGATAAATAAAAAATTGCTCAAAAAGTACGGTAAACGCTTTTACCGCCAGACGGAAAAAGGCCTGGCCTTCAAAGTTATCCGTGAGAAAGGCTTAAAAGCCGCGCTGGAGCTGAAGAAAAGAAAAGGCGCTTAGTTTTTATTTTTTAGAATATGTGGTATCAAAAATCAAGTTAATGTGATTCTCTTCCTAAAAGGGAAGAAAAAAGATGAAGGTAAAAATTTCCAATAATTATGATATCATTATTGTCGGTTGCGGGATAGCTGGTTCTGCCTGTGGCGCTTTGTTGTCGGCCATGGAGCAAAAAAAGGTTCTCATTCTCGAATCTGCGTCGCAAATCGGGGGTAGAGCAACATCGTTTCGTGGGGAAGCCATTACGAATGCAGATAAATTCCGCAGGGCGCTGGCTATGTGTGCCCATTCTTGGGTGAGCGATCGTACCGAACCGGATTTGGGTACCATGATAAAAAGGAAAATGCTTAGCGGCTATGTCCTTGAAACCGGAGGGCGAGGCGCATGGTTTACCAACCGGGGGCGCGTTAGCCATGCCTTGGCGCTTTTTAACAAAGCTTCGATTTTTTATCCCAACGAGGGTTTTGTTTGGTATGACCACAACTGGAAACCTCACATTCTTGGGAGAAGAAACAAATACGGTTGGATGGGCGACGAAGATTATGCCGAGATGGTGAAGGTTCATAAGAGCAAGCTTCAGTTGCGCACGATAGCCGATGCGGAAAAATTGGATCATATAACACTGAAAGACTGGGTGGAAGGAATAACAAAGAACGAGTTAGCGCAGGAATTTCATTATGCCATGGGGACTTTTCAGACAATCATCAATGACCCAGCGCTGAATTCTGTCGGTGAAAACTTGAAAGTGTTTCTGCAGGTGCAGGAAACAGGCGTGCATCTCACAAACGGTTCGTGGGCTTTTGCTGGTGCGCCAGGGCATCGTTTCATTACGGAGGGCTTCGCTACTACGGCCAAAGATGCCGGAAGCGATATTATTACCGGTGCCGCAGTTAAAGAAATTATTATTCAAAACGGGAAGGCAGGCGGCGTTTTGGCTGAAATTGAAGGTGAGAGCGTGGCGATAGAATCTCCGGTTGTAATTTGTACTGTTCCACCAAAGGTGTTATTAAAGCTTATTCCACAGAGCTTACTGACGCAGAATTTTGTCACCTCGGCTAAAAAGATAATTCATACATCTATGGTTGCTGCCCAGGTCGGCATGACCAGACCGTTGCATGAATTCTGCGAGATTAAGGTTGACCCCAGGTCTTTTTATCACACCTCCATGCTGATACCGGAAAGTGAGGGCCTATTTCGTGGTAATGTGCCGTTGGACATTATTGCCATGTCGGCTATCGCGCCGACCAGTGCACCGGAAGGGAAACACCTGCTGGGTATGGCCAGCAGCATTTTGGCTGATGAAGCGCATGATAAAAAGAAAGTCAATATCGTGATTGACGGGATGCTTAAGTTCATGGATATTGCTTTTAAAGGCTGGCGAAAATCGGTGCAATGGATGCTCTTCACCGTTGGAGATACCTGCATCCTTTGGAGACATCCAAAGGACGAATGGGTCGATGTAAAATGTTCCACTATTGAAGGTCTATACTTTGCCGGTGATACTTACGGTAAACGTATCAACGAAGGTGGCATTGAAGGCGCGGTACATTCTGCTTTTATCTGTGTCGGTGCCATAAGTGGTAAGAATTATCTGCAATACCTGCCGCCGGTTTTTCGCTAAAAGGTTATGAAATTACTCTTTGATATTTTTCGTATCACTTGGCTTGCTTTATGGGCGGCAGTGGCGACTCTCGTTCTCGCTATCCCTATTATTGCTGCGGGACTGCTGGGCCGCACAGGCAATCTTGCCTTTTCTCTTTCCAAACTCTGGGCCTACACCATGCTGGGCGTTTCCTTTGTCAGCGCTCAAATAGTAAACAAAGAAAAGATTCAAAAGGGGACATCGTACATTATCATTTCCAATCATCAGTCGCTTTTTGACATCTTGGCACTTGTAACCACGCTGGGAGTACAGTACCGCTGGTTCATCAAAAGGGAAGTGCTCAAGGTGCCGCTCTTTGGTTACGGCTTGTATGCTTCCCGCAATATTTTTATTGACCGCTCCAATACCGTCAAAGCGATAGAAAGCATTAATAAAGGCATTAAACGCCTGCCCAAAGGCGTAAGCATCATGGTTTTTGCCGAAGGAACCAGGTCGCCGGACGGGCAAATTCATGAATTCAAAAAAGGCGGTTTCATGGTCGCCGTGGCGCACAAAATGCCGATTCTGCCCGTTACCGTCAACGGCAGCCGACAAGTCATGCCCAAGGGAAGCCTTGTTTTTAATCCGGGAAAGATTCAAGTCGTCGTTGGCTACCCGATAGATACCAGCGGCTATAATATCGATACAGTTGATGACCTTATTCGGAAAACGAGAAACATTATTATAGAGAATTTTGTTTCTGAAAAACAGTTATGAAGATTACCCGAAGGGTTGAGATGCTTTTATATTTATCGGGAATCGTTATCTGTAAGAAGCTCAATCTTTTAAATATTGCTTGACTTTATAAAAAGAGTAAAGTAAGCATTTAGAATATCGTATGCCACACCATGGTCTTGTAAGTCGGTGTGGTACATAAAAGTTGAGTTAAGACAATTTGAAGTGCAAGGCGGCCACCATGCTCTTTAAAGGCGTGGTGGCTTTTTATATCTGTCATAATTGGTAATTCGACTTTGGGTAAATTTTTGAGAAAGGAGGATACTGATTATGTCAGAAGGTAGAGTCAAATGGTTTAACGAAAGTAAAGGTTTTGGATTTATCGAAAAGAATGATGGCGGGGACATTTTTGTTCATTTCAGCGCCATTCAGTCCAGCGGCTTCAAAACTTTGACCGAGGGACAGGCTGTAAGGTTTGATATTGTTCAGGGTAAAAAAGGCCCCGCAGCGGAAAATGTGATAATCTGCTAAATAAACTTTTTGTTTAAAAATAAGGCGCTCCATGGCAATATGTGTTACGGAGCGCCTTTGTTTTAATGTTACTGGTTTGTTTTAAGCTAAAAAATGAATTGTCTGGCACCTTTCTTCTTCACTAAGGAAAAGTTATTTTCATTTTTTTTGTTAATATAATATGAAATTAGTTACATGCCGAAGAAGGAGAAGATGAAATAATGCTTTTTGTGCCACAATTCTTTGTGGCTTAATGCTAAGTGGCTGTACGGTGGTAAATGTCTATAATTTCGGCGATGTCCGGGCGGAGATTAAATATACACCGATCAAAGGTAAAAGCTCGGTAACCGCGACGCATGACCAAAGAACAGACGTTTTGAAAGGTGTGTGTGATTGACCTGCAGAGAGCCGGGGTTGGCAATTCCCGGAGCGTGTGCACGGCCAGCGACCTGCCTTTCGCCAATGATGTGACAGAGACCATTGCCGGATTTTTATCGGCCAAGGATTATTGTGTAATTCCGATTTTTGTAAAGGAACAGGCACGGGTCATGAAGTTAATGAGCGCGAATAAAGCGGACAGAAATCTTTTGATTATTGTAAAAAAGTGGAAGTCGTATGAATCTTGGACTTGGTTATGAAATAGAGTTAAATATCTTTGATAAAAATTTGAATAAGCTGACCTCGTTTTCTGTAGTGGAGAATAAATTTTTGCCTGGTAGTTTCTGGGATCCGCCCAGTGCCGCCAGGAGAGAAAAACCGCTGGCGTTTCTACAGTTTTTATAAAGTTCGCTCTCTGCTGGTAAGCTCTGCAATAAGGGGGCATCATGCAATGTTAAGGGAGCGAATTATTTAAGAGGGGAGGGATAATTTTGAAAAGGTTTACAGAGAAAGTGGCGTTGGTTACCGGCGGAAATTCCGGTATCGGCAGGGCTACCGCGCTGGCTTTCGCCAGAGATGGTGCCAAAGTTGTCATCGCCGCCCGCAGGGAAACTCTCGCCCTGGCAGTTGTCGAAGAAATAAAAAAAGATGACGGCGAGGCGGTTTTTATCAAAACCGATGTGTCACAGCAGCTACAGGTGCAAAACCTGTTCAACAAAGTCAAGAAGATTTATGGCAGACTTGATTTTGCTTTCAATAATGCAGGTGTGATGGCCCCCATGAGGCGCATGGACAAAAGTACTACAGATACTTGGGATGAAGTCATCAATATTAACCTTTTTGGCGTCTGGCTCTGCATGAAATACGAAATACAGCAGATGCTCAACCAGGGCGGCGGGGTAATTGTCAATAACGCGTCCACTGCCGGAATCGGAGGTTTACCGGGGAGCGCTATTTACAGCGCAAGCAAGCACGGTGTTATCGGACTGACCAAATCCGCCGCCGTAGAATATACAACAGAAAATATACGCGTTAATGCAGTGTGCCCCGGGCCGATCATGACGCCTATGCTCGAGGAATTATTCGGCGTCAAGCCGCAAATGAAAGATGCTTTTCTTTCCAGAATTCCTATGAACAGATTCGGAACACCTGAAGAAATCGCTGGTGTGGTTTTGTGGTTATGTTCACATGAAGCATCCTTTATGACCGGTTGTTCTATTGTCGTTGGCGGAGGCCAGACCGTGATCCCGTAAGAGAAAAAATTGAAACAATATTATTTGGATAAGCCGATATATAAAAATATTTTTAGTGAGGGAAATGATACATGAAAAACGTTTATCAGCTTTTAGACCTTAAAGGACAGACCGCGATTATTACCGGAGGAGCGGCGGGTATTGGACTGCAAATGTCGTATGCGCTAGGAGAAGCGGGGGCGAATTTGGTTTTGGCATCAAGAAAAATTGAGCGCTGTGTGGAAGTTGCGGACAAAATGAGTAAGGAGCTGAAAGTGGAAATTCTACCCGTTCAATGTGATGTGACGAAGGAAGAAGATGTAGACATGCTTTTTAATGAGGTTATGAAAAAATTCGGCAAGGTGGATATACTCGTGAATAATTCGGGCACATCGTGGGGTGCTCCAGCGCTGGAGTTTCCTGTGAATGGCTGGAAAAAGGTTATGGACACGAATGTGACGGGTTTGTGGATGATGTGCCAACGCGCAGGAAAAATAATGGCCGCGCAAGATTATGGAAGAATCATTAATTTAGCATCTGTAGTGTCACATGTTGGCGCCCTTCCAGAACACTTGGATTCGATTAGCTACACAACTAGTAAGGCGGCAGTTGCAGGATTGACTAAAGATCTTGCTGTCAAATGGGCAAGGTATAATATTACAGTCAACGCGATTGCGCCCGGCTGGTTTCCTTCAAATATGACGGCACGGAGCATTAAGGAAAAAGGAGAGACTATCAGGAAGCACATACCCCTGCGGCGTTTCGGTGGCGATGATGAATTGAAAACCGCTGTTCTTTTTCTGGCGTCACCAGGCGCAAGTTATTGTACAGGTGTTATTCTCCATGTCGATGGCGGCTGGATTTCCGTATAGTTCATAGCGGCTCATTATCTTACAAGGAAGTTGTTCTAACCAAATAATTTAATAATGTTTTACGCCTCGGCAAATCTTGTTTAATTATTTAATTACCACGTCTTTAGAGATGATTATACTCGAAAAATAATATTTTCTCTTTTTTTCATGTTATTTGGATTTTTGAAAAAAGGTTTTTTTGATTCAGCCCTTTATAGTATTTTCACAGCTCTTTAGAAAAAAGAAAACGGGCTTTGCAAAACAAATTTACTCTCTTAACCGCTTATGGTTTTACCTTACCTCTCGCTCTTTCGTATTTTTTTAATATAAATATTCATTGCTTAATGTTTTTGTTTCATCAAGATCTACCGCTTTACAAATTATACCAAAAGAGTTACCTGATTGACGGGCATTAACACCTATTCATGCTCTATTGGAAAGTACCTGTTAAAGCCGCATATTAATCTTAATTGTTTTTGATAAGGAGGAATTGTAATGGAATTTCAGAATCTAAAATTTGAGAAAGTTGATTCCGTCGGCATTATCACGTTGAACCGTCCGGAAACGAACAATGCCCTGTCAAAATCTTTACTCGATGAAATGAACAGTTTACTCGTAAGTATTGCCGCAAGCAGGGAAATGAAAGTCATTATCATTAGAGCTGCTGGCAAGAACTTTTGTGCAGGGCACGATCTCAGAGAGCTGACGGGGGAAAATATAAATGTCTTTAATTCTGTATTTTCTACTTGTTCGGAGATGATGTTGCGGCTTCAACGAATTCCCCAGCCGGTTATCGCCCAAGTGCAGGGGATTGCCATAGCGGCAGGTTGTCAGTTAGTAGCGGCCTGCGACCTAGCCATTGCCGAAGAAGAGGCTCGCTTTGGCACTCCCGGCGTTAACCTCGGTGTTTTTTGTTCAACGCCGGCTGTTTCAATTGTTCGGTCAGTGGGCCGTAAACGCGCGCTGGAAATGCTCTTCACGGCACGTTTGATCAGTGCACTCGAAGCTGAGCAGTGGGGCCTGGTTAATCGTGTAGTTCCGGCCGAGAAGATTGAAGCGGAAACGATGGCGCTTGCTTGTCAAATTGCGAAAGCAAGTCTCTCATGCCTGGCAATCGGCAAGAAAGCCTTCTATACACAGGTCAATTTGTCGGACATGGCAGCGTATGACCATGCATCAAACGTTATTGTAAACAATTTTTTCACGGAAGATGGCCGTGAAGGAGTTACTGCTTTTCTTGAAAAGCGAAAGCCAGTTTGGAAAAACAGATAAAGACAGTGCTTTTAAATAAGATATTGTTGACAGAGGATTGAAAAGAGGAAAACCCTGGAATTGGATGATATTGATCTTTCATAATTGATCGATTTAAACCGTATCCATACGAGCATAAGAAAAAAGCGATTGCCTTTATTGAAAGTTAGATTGATAAGAAACGCAGTGATTTTAGTTATTACACCCCGTATACTGGTGTCAAAAACGCGGGTGTCCAAATGCGTTGATTCCTGGATGGCTGCGGCAAAAATCCGGCAGATGCTTTGTGAACCGATGCAAAATACAGCTTCAAAAAATATTTTTTAAGAAATTGATTCAAACCAAGCGACAAGCTATGCCGGAGCAGGGCAAAAATTATCCTACTTGGTTTTCGGACAAACTGCATATTGAAACAATGCTGTCTAACCGTGTTGGACATGAAGGAAAGCATGCCTTCACCCCTTAATTTATGAGGTCAAGGTGTGAGTCGCCGGGCGGAATGAATAACGAGTTAATATTTTAATTGTTTTTGTATTTAATATCTGGTTGACATAATGGAACGGTCGTTTTATTATTCATCAGTTAATGATATAAGATAGTGTCTTAACAGGATGCTCAGAGATATTGGATAGGGGGAGCAGTGTTGCGGTATCTGGAGAAACAGTGGTTTTTTATTAAAAAATCTTAAGGAGGGGTTACATGAAAAAAATTATTGCTGTTTTGATAGTATTAGTTTTATCTGCTGCATTGGCCTTTGCTGGAGAAGTCGCCCGGGATGGCCGTTTTATCGCCTATGACAACGGTACAGTGTTGGACAAAGAAGCGGGACTGATGTGGGCGGCAAAGGACAATGGGAAAAATATAAACTGGACGGACGCGAAAAAGTATTGCGAGAGCTATCGGGGAGGTGGTTATATTAATTGGCGGATGCCTACACAGCATGAGTTAGAAGTGCTATGCGGGGCAAGCAAAGTAGTACGTAAGACGGATTGCGGGTTTGATATTCAGCTGACAAAGTTAATTGGTCTGTCATGTGTTTTTGCTTGGTCAGCAGATACATTCGAAGCCGATGAAGCGGCGAGCGTTTATTTTAGTCCCGAAGGCCCTCAGGTATTTATGGTTAAAAAGTCCACTAACAAAAATTATCGGGCACTCCCGGTGCGTTCCAAATAGAGTATTAAATCGTTTTTCCCTGTGCGGGATGAGAGAGGAAAAGTAGATTAGAAAATAAATAAAAATTGCGTGTGTTGGGAGAGCTGTATTTTTAGCAAGAAAAGTGATTTTTGTCTTGTTGCAATTTTTTTGAAGGCAAGTTTATATTTCTTTGCCGTTGCGTTAAGAAGTGGACAGTGGGAGTTATTAAGGAGCGAAAAGCTGCGTTTTCTTAACCTTTTTAAGCAGCGCGTTGTTATTTTAACGCTTATCCTTTCGGTTATACTTTTCAATGCCTGCGATGGAATTATATGGATAAGGGCTTCTGGCGAATTGGATATCGCCGTTGAAAGAGTCCGTACAACACTGGAATCACAAATCAACAAAACAGTGCCTTCGCTCAGCGTATTGGTTCAGACACCTGACGGTGTTTATTTCTCCAGTTCCGTTGCGTCAGGAGTCGAACCGATCACGCCGGATACCTATTTCCGGTTCGCCAGCAACACAAAAAATTTTACCGCCACTGCCATTCTGAAAATGCATCAAGACGGGTGGCTGGATTATACGGATTGCATTACCGAAAATATTCCCGGCAGCGATATTCCTTACGTGCCGGAAACTATTGCATGGCAAATACCATATAAAAATCAAATTACCATTAGACATTTGTTACAGCACAGCGCGGGTGTAAAAGATGTGAGCAATGATGAAGAGGCCGTCTGGAATGATATGAGCTACGTGCAATATAAACTAACGGAAGATCCAAATCATCAGTTTTCTTCCGAGGAGCTTGTGGAACAAAATGTTATTCATAATTTTTATTATTTTTCTCCAGGGACTGATCATCATTACAGCAACACCGGTTATACAATTTTAAGTGAGATTATAGCGCGGGTTTACAGCTATCGGAGCGGTGTCAGCAAAACATATGGCGATTATATGCGAGACTATATTTATGGCGAGTCCACTCCAGTGCCGCTTTCAATTCATTTTCCTTCCCGCGCCGACGATAGGGAACTGCCGCTTCCATTTGTTTGCGGTACTATTTACACGAATGATCAGGAAAAAATAGTTTTGAGCTGTAAAGACAATATGAGCGCTCATGTGGCAGAGGGCAATGGATATGGAACAATGAGACAAATTAACAGATATATTCGTACACTGATGAAGGGAGCAAATGTACTTACTGCCGATAATGTCGCTCTTATGCTAACGGATATTTCACCAGGGAAAGCCGATTATTCGCTCGGATGTATTCATGTGGAAAACTTGGGAGTCGGCCACAATGGGGCAACTCACGGATACCTCTCACTTATGCTTTATGATCCGGGGCATGATGTTTCCGTTGTTGTAATGATGCCGATGTGGGATGAATCGAAGGTTGATTTTTTCATGAATTGCTTTAATACGCTTAATTATGCCGGTTGGGCGGCCCGTGAAGCTTTGGGTTACCCGGGCAAGCCGGTATCTTAGACCTGTCCCGATGTTTGAAATTCCTGAATGAGAATTAATTAACGGGGTGAGGAAATTAAAAAGATAACGGAGTTATCGTGTATTATTTTGTTTGTTGCAACGAAATATTAAGATGGGAATTGTAAAAGTGTTGGCCGGAAATGTTTCTCTAAGCCGCGTTTTTTGTTTTTACTGCGCTAATTGATTAAAACGGTTTATATTGTGAAAAGCGCATAGATAAAAAAGGCCAAAGAATCATCGTTGTGTCTGTCATAGTTTTCTGAAATTAAGACTAAAATCGTCAGGAGAATAATCAAGATGAAAGTGAAAAGTGATAATCTACACACCTCTGGTATCGAATATTTTTTCAACCCGAAATCAATTGCCATAGTGGGGGCTTCAAAAAATCTGACCAAATTTGGGGGCCGGCCGATTGGTGCTCTTTTGAAAAAAAAATACACGGGTACCATTTATCCCATCAATCGCCGTTATAAGGAAATAGCGGGACTCACCTGTTATCCTTCGGTGCATGATGTTCCGGGAGAAATCGATTTTGCCATTATTTCCGTCCCTATCGAAAGAACTCTGGAAGCCTTACAACAGTGTGCTGAAAAGGGCGTCAAAGCGGCAGTTGTTTTTACTTCAGGTTTTGCCGAAACTGGCGATGGTGGTGGTACCCTGCAGGAGGAAATTACCAGAATCGCCACAAGAAGCGGCATGCGCATTCTGGGACCGAACTGTATGGGATTGCTTTATTACCGTAATTCTATCATGGCCTCTTTCACTGAAATAGTTGAATATGACATCGATGCCCCGCCTTCCTTAAGTTTGATAACACAAAGTGGGGCCTATGGTGAAAAAGTATTTCTCTCTGCTTTTCAAGAAAAAATCGGTTTTAGCGCGTTCATTAGTGTAGGCAATGAGGCAGATTTGCAGTTCTCAGATTTCATTACGCATCTTTTAAATGATGAAGACACCCGTCTGTTTGGCGTTTACCTAGAGGCGGTTAGAGACGGTTTGAAATTCCGTCAGGCAGCGGAAGCAGCGCTCAGGGTGGGTAAACCCATACTGATTAAAAAGGTGGGTAAGACTAAAGCAGGTAAAAGAGCGGCAATTTCCCATACCGGTTCACTTGTAGGCAATGACCTAATTTACGATGCCTTTTTCCGTCAGACGGGAATCATCCGCTTTGAAGAAGTTCGGGAACTCATGTATTTCACTTTAGTACACCGGAGCGGCCGGATGCCCAAAGGCAGAAACGTGGGAATACTGACGGATTCCGGTGGACCGGGGGTGGATTTTGCCGATCGTTGTGAAGAATTCGGCCTTAATGTACCGGAGTTGTCCGAGACAACCCGTGCTAAAATCAAGGAAGTCATTCCTTTTTATGGCTCCGTGCATAATCCGGTCGACATGACTGCCGCCATACTGGGCGACCATGAACTATACGGAAAATGCCTCCGAGCAATTTTTGAGGCTGATAATGTTGATATCATTTTCGCCTCCGCAATTTTCATGAAATTCATTTCGCCAAAATGGCTTGATGAAGCTTTGGAAATTTATCACTCATCGTCCAAACCTTTGGTGTTCTGCCCCGTATGGACGGATTTGTCGCCACAGTCGCAGGCTATGATTGCCCGGGTAAGAAAGGAAGGAATTCCAATGATTCCCGAATCTTCTGATGCTGCCCGTGCCATGGCATTTCTTGCCTGTTATGCTGAAAAGCGAAAATCGTTTATGGAAATAACGAATAAAAGTTCTGAAATCCCGCCGGAAGCGATGAAAAAAGCAAAGTCGATTCTTCAAAAAACGGAAGTGTTTACTGAATATGAAAGCAAAAAAATTCTTGCTGCTTACGGTATTCCCGTTACCAAGGAAGATTTAGCTGCATCAGTGGAAGAAGCTGTTGCCGTTGCCAGGCGGATCGGTTACCCAGTAGCGCTGAAAGTGTTGTCTCCAGACGTTGCACATAAGACCGAAGCAGGTGGAGTCAGTCTGAATCTGAAAGATGATGGTGCTGTACGGGAAGCGTATGCCCGGATAATGCGCGATGTAAAAAAACACGCACCGGGAGCGGTAATTTCTGGCGTTCTTGTTCAGGAAATGCTTGGAGAAGGCGTAGAAGTAATCGTGGGTGTAACTCGCGATCCTTTTCTCGGTTCTTCCATAATGTTTGGGCTTGGTGGTATATTGGTGGAAGTCCTACATGATGTTTCTTTTCGACTGGTTCCTCTTACTGTTGCTGATGCTAAAGAGATGATTAGCGAAATAAAAGGCACCCGAATTCTTGCCGGTGTGCGAGGAAGATCGGCTTCGGATGTGAACGCCCTTATTGATGTGATATTGAAAGTTTCGCAATTGGCTATTGATTTTGCGGATCAGATAGAAGAACTGGACATCAATCCGCTTATCGTGTTTCCGCAGGGGGTACGTGTTGCGGATGCCCTTATTGTAAAAAAGAAGTGAGTTATAAGGTTTAGATCAAAAGACTGATTCTAAAAAAATGTGGTTTATTTTCCCGTCGGAGAAAATAAGTTGTTGCATTATGTTTCCGAGGTCGTAATTTTTGTTGTTTTCCGGAATAGTATTTTGGAGGAAAGACTGATTGAACAATCCTTTCAAATCAATTATACAGTGAAGAAAAATTTGTCGCTGACAAACTATGCCGGAAAATACCGTATTAAAAGAAAAATTTTTATCTGCTCCGCGATTGCCTGGTATCTATATGATGAAAGACGCACAGGGCAGGATTATCTACATTGGTAAAGCCAATAACTTAAAAAATCGCATTGGTTCCTATTTTACCGGAAAAGATACGCGCCCCATGGCGCCCTTTTTGCTGACGCGGATCGTCGATGTTGAATTTATCACCACTTCTACGCCCAAGGAAGCACTGATTCTTGAAAACAATCTCATCAAAAAATATCGACCCCGTTACAACGTGCTTCTTCGTGACGATAAAACTTATTATCATCTGTCGTTAGACCCTGCGGAGAGGTATCCCCGTTTGCGATTGGTGCGCAAGCGCGTGAACGACGCCGCTTTATATTTTGGTCCGTATCCTTCAGGGATGGCAGCCAAAGAAACACTCAAGTTTGTCCAACAAATATTTCCCCTGCGTTCCTGCCGCAACCTTGATTTTAAGTTTCGTTCGAGGCCGTGTCTGGAATATCAAATCGGCCGTTGTCTCGCACCGTGTAAGGGCTTAGTTGATGAAAAAGATTACAGCATGCTGGTAGAGGGCACGGTTGCTTTTTTGCAGGGGCACCGTAAAGAATTGATTTCCGGATTGAATAAACAGATGGAAGAAGCATCGAGTAATTTGAACTACGAAGAAGCAGCGCGTTTGCGCGATCGCCTGTTCGCATTAAAGCATGCGTTGGAAAAACAGCATGTGGATTCAGTAACTGAAAAGGATCAGGATGTATTAGGCGTTTATGCCGATGCGGGCGTTTATTCACTGTGTCTTTTATTCATACGCAGCGGCAAATTAATGGGGTCGAAGTCATTCACGCCGGTGAAAACGAAAGCGGATTTGTCGGAAATTGTTTCTTCCGTCTTGCAACAGTATTACGAAAGTAACAATCCGCCGGAAGAAATTATTCTCCCCTGCAATTTTCCTGACGAAAAGGTTATTGCTGAATGGCTTGCGGACAAAAAGGGAAAGGGAGTCGTTTTTACCATCGCCATGCGCGGCGCGAAAAAGGCCCTGCTGGACATGGCCTGCGCCAACGCTCGTGAGAATTTTATGGTCTTACAAAAGAAAGAAGAACAAAAAAACACCGCCTTGGTGATTCTTAGAGATAAGTTGGCGCTGGGAAAGCTGCCCCAACGGGTTGAATGCTTTGATATTTCTAACATCGGCGGCAAAAATGCTGTGGGTTC
Organism: Syntrophaceae bacterium UBA5764; assembly: GCA_002418825.1. GTDB lineage: Bacteria > Desulfobacterota > Syntrophia > Syntrophales > Smithellaceae > UBA4810. Next base: position 18,169 of record DIEW01000079.1, on the reverse strand, counting down.
AATGGTGGTTTTTCAGAACGGCGAGCCGGTCAAATCTGGGTACCGTCGTTTTCGCGTCAAAACAATCGATGTACCGGATGACTATGGTATGATGCGCGAGGTGCTTGCCCGCCGTTTTACCGGCACGGGAACAATGCCTGATTTGTTGGTGGTTGATGGAGGTAAAGGTCAGCTTAACATAGCGCTTTCCGTGTTGAAAGATTTAAAAATTAAATTAGATGTGATTGGTTTGGCTAAAGAAGAACACAGAATGTTTTTCTCCAAAGGAAGTGTAAAAGAGAAAACATTAAAATGCCAGGATCGTGTTTATCTACCGGGGCGTAAAGATGCTGTCTCGCTTGCATCTTCACCCTCCGCGTTGACGCTTTTACAGCACGTGCGTGATGAAGCGCATCGCTTTGCCGTAAGTTATCATCGTCGGCTCCGACAAAAAGATGATTTAAAATCCATCCTTGATGAAATACCCGATGTAGGTAGTCGACGTAAAAATATTTTACTCAGGCATTTTGGTTCCGTGAAGAACATACGGGAGGCGTCGTTGGAAGATTTGCGAAACACTCCAGGACTAGATAAAAAACTCGCGCAAAAGATATATTCTTATTTTAAAAACGAAAGAGATTATTCACGATGACCTTGGTAACAATTCTTCTTGTCGCCGTAGCTTTAGGTGTGGACGCTTTTTCCGTGGCAATAGGCATCGGCGCGGCAAATCATGAAAAACCGTGGTGGCCGCCGGTATTACGCCTGTCCCTATCCTTTGGCTTGTTTCAGTTTTCAATGGCGGTTTTAGGATGGTTTGCTGGTTTCACAGTGGCAGAGACGATGGAGACCTTTGATCATTGGGTTGCTTTTGGTCTTTTGGCCTTGATTGGCGGAAAAATGATTTATGAGGGGTTACAGAATGGGAAAAAAGGGGAGAAAACCGACCCGACAAAGGGCTTGTCGCTTTTAGTGCTGTCTATAGCGACCAGTATTGATTCACTGGCCGTGGGTTTCAGCTTTTCCGTTCTTAAATATCAGATATTTTTACCAGCAGTAGTTATCGGTGTTATCTGCTTTATCATGACGGTGTCAGGTATGGTCTTTGGCAGGGCGCTGGCAAAAATATTCGGTAAAAAGGTAAACATCTTTGGCGGATTGGTGCTTATCGCTATTGGCGTAAAGATATTGATAGAGCATTGGGGCTGAAAAACACAGTCTGCGATAAAAATGTCGTATGCAGTAGCGAAAGGAGAAAAGCATGTATTACCAGATCATTAAAGTGGGGAAAGAATCTATTGGCCTTGTGTGGGATTGGCGGGGCAAAAAACCGCAAATCGAAAAAATATATTTACCCACTCATCCGAAAAAAATGATATCAAGAATCAATCAGGATTATCCGGCAGTAAATACAAGTCCCCGCAAGATCGGCAGGGGCGTAGAGCGCCTTATTGCAGGTCTTTATCTGGGCAAAAAACAAAAAATAAATTTGCTGTCGTTGCTGAATATGAAAAAATTAACGCCATTTGCAAGAAAAGTTTTGCTTCAGACATTCAAGATTCCGCGTGGTGGAGTGGTTTCCTATTCTGACTTGGCAAAGAAAACAGGAAAGCGAAACGCAGCCAGAGCAGTGGGAAGAGTGATGGCCGCTAATCCTTTCCCTCTTATTATTCCGTGTCATCGTGTAATTCGCGCCGATGGGAAATTGGGTGGCTTCGGTGGCGGTCTTGAAATGAAAAAAAATCTGCTCGAAAAAGAAGGCATCCTTTATACGTCTAAAGAAAAATTTATTTAAGTTCTTTCTTAATGAAACAAGTATTTTATCGCTGAGTAAAATATATCCATTTGAATGCTTAAGTCGGATATATTTTATCCATTAGATAATCGTCAGAATAAACCAATTTTAAAATAATAACGAATAATATCTATATGTTAAAACAATGCAGCCAATGGCATAAGCATTGCAATTAACTGAAACGGGAGTTTAAGGCAGCTTGTGAAAAGCACTCAGGAAATACGATTAAATATTTTGCAAAAGTAGATTAAGCCATGAATAAGAAACACGCTAAAGGAATCTCAACATTTGCGGCGATAATATTATTCCTCGTGCCGTTATCATTAAAAGCACAAACCACAATGATAGGAAACGGCGACGAAGAGTTAACGCAGTTCAGCAAAGAAGAATTGGCACAAATGCTTGCTCCTATCGCTCTTTATCCTGACGCTCTGCTTTCACAAATTTTAATTGCCGCATCGTATCCTTTTGAAGTAGCGGAGGCTGAGCGGTGGATTTCTTTTAACCGGGATCTGGATAATGCAACGCTGGATCAGGCTCTCAGCCATAAGGACTGGGATGTCAGTATCCTTTCGCTTTGTCACTATCCGAAAGTTTTAAGAATGATGAGCGATAATCTCAAGTGGACGGCAAAGCTTGGCGATGCTTTTGTCAATCAAAAACAGGGTGTTATGGATACGATTCAAGAGCTGCGCGCAAGGGCTAGCTCTCAGGGTTATCTGGTAACAACTGATGAACAAAAAGTTATTGTCGAGCAAAGAATTATTCGCATTGAACCGACTTACAGTGACTATCTCTGCGTTCCTGTTTATGATCCGCTGCAGATTTACGGACCATGGTGGTATCCGGCTTTCCCACCTTTCCGCATTTTTTATCCTGGCGTAGCAGTGATTGGTCCGGGCATTGTTTATGCTCCACGTTTGTTCATCGGGTTCGGTGTAATCGGTTGGTCTTTTTTTGATTGGCATGCTCACAGGGTGTGGATTGTGAATCTTGACCGGACAAGAAGATTTTACAAGCACGCGCATGTGTTACATAGACCCGGGCATTATCATTGGAAGCCGGATTACAAGAAAAGAGAGATGCCTCCTCTTCCAAAGAGAGAAAATCTTTTCATCCACCACCCAAGGGTAAATTCACCGCGCACTGTTCCGGAAGGTGGGTTTAAAAAGGACACGGTAGGCATTGTTTCGCCGAAAAATAAAACGGATAATAGAAAAACTGGCGCGACAGGGAAAAGCGAGCGGCCTTTTATAGCTCCGAAACAAGCGGGAAAGCGCGGAGCCACGGAGGTTGTTGGTCCGCGTGTGAATGATAAAGACAAAAGTCAACGACAGTTCAAGTATCCCTTTAAAAAACAGCAACCTCAATTAAAAGTTCAGCCAATTCCGTCCCCGCCGCTAAGTGTTGTTAATAAAGGTAGCCTCATTTTACAAAGCTCTGGTTCCCCTAAAGTACTGAAGAATTCATTGTGCCAGCCATCTTTCAGAGCGGCAGGTGTTGCTCCGATTGTTACCCAGAATACCCGGCAGTCTGTGCAACAGAAGGTAGGGAATGGTCGAAATATTGCTCCAGGAAGGAGGAACTGAAACGAGGATATTAAATACTAGAAATAATTATCTGAGTTTTTCTTCTTCAAGGGCTTTTTTTACTCTTTGGGAATGTTCGATGGTTTCTTGTTTGATTTTGTTAATCAGCAGGTTGATATCTCGGTCGTTTGTACTGAAGTAGTCATAGAATTTTTTTTCGATGATCGAGTCTTCCAAGTTTACACTGTAAGCCAATGCGTTGATTATGGTGTATTGACCAGCTTCTGTTTTCTTATAAACGGTTTTTATGTCGTCGTTTATAGTTTTAATTGTATAAGTTTTTGTTGTTTTTTCGTTAAAAAATACTTTTCCTGCTTCTGCTAAAGAAAACATTTCTTTTACATAGGCCGCATGGTTGAGTTCATCGCTGCTTAAGGCATTCCAGAGTTGACTATGAGCAGGAAATTTTTGCGCGAAAAGGCGATAAAGATTTGAAATTTCTAATTCAAGTTGCTCCCAAAGTTCTAATAATTTTTTTTGATAATCTTTCAGCATGAACGTATGCCGTTTCCGGCAAAATTAATTTGTGTATTGCCTTCTTGTGTTATTGCTGATTATGACCAGATTATTGCGGTGAATTACTTCATCATAATCTTTATATCCCAAAACCTGACTTATTTGTGAAGTTTTTAATCCCTTTATTTTACGAATATCCGCAGAATTGTAATTGACCAGGCCCTTGGCTAAGGTTACGCCTGCGCGATCCACGCAACTTACCGCGTCACCCAAGTCAAAATCTCCTTCTATATCCGCGATACCGGAGGGGAGTAGGCTTCGTCCTTTTTCCAAAATGGCACTTTTTGCTCCATCATCTAAAACAAGCTTGCCGTGTGGACGTAAAGTAAAAGCGATCCAGTATTTTTTGCTTTTTAGCTTTTGGGTTGCCGGTAGAAACAGCGTGCCTATTTTTTTGCCGGCAAGGATCTTGGATAAAACACGCCGCTTTTTTCCTGGTGCGATAACGCAGGGGATGCCCATGGAGGTGACGTTTTTTGCGGCCAGTACCTTGCTTTTCATGCCCCCCATGCCGACCTCCGTGGTTTCGCAGGTAGCAGCGGCTTCAAGCTCATCGGTAAATTCATGCACCACAGAAATAAGTTTAGCCTTTTTACCTTTAGCAGGATTGCAATCATAAAAACCATCGGTACTGGTCAGATTGATAAATAAATCAGCTTCAACCATATTGGCGATCATGGCGGCCAGAGTGTCATTGTCACCGAATTTAATTTCGTCCACAGCAACAGTGTCGTTTTCGTTGATAATTGGGGTTACCCCCCACTCCATCAAGGTGGAAAGCGTATTGCGGATATTCAGGTATCTTTTCCGGTCAGCTAGATCGGAGAGGGTAAGCAATATCTGCGCGACATAAAGACCGCGCTTTTCGAAAGACTTGGAATAAACGCGCATGAGTCTTCCCTGTCCGATGGCAGCTGCTGCCTGCTTTTCGCGGATACTTTTTAGAGGCTTGGTGAGATTTAGGCGGTGCTTGCCCGAAATTATAGCGCCGGAAGTGACCAGCACTATGGTATGACCATTGTGGATGAGATCAGACATCTCACGTACGAGGGAATTGATGATTTTTAAATCAAGCCCGTCTATGCCCGTAAGCACGGCAGAACCAATTTTAATAAGGATTATCTTGGCGAGATTGAATGTTTCAAGTCGGATATTTTTCATAACGTTTCTTTTTTCTTTTTATGGATAATGCTGACTATTTTGTTTAGTATTTTACTTATTCCTTCCCCCGTAACTGCGGAGAACTCGAAAAGCATTATTCCATTTTTCTTAAATAGCGCAACTTCTTTTTTTGCCTTTTCTCTGACGGGGGGAAGGTCGATTTTGTTCAAGGCTACAATTTGAGGTTTTTGCAGCAAGGAAGGATTATATAAACCGAGTTCATTGTTTATGGCCTTATAGTTCTCCCAAGCGTCTGTATAGGGCTCAGCGGAGACATCAATTATATGCAGCAATGCAGAAGTTCTCTCTATGTGCTTTAGAAAATTTATTCCCATGCCCATGCCCTGATGGGCACCGGAAATAAGTCCCGGGATGTCTGCGATAACAAAACTTGGTGCCTTGGCATGCTTTACCACTCCCAGATGTGGTGTCAGAGTAGTAAAAGGGTAATCAGCGATTTTAGGTTTGGCTGCGGAAACTCGAGAAATGAAAGTTGATTTTCCAGCGTTGGGAAAACCGACGATACCGACATCGGCCAGGAGTTTAAGTTCCAGTAAAACCCAGCGTTCTTCTCCTTCCATGCCATCCTGAGCAAACCTTGGTGTCTGGTGGGTAGAAGTCGCAAAATGAGCATTTCCCTTGCCGCCAATACCTCCGCGGGCGGCAACGTGAATCTGGCTTACCTGTGATAAGTCAGCAAACACTTCTTGTGTTTCCGCGTCTTTAATTACTGTGCCCACTGGGACAGAAATTATCAGATCCGCAGCGCTTCTGCCAGTACGGTTATTACCCGAACCGTGTCCGCCGTTTTTAGCAATGTGGTGTTGCCGGTACTTAAAATCCAGAAGAGTACGGTGTTTTTCAGTGGCGCGGAAAATGACATCGCCTCCTTTACCCCCGTCTCCTCCATCTGGCCCGCCACGAGGCACGAATTTTTCTCTTCGGAAGCTTATGCAGCCCTGACCTCCATGCCCGGCTTTGATATAAATTTTTGCCTCATCAATAAATTTCATCGCTTTTTAAAAAATAAAAAGGCGCTTTCGGTAAAGCGCCTTGAATGATAAAATATAGCAGAAACATTTACGCCGCGTAAACACTTACCTTTTTTCTTGTTTTGTCGAGCCTTTCGAACTTTACCACTCCATCAATCAGGGAAAAAAGAGTAAAATCCTTGCCCATCCCTACGTTGTTTCCTGGATGAATTTTTGTGCCTACTTGGCGCACGATAATTGAGCCCGCATGAATTTTCTGCCCGGCAAACACCTTAACACCGCGGCGTTGGGCATTGCTGTCTCTTCCGTTACGGGAACTGCCTTGACCTTTTTTATGTGCCATGACTTCCTCCGCTTAATCTAAATAACGATTTTCTTAATTTTCATGCCGGTTAATTCTTGGCGATGACCGGTTTTTTTATGAAAGCCTTTGCGCCGTTTCATTTTAAAAACTTGAATTTTCGGACCTTTTTTTTGCTCGATAATTTCGCCGTACACTTTGGCGCCATCCACATAAGGCGTGCCGATTTTTATGCCTTTTTCACCGGAAACCATCAGTACTTCGTTAAAAACTACTTCGGTACCTTTATCGCCGACAAGTTTTTCAACGGATAAAACTTCACCTTCGCTTACTTTATACTGTTTAGAACCTGTTTTTATAACTGCGTACATTATTTATATCCTTAAGTCTTAAATAAATTAAGATTAAAACACATAGTAGATTTAATGATGTTTGTCAACAACATTTAATTGAGCATGCTGCTGGCAATTAAAAAAACTGCCCTGAATCATTTTCTTGCCTTGGCTAACATTTCTACAGCAAATGTTTTAGCGTCGGCTAAATCGTTTTCGTCAGGATGACCTAATGCGCTTTGTGCTTCTTCTCCCCATGCTTTATGTTCTGGATTTTTCAAAAGGGCATCAATGATTTTTGGATTAACCTGTCCGCGACAGCTGAAATGACCTAAAACAGCTGATTTTACAGCAAGGCTTAAGGCGTGTTCAAAAGCCTGCTTAGGCAACTGGCCACCACGTAATGAACCATGAGTAGAGAAGAAGGCAATTTTCTGTGTTCCTGGCAATAGCTTAATAAATTCAATAACTTTATGTGGAACACTGTGGGCGTGTACCGGGAAACCGCAAAAGATGATGTCGTATCCTGACGTATCTTGAATAGCCTGGACAGGTTTAATCTCTTTGTCAAAATCAGCGACTTCATAAATCGCCTCGGCCACTTTTTTAGTGTTACCGGTTTCCGAATAATAAGTAACTAAAATTTTCATGTGTTGTCCTCCATAAAATATGGATAATATGAATACAGGAATTTATTGCTCTTGGCAAGAAAGAAAAAAAATAGTGTTGCCGGTAGAGTATTTTATAGAAAGAGGTTTTTAATTTGTGGAGATATTTTTGAACCGTCTGAATCTATGATGGAATCGCCTTGCTTATAGCTTGATGAAAGTGTAAAATGAAGGAGCAGTTGATGATAATACCGTGAGCGATCAATGAAAAAAAAGATAACCGGTTTTGTTATTTTGATACATGTTTTTTTATGCGCGTTTTCGTGGGCGTGGGATGATGTTTCGCGAGCTTTTATTGAAGAGCGTCTTGTGGAAAAGGGGTTGGAAAGAGCATTTGTTCAAAATATGCTCTATGATTCCAGGATATCACTGCGGCCGGATATAGCAATTCAAAATCTCTTTTATTCCAGCCCGCAAGGAAGTGAAAAAAAACCTTATGTCATGGATATTAATCCCAAATATATTGAAGATGGACGACTTTTTATCAAAGATAATCATGAATTCTTATCATCCCTGGAGAGTCGTTATGGGACATCCCCGCAGATTATCACGGCCATTCTAATTGTGGAATCAAGGCTGGGAAGTTACCCCATGCCGTTCAATGTTGTTACGGCTTATGTCAATTTAGCCTTGCTGCTCGATCCGGATTATTTTAAAAGAGTGCAGGGATTATACGCTGACCGCTATCCTTTGCTGAATGATGAAGTGATAATTAATAGGGCGCACAGAAGGGCGAGGTGGGCGCTGGATGAATTGTACCATCTTGTCCGTATTGCCCATGAGCTTGATGTTGATCCCCTGAACATTATGGGGTCATTTGCCGGAGCGATGGGGCCTGCGCAATTTATTCCTTCCACATTTCACAGTTATGGGGTTGATGGTGACGGAGACGGTATTGCTAGTCCCTTTAATATGAAGGATGCGAAAGCCAGCATGGCTCATTACCTGAAAAGCTCAGGATGGTCAGAAACTGCATCTGACGAGAAAAAGCGCAGAGCTGTTTTTTATTATAACCGCAGTGAGGTTTACGTAAATACAATCATGATGCTCTATGAAGAACTAGGCAAGGAGGGAACTGTCTGTCAGGATGTTCTTCCGGAAATAACGGTTGAATTTTCTTCGCAAAAGTAATTTGTTGCTTTAATCATATATGGCTAAACCAGAATGGTTCTGGTTTTAATAACATGTATATTTTCCGCTTCTGCCTTGCTGAAACCAGCCACATGCACGATGATATCAAGGGGTTTGAGTGACCCTTTTTGTGAAAAGCGGATAGTATACTCGATTTTTTTTTCTTGGGTATCGAAAAAGATGCTTTTTATAAAAGGGCGGATATCTTTATTTGCCATTACTCCTTTGGATAGCCTGGGAATATAAAATGAAGGCGAAGTTAAAAATACATCAATATTATTTTTAATAATTTCTAGCCTGTCATTATCCATATCAGCTGGTAACCTTAGTTCATAAATAAATCCGTAAAGAGATGCGGCCAGTGATTTTTTACCGGAAGGGATAATTTCGATTTCATTTATTTCAAGTCCTTGCGGTAAGGCACTGTTGATTGTTTTTTTCAATAAAGCCAGGTCACCGGTGTAATTTCCCACGGCAACATCCATATATTCCTGAAAGCTTTCTATGCCGACGGCGGTGGCGGTGGCATAGGAAATTTTCGGATGAGGGTGGTAGCCTGCAGAATATATAATTGGCAAGTCGCTGCGGCGAAAGGATCGTGTGAGAGCGGCGGATATTTCCAGGTGAGATAAAAACCGAGCCAAGCCAATCTTGCGGAAAGAAAAGCGATAAGTTTTCTGGCCGGCAACTGATTGGTCCGTTGGTTTTTCCACCGGCGGCAAAATTTGATTGTTGTCAGCCGTAGCAAGAATATTTTTTATGTTGGTAAAATCGCAAACGTCACAGAGTTGGCATTCACCAAAACGGCAATCCGCCGTCGGCAAGGACTTTTGGGCTTTTTGTTTTTCGCGTAACAGAAATTCGCGACTTACGCCACAATTAATGTTATCCCAGGGCAGGGCTTTTGTTGTACCGCGCGCTCGCAGAAAATGTTCCGTGTCAACGTCCGTTTCCTGCAGAGATTTTCGCCATAAGTCAAAACGAAGATTTTCACTCCAGCCGTCAAAACGACAACCGTTCTGGAAGGCTTTTTCCAGCAGCAGCCCCAGGCTTTCATCTCCGCGAGAGAAAATTCCTTCCAGAAAACTCATGCGTGCGTCGTGCCATTTGACGCTTAAACGACGGTTTTTTATTCGTTGACGGATAAAATTTTGCCGGGCGTAAGTCTCTTCCAGTGAAATCTGTTGCTCCCATTGAAACGGCGTGTGGGGCTTGGGAACGAAGGTGGAAAGACTGATTGTTAACTGTCCGCGGTTTTTGGCGGCGCGCATAGCCGCATGACTCAAATCGACAATACCTTCCAAATCATCCTGTCCTTCATCGGGCAGGCCGATCATAAAATAGAGTTTGATTGATTTCCAGCCGGCGCTGAATACCTTGTCAATTGTCGTTAATAAATCTTCGGAGGTATTGCCTTTATTTATTATCCGACGCATTTTCTCGGTTCCGGCTTCCGGTGCGAGCGTAAAACTGGTTTTACGGATGCGTTTTATTTCTTCGATTACTGTTTCGTTCAGAGATTCCACGCGCAATGATGGCAGGGCCAAGGCGACGCGCTGAGCGTAATGTTTTCGGATCAGGCTCTGGATTAATGGCTTGATGTACGTGTAGTCTCCGGAGCTGAGCGAAAGGAGCGATATTTCATCATGGCCTGTTGCCGACAAAGCTTTTTCTGCAATTTTTAATAATAATGATGGATTTCTTTCACGGTAAGGACGCCAGATGATTCCCGCTTGACAAAAGCGACAACCCCTTGTGCAACCGCGGGCGATTTCCAGAACAATGCGGTCATGGACAGTCTGCATTAAAGGAACAACGGGTTTTTCCGGATGTATCCATTTATTCATATCGGGGATAGTCCTTTTTTTGATAACCTGATTTTTTTTGTGTAGAGAAGGAACATAAATACCGGGGATCGCCGCGAGATTTTCCAGTACCCCGAAGCGGCTTAATTTTTTCTTTTTGCCTTCAGCGACGACAGCCGCAATTTCCGTGACAATTTCTTCTCCTTCACCGATAACGAAAGCATCGATAAAAGCAACCAGTGGCGCAGGATTGAAGCAACAAGGACCGCCAGCAATTATTAACGGGTGCTTCGTCTCGCGACAATTACAGCGAATAGGTATCTGTCCAAGATCCAGCATGTTTAAAACGTTGGTATACGATAGTTCATATTGAAGGGAAAAACCGATTACATCAAAATCGGCAAGAGCTGTTTGTGTTTCCAGAGAGGTCAGGGGCAGTTGATGCAAGCGGAGTTGCTTCTCTCTGTCCAGCCAAGGAGCGAAGCACCTCTCAGCATTTATATTAGGTTGAGCATTCAGTATTGAATATAAAAGTTGCAAACCATGATGCGACATGCCCACTTCGTAGGCATCCGGAAAAGCAAGGAGAAAATTTAGGCCTCTGTTATTCCGGCGTCTGGCGTTTACTTCCGTGCCGATATAGCGACTGGGTTTTTCCACGCCAAGCAAAAGCTCGTCAAATGTACAAACAGTCATGTTTCCTGTTCCGGTTTCTCGATATACTTATAAGGGTTGTTTTTAATGTCACGCAGCTTGGAAAGAGCCAGGTTTTTTGGGAAGTTTGGTGAAGCAATATAGTTTAAAGAATTATTTTTAAAAGTCATAAGCAATTCGTCGCGAACATCATTTTCCTGTTTTATGTCAATGAAAGATCTTTCCTTTCGGTACTCAAAACGAATTTTTTCGCCAAAAATATTTTTTACCTGGAGGTAATCTTCAAAAGTGGAAAAATACGATTCTTTCAAGGTAATTTCTGTTTCAATGCATATTCCTACCTTGGATGTGTCAGCTGCTATGGGGCGGGAAAAATCGTAAATATTCAAAACCAATCCGTTGTTCAGGTTTATTTGTTCAATTAATTTCATTCGTTTCTTCCCGTTAAAGAACACAACGATTGATTTGTTTTCATAGCATTTTTGACCTTGACCTGCAATGTCAATCCTTATTATATTGCCTTAAAATTTATTGTCAAAAAATCAGAGTGGTTATTGTTTGGAATGTTATTGATGTGGTCACCGCGATGAAGCGGTTTTAATTTGAAGAAAGGGCAAAGATAGGGATTCGATTTTAATGTCGGGGGACAAAATAGTTATCGCTGAAGACAGTGGCTGATTTTTGAACCACTGATGAATTCGCTCTGAAAAATTTTGAACCTGATAAGGATGGTATTTGAATGTCGAATTATTCCGATATTTGCGGTTTGAATGTTTTATGCCAGCCGGACGCTGGTAAGTCCTGCGGTGCTTGTTGCGGTCTCTATAATTATGTGGACAGTTCGTATTCCTCTCTGACATTGAGATTGCGTCAGCGCACACAACGTTTTCGCAAAATGGTCAGGGGGAAGGACGACCTGAAAGTTTACGCCGCTGAGACACTCGCCGCGGAAGATTTCCGCAAAAGGTATGAAGAAATTTATTGTTGTGAGTATCTGGGGTTTCTGGACGAAGAAGAAAAAAGAGTAGGCTGTCTTTTACATCCTCAGCAAAATTCTGGCCTTGATTTACGCGATGTATCATTTTACGGCCAGGAACTTTGCGCCGGCCATCTTTGCTCCAGCCATTATTTTATTCCCAAATCCCAAGCCGAAATATTGCTGAAAATAATAGATGACTGGTATCTCTACGGTCTCTGTATCACCGATATCGATATGGTAAAAACATATTTTCGTTTACTGGGAGACAGAATCGGTGAGGAGTTGAAACCGAATGCTTTTGATACCGAAAAGTTAAAGAAGGTTGCTCTCCGTTATTTTGTGTGGAAAATCGACTGGCCGTTCCGCTCACCAGAGACGAACAGACTGGGAAAGTATTATTTTGACGGCTCACAGTATATGATCAGTCACATAGATTATGAAAAATTTGGCAGAAAAATGTCAGAGTTTGACGCGATATTCTTAAGCTTTTCCTCGCACTTCAATTCGGGACGAGAAATTAGTTTAGCCGAGGGAATGATTCTGTCCAATATCGATGAATTTATCCGTGTTTATAGCGAAATCCTTTGATTTTTATTGACAGATAACAGGCATATTGGTTAATCTTAAACCAAATTACACGCAAAACGGATGATAAATTAATGCCGGACGGGAAACAAAGAGAGATAATTTATACGCATGATGATATCAAAAAGCGCGTGCGGGAATTGGCTGACGAGATATCGGCGGATTATGCCGGTCGTGAGGTAATCGTTGTTGGCATTCTCAAGGGGGCATTCATTTTTATGGCTGATCTAATCCGGGCGTTAAGCATTCCTTGCCGGATAGATTTTGTGCGTTGCGCGAGTTATGGCACTGGTTCGGAAAGCTCGGAAAAAGTCGTGGTGACCAAAGACATAGAAATAAGTATTAAAGACCGTGATGTTTTGATTGTGGAAGATATAATCGATACAGGTTTGACGTTGAAATATCTTGTTGAGTGGCTTAAAGAAAGAAATCCCCGTTCTCTGAAAGTGTGCGCTTTGCTGGACAAGCGCAGCCGGAGAAAAGTCGCTTTTGAGGCGGATTATGTGGGATTCACAATAAACGACGGTTTCTTGGTTGGCTATGGTTTGGATTTCGACGAGCAGTACAGGTTTTTACCGGAGATTTATGTTATCAGTGGATAATGAAAAGGAAAGAAAATGATTATTCAGTGCAGACAATGCCGCACAAAGTTTCATTTTGACGACACCTTAATGCAGAACGATGGTTTGTGGATGCGTTGCAGCAGATGCGGGCATGTTTTCTTTCAAGATAATATTCTGGCTAATAAGAAAGAAAATAAAGAACCACCGGTCGGAGAAACCGTTTTTTCCGCCAAAAATGTAAGTGAAGAAACAAGCGCCAAGGTGCCTGAAAGCATTTCATCGTTGTCGGGTCACGACGACGACGTTAAGCTTTTTTTGGATAAAGTTTTGGAACCCACAAAAGATTCAAGTGATGAAAAAGACGTATTCACGGAAAATTCCCGCCGTCAAAGTCTGGAGCCAGAGAAAGTCGACATACCGAAAAGAGACGAGGCACAGCGTTTAAGCAAGATGAAACTAAAAAAACAACGCTCCCAAAAAAGCAAGGGCAGGAATTGGAAAATATTTTTATGGGCGGTTTTAGTGATTCTCGTTATCCCTGCCGTTATTTATTTTGTTGTTTATCCGCAAATAGGAAATCGTTTTATAGAAATTGCCCATAAATATGTAAGTGAGCCCGAGCCAGCTCTTCCGGAGGTTGTGATCGGACAGGTAAACCTGCAAGATATACGGCAGCGCATGATCAATAATAATGTTTTGGGAACAATCAGGGTTATGGAGGGAACGGCGGTAAACCAAGCTGATTATTCCATTTGCCGGATTGCCATAAAAGGTGAAATTAGTGATGCGTATTCCGTGACTTTGGGAGAACGTATCAGTTACGCCGGCAATATTTTAACTGATGATGAGCTTGTCAACATGTCAGAAGATGAAATATCAAAAAAATTATCTCGTCCGGAAGGAGACAACAATTCCAATAACAAAATTCCGCCCGCCGGACAAATTCCTTTTATGATAGTTTTTATCCATGAACCGCCTGATGTTATAAAAACCACAGTGACAGTTGTCGGTGCGGAACGTCTCCTTTAGAAAACCAAACAAAGCTTTCTTTACAATGTTTTCTCTATGGATTTTTGACTTATTGTGCCTTCGCGCAAAATCCGTGGTGGGGTACAGGTGACGTCAATCACTGTGGAGGCAACGCCTCCGGCCGTCGTGCCAGCGTCAATAACTGTGTCGATTTTATTCCCAATTTGTTTTATCGCCTCTTCCGCATTGGCGCATTCCGGCATACCGGATAAATTAGCGCTAGTGGCAGTCAAAGGTCGCCCTGCTTTTTGCGCAATTTGTTTGGCTATTTCATTAGCGGAAAGGCGGACTCCTATTTTCCCCGTTTGAGCGGTTAGCAGAGGAGAAATACTTTCTTTTGCTTTAAAGACAATCGTCAAGGGCCCCGGCCAGAAAGCATTCATCAATTTTTCAGCGGCGGGGGTACTTTCGCGGATAATGATCTGAAGATCATGCTTGCTACCGATGATTACAGAAATTGGATTGCCGAAATCTCTGCTTTTGATATCAAAAATTCTGAGGATAGCCTGATTGTTTGTTGCGTCCGCGCCCAGACCATAAAAAGTTTCTGTCGGGTAAATAATAACGCCGCCGCGTAAAATCAATGTGGCCGCGCTGGAGATGATGTCTTCAAATTTTTGGGGTGTAAATTTTATGACTTTAGGCATGAAAGTTTTTCCTGTTTTTTGTGCACATCTTTAGCCATTTTAACCACATAGCTGTTGAGTTTTATGGCCAGGTTTTTGTTGGATAATGCCAACATACGCACGGCAAGCAAAGCGGCATTTTTTGCGCCGGACTTGCCGATAGCCATACCGGCTACCGGCACGCCGCCGGGCATTTGCACGGTGGAAAGAAGGGCATCTAGACCATTTAATGCGGTGGAGTTAATTGGTACGCCGATGACGGGTAATTTTGTGTGTGAAGCAATCACACCGGCCAGATGAGCAGCCGCTCCCGCTCCAGCGATAATAACTTTTACTCCGCGACTGGCTGCTTCATGAGAAAATTTTTTTGTCCTTTGAGGAGTGCGGTGAGCAGAGGTAATGACAAGTTCATACCCAATGTTGAATTCATCGAGAATCTTTGCCGCTTCGGACATGACGGGCAAATCAGAATCGCTTCCCATAACCACGCTGACTAAAACTTTCTTGGCCGTTTTTGCTTTCATGCAAACTCCTTATGATGGGATATGTTGTTACTGCGTTGTTTTATTTTTAACTTATTGAGTAATTATTTGCAATTTGAAAATTAATGATCATCTTCCGGTAATAGAGGGAGTGAATCAGATTGTTTTAAGGGAAAATGATTTTTTGCGATTATTATATATTTTTAATTGTTAAAAAATTATTGGTCAAATCCAGTTGACATACAAAACTTCTGCTCATATACTCCCGCCATCAAAACAACGATTCTTGAAGCATCACAAGGAGAAATATTGGAAATGAAAGTGAATTTATACGATTTCCTGTCCGGAAACGAATATCCCGGACGCGGCATTTGCACAGGCGTTGCGCCTTCGGGGAAAAAAGCGATGATTGTCTATTTTATCATGGGGCGCAGCGCCAACAGCCGCAACCGCGTGTTCGACCCCATCAAAGGCGGCATACGCACCAAAGCGGCGGATCCTTCCAAAATGACCGACCCGCATCTGATTATTTATAACCCGGTGCTGACTTTTAGAAAAACAACAATCATCACCAACGGTGATCAGACCAATACCATTTATGATTTTATGAAAGGGAACAAGTATCCCCAATACAATTTTGAAGCGGCGCTAAAAACGCGCACGTTTGAAGACGACAAGCCCAACTGGACGCCGCGCATTTCCGGCCTGCTGGATATGAAAACAGGTGCTTACAAAATCAGTATTATCAAAAATTGTGGTGGCAAAGAAAAAAGCGCGCAGCGCTTTATTTTCGATTATTCAGAGCCGCTTGCCGGAGAAGGGCACTTTATCAGCACTTACAAGTGCAACGGTAATCCGATTCCCAGTTTTGAAGGAGAGCCTTTGCGTGTGGCCATCGATGAAGATGACCCCAATGAATTCGCGGGAAAACTATGGGAGGCCTTAAACGAGGATAACAAAGTGAGTCTGTTTGTGCGCGTCATCAACTTGAAAACACAAGAATATGAAGATGTAATCATTAATAAGTATAAAGCGGTGGAGGTATAATTCATGAACGAAATACAACTAAAATACGGCTGCAACCCCAACCAGAAACCGGCGCGGATTTTCATGGCGGACGGAAGTAATCTGCCGGTTGAGGTATTAAACGGCAAGCCCGGCTATATTAATTTTCTGGATGCGCTCAACAGCTGGCAGCTGGTGAAAGAACTCAAAGAAAACCTCGGTATGCCTGCCGCCGCGTCTTTTAAACATGTTTCTCCCGCCGGTGCGGCTTTGGGTTTTCCTCTTGATAGAGTGTTACGCAAAATGTGTCACATCGATCCCAAAATGAAACTTTCTCCCCTGGCCTGCGCTTACGCGCGCGCGCGCGGCGCCGACCGCATGAGCAGTTTCGGCGATTGGATAGCATTGAGCGATGTATGTGATGTTCAGACGGCAACAATTATAAAAAATGAGGTCACCGATGGTATCATCGCGCCCGGCTATAATCCGGAAGCACTGGAAATTCTGAAATCCAAAAAAGGCGGCAACTATAATGTAGTGCAGATCAACCCAAACTACGTCCCTGTTTCTCTGGAGCACAAGCAGGTTTACGGAATTACTTTTGAGCAGGGAAGAAACGATTTAAAAATCGATTCCCGCATGCTCGAAAACATTGTGACAGAAAACAAAACGCTGACCGACGCGCAAAAGCGCGATCTGGTACTCGCGCTCATCACACTCAAATATACTCAGTCCAATAGTGTCTGTTATGTGCAGCATGGCCAGGTTATTGGCGTGGGCGCGGGACAGCAAAGCCGTATCCACTGCACCAGGCTAGCCGGACAAAAAGCGGATCTCTGGCAGCTGCGCCACATGCCCAAAGTTTTAAATCTGCCTTTCCGTGACGATGTTGCCAAACCGAACCGTGATAACGCGATTGATGTTTACTTGGGTGACACGCCGGAGGATGTTATCGGCGATAATGTCTGGGCCGAAACATTTACGAAGCAGCCTAAGCCTTTGACTAAAACTCAAAAACAAAAATGGCTTTCCAAGGTTACAGGCGTTTGTCTGGGCAGTGATGCATTTTTTCCCTTCGGCGATAACATCGAGCGTGCGCGCCGCAGCGGTGTGAACGCGATTGTTCAGCCCGGCGGCTCCATCCGTGATCAGCAGGTAATTGACACGTGCAACAAATACGGTATTGTTATGGCGTTTTGTGGCCTGAGATTATTCCATCATTAAACAACAGGAGACTAAAATGAAAAATGAAGTAAAAGCAGTTATTGAAACAAGCAAAGGAACAATCAATTTAAAACTTTTTGTCGAGCAGACTCCTATTACCGTGGGTAATTTTATCAATCTGGCACGGCGTGGTTATTATAATAATTTGAATTTTCACCGGGTTATTCCTGATTTTATGATTCAGGGCGGCTGTCCCGCGGGCGACGGACGCGGCGGTCCAGGATACCGTTTTCAGGATGAGTTTGTCAAAGAGCTAAAACATAATAAACCCGGTATCTTATCTATGGCAAACGCGGGGCCGGGTACCAACGGCAGTCAGTTTTTTATCACGCATGTGCCAACTCCCTGGCTTGACGGCAAACATACTGTTTTTGGCGAAGTGGTAGGCGATGCCGATCAGAAAATTGTCAATGCCATTGTTCAAAGCGACAAAATAAAATCTGTGACAATCGAAGGTGATGTTTCTGAACTGATGCAGAGCATAAAGACGATGATCGATAAATGGAATACTACGCTGGATACAAATTTCCCTAAGCTTGCAAAAACGTCTAAATAATAGTACTTGTAGGCGCAGTTAATTAGGTTCAATTTAAGCGAACGGTATAAAAAGGTGAACTCGGAGATGATAGCGGTAATATTTCTTTAATTAATAGTTTCTTGGGTTTGCGTGAACATAATGTTACAAGATACTGCGTGGAGATAATATGAGAAAACATCTTGGCTCAAACACGTAAGCTTCCCCTAAAATAGGAC
>DIEW01000083.1:17042-24224 GCA_002418825.1 Syntrophaceae bacterium UBA5764 | reverse complement strand
GGTTGTCGGCACCGGCGGCGGCATCGGCGTGGCAGCGGCGGACAGCTGCGCGCAACTAGGACTCGATCTTGTTTCTCTGCCTGCCGAAGTTACGCAAAAACTACGGCAATTCATACCACCGGCAGGAAATATGATCCGCAACCCCATTGATGCACATCTATTGTTTATCGAACTGGAATTGTTTGGCAAGACTCTGGAGATCCTTTCAGAGAGCTATGTGGACATGTTTATTATTTCCCTACAGCTTGAATGGTTGTATAATTTTGACAATGGAGCACAATTGGAAAATGTAATAAACTATATAGCGCAGAAGGCGCATAATCACACGGGAGGGAAACCCCTGGTCGTTGTCCCGCGGCAATACAGTCCCCTTCCAAAATACGTAAAAAAGCGTTTTATGATGCAACGTATTCTCTGCGAAGCAGGAGTTCCCGTCTACAGTGTTCTGCCGCAGGCCGTATTTGCCCTGGCCAAGCTAGCTGAATATTACGATTTTCAATCCAAACATGGCGGGCACACAGAACAACATGCCGCAAAAAAAATGATGCCTTCAAACTGAACGACGAAAAAAAACCGGCGCTTCAATTTACGTCGTGTTATCTTTTAGCGCCGCCGTCAAGTAAATCGAAAATGACGTACCCACATTGGCAACTGATTCCACCGTAATCAACCCCTCATGATTTTTGATGATGGAATCACAAATAGCCAATCCAAGTCCGATACCTCCCCTGCCGCTTTTTTCTTTTGTTGTGAAGTAAGGATCAAATATGCGTGAAAGGTTTTCTTTGGGTATGCCGACGCCGTTGTCTTTGATAATAATGCGTATGTACCTGCCTCGTCCCAAAGTTCTGATATTTGTCTCGGTTACGATGTTTTCGGCAATAAGTTCGACTATTCCGCCGTCAGAAACGGCTTCTCGCGCGTTGATTAAAATATTTTCTATCACCTGCTTGATTTGCACAGAATCAATTTCGGAAGGCCATAAATCCTGGGCAATGGAAATTTCGCAGGGCACCTGCGAATCATTAAACACATTTTTCACCGATTCCCTTAGCAATGGCTCTAAATTTTCCAACTTGCGGACAGGATAGCCGCCCTGCGCAAACGTAATCAGACGGTGCGCCAATTCTTTTGCCTGCAAACCGGCACGTTCTGCCACCGCCAGGCCATCTTCTACAATCTTGTCTTCATCGGTCGCCGATATTTTAGCCAGAAAAACATTCCGAAGAATCGCCGTAAGCAGGCCGTCAAAATCCTTGGCTACCCCATCGGCAAACATGCCGAGAGACTCCACCTTGCTTCTTCTGAGCAATTCTTCCTCGGCAATCTTTTGTTCTGTAATATCCTCCAGCGTTTCCATTGCACCGAATATATCTCCACTGGAATCTCTGATGGCCGCGGACGTAATGCGAAACCATATGCCCTTTTCGCCCAATTCGGGGAAAAACTCCGTTACCTCGTAAGCTTCTTCAAGCAAATTCGATTTTGCCCACTGTCCTGAATAGAATTGCGGAATCTGTTCAACTTTTTTATCCAAAATTATATCCGCCAGGCAGGGGCGTTTTTCCTTGTAAAAGATACGCCAATGCTGATCGGTACCGACAATTTCACGCGGCCTGATTGAACTCAAAGCCTGAAGGGCCCTGTTCCAATACATAACTTTGTGGTCCTTGGAAATTACAAAGGTGGGTATTGGGGAACCGTGAATAATATTGATTAATTTTAACTCGTCCCGGCGCCCGCGCCACATGACGTAAATAAAAGTCACCGCCACCATCACCGATAAAGCAACAATAAAAATAAAGATAAGAAAGTGGCTATTCATAACACGATCAACGCCGTACATATTTTTCAAATTTTCGATAGCAAGATTAAGATAAAAATGCAAGTACGACTATGGAAAAAGCAATAACATCACCGTCTGTTACCTAATCGTTAATATACTTATTTTTCTGACAAATGGATTATTTTTTCTTGACAGAAACTTCATAATAAGTAACTTTATGTGACAATCAAGCTCCATATAGGGGAAAAACGGTTTGAACAGAGCAGTAAAAGCACCGAAGGGAAAAATTATCTTGGGGCTAGCCCTTATTATTGTTTTAAGCATGTTTTTTTCCCTGTACCAACCTCTGATAAATTTGTTCAAAGATAAAACTTCTCCCGTTTCCGAAACTCTTGCGCTGAAATCAATCAACAACACTATTGAAAAAGGTGAAACTCTTTCCACTATTTTCACAAAATACGGGTTGCGCATGGAAGAACTCTTTGCCATGAAAAGCGCGGCGGCGAGCATTCATCCTTTGAGGCAATTACACCCCGGCAAGTCCTACAGTATCGTTTTTGATGAACAGAATTGCATAAACTCTTTTACCTACGGAATTGACGACGACACAATTCTAAAAATTGAACGCGTGGATGATTGTTTTCAGGCGCATAAATATAACATCCCCTACGAAACGCGCATTCTAACCATCAACGGTTCAATCAACGATAATCTGATTGCCGCCGTTGGTACGGAAAAGGAAGATTATTTGCTCGCCCTGCAGGTAGCGGATATTTTAGCCTGGGATATCGATTTTACCACAGATTTACGCACGGGAGACTCGTTCAGAATCATTGCTGAGGGGCTTTATCTGGATGGAGAGTTCAAAAAGTACGGAAAAATATTATCAGTGGAATTTATAAACAACAATCAGCCTTACACTGCTTATTTTTTTGAACACGACGGGAAATTCGATTATTATGATGCAGCGGGCAATTCGCTGCGCAAAGCTTTTTTGAAAGCACCTTTGAGCTTCAGAAGAATAAGCTCATATTTCAGTAAAAAGCGCTTTCACCCTGTTTTGAAAATTTACCGGCCTCACCACGGAATCGATTACGCCGCAGCAACGGGAACACCCGTCAGTGCTGTCGGCGACGGAAAAATCACTTTTGCTGGCCGTAAAGGCGCCTATGGAAATCTCATCATTATTACCCATAACAATGGTTACAAAACATATTACGGGCATCTATCGCGTTTCAGAAAAGGGATTCGTCAAGGAATACGTGTAAAACAAGGAGATCTAATCGGTTATGTGGGCGCTACGGGTCTAGCCACCGGACCGCATCTGCATTACGAAATGAGACGAAGTGACACCCCCATCAACCCTTCCAGCGTCAAAAATATCGCCGGCAAACCTATACCTTCATCGCAAAAAGCCGAATTCAAAAGAATGACACTCGCACTGAATACAATTTTTACCGCGGCGGTTTTTTTCGATACCAAAGACACAGAAAGAAAAAAATACAGTCTACACCCTTCGCTGATTGCCGAAGCTAACTCTCTACCCCAAACAAAAAAACAGGGCGGCTGAAGCATTAAAAATGGGCAATCGCCTGCTCTCTCCTGCTTTTAAGCGAGCCTCGATTTATTTCCAGACAAATTTCCGGTTCAACAATTTCTCCAGGTCCAAGTTATAAGGGGCATAATGACGGGCAAGCCAAGCGCGCATTTCCGGATCCATTGCTGGTTTTTTGTCCCCCATCTTCGAAAGCGTTTTCTTGATGCGACTCCTTACGGAATAAGGCACAGACTGTGTAAAGCGCAATAGTCCCGCATTTTTGGCAAGTTTGAATATGCGCCGCGCGGAACTTCCATATGCTTCGTTATACTTTTCAAAAATTTCACCTTCACGGCAATCCAATCCCAAAAAACCGTAAACTTCTTTCATTACGGAAGCTGTGTCCTGATTAAATTCTTCTGTTTTGATAATCAATAACTGCTTTGCATCAAAGTATTGGAAAAATTTATTCAGACACTGCGCATAATAGCCATCATTCAAATAAGGTCTATAGTGGATTGTTTCCCCTCTTCTAGAAGCAATCATAATTTTTTTCCATGATTCTTCCGTCATCTGCGCGAATTCCTGTTGTTCCAAACACAATTTAATCGCCTCTTTAAAATTGAAAGGTTCCATTGCCCGGGAATAATACATCCACCAGCTCGAATATGCCCGTTCAATCGGATTGCGTAACAGAGCTATATATTTCGCATGAGGAAAGTGCCGCGCTAATCTTGCAAGCGCCCACGGCACTCTTAAGTAAAAAGGAGTCGCTTCTCCCAAAATATTTTCATTTTTTCGATGACCAAAGCACCTGCGGACGTATTCATTCAAATTCATCTCCGTGTAAAAAGTATCAAAATAATGGGGCTCTTTAGGTATGGACATCAGCACATCAGGGTGCTTCTGTAAATAAGAAGCCAAAGCAGTGGTTCCACATTTTTGCAGGCCAATAATAAAAAATTGGGGGTAAAAACTGTATTTTCCCATGCTTATATTCAACAACGCACTTGTTATCTGATACCAATATTATATTCGATATCAACAGTCAAGGAAATCACTAAAATGACACTAAAAAGCATTTATCATATCCTTAAATTTTGACTTTACAAAAGTCCCTGTTCCTGATTAAAGTTTAAAAAAGAGACAGTTAATGAGCAAAGAAAAATTAGCCCAATATGATTATGATGTAATTATCATCGGCGGTGGACCGGCGGGATATACAGCGGGGATTTATGCCGCGCGCGCTGGTCTAAAAACTCTGCTTGTTGAGGGCGCAGCAACGGTAAGCCAGATAACCATAACCGATTTAATTGAAAATTATCCGGGCATCCCCGATGGCATCAACGGTTTTGACCTGATACAGTTGTTCAAAAATCAGGCGATGAAATTTGGTCTGGAAAGCTTGGCCGCGGATGTTACTTCCATCAAAAAAAATAATGCCGATGCTGTCGTCTGGGAAATCACGGCCGGAGGTAAAACCTCGCGGTCTTTGAGCATCATTGCCGCAACCGGAGCGCAGTGGCGCAAACTGGGCGTTCCCGGAGAGGAAGAATTCGCCGGCCGAGGCGTTTCATATTGCGCGACCTGCGATGGTCCCTTTTACCGCAACAAAAATGTAATTGTCGTCGGCGGCGGTGACACGGCCATTCAGGAAGCCCTCTTTTTAACCCATTTTGCCCAAAAGGTAACTGTCGTTCACCGGCGTGACCGTCTGCGTGCGGCGGATATACTGCAAAAACGCGCTGCCGCTCAAAAAAAAATAGAATTCGTCTGGAAAGCAACACTGGCGGAAGTAGTCGGAGGCGACTTGGTCACGGCCGTCAAATTAAAAAATGTGGATTCCGGAAAAATCAGCGAAATACCGGCGGAGGGAGTCTTTATCTTTGTTGGTCGGATTCCGAACACCGGGCTATTTAAAGGCATCCTACAATTAGACAATACCGGTTACATTATCACCGATGACAATATGTGCGCCTCCGCACCCGGAATATACGCCGCCGGAGATTGCCGCGCAAAACAATTCCGGCAGGTTATCACCGCCGCAGGCGATGGCGCCAACGCAATTTACAGCGCGGAACTTTACATCGCGGCACTCAAAGGTGAAAGCTATTGATAAATCCGCAGGGTTACTTTATTCTTTATCAGCGACACTGACAAAAGGGCTTTTCAAATAATGGAGTCACTAATAAACAGCTGGCAACATCTTCCTGAACACATAACACCATACCTGTTCAGCATCGGCACGTTTCAGCTGCGTTATTACAGTTTAATGTATATTGTCGCGTTTGTTCTTGTTTATTTTCTGGTCATCTATAGAATCAAAAACGAAAAATATAAATACACCGCCGAAGACATTCAGGATTATCTTGTCTGGGCAATGATCGGTGTGCTGTTGGGCGCGCGACTTGGTTATGTCCTGATTTATAATTTTGTTTATTATTTGCAGCACCCTCTCGAAATATTTTTACCTTTCAGCTTTGCTGACGGAATCAGATTCATCGGCATCAGCGGGATGTCTTATCACGGTGGCGTTATCGGCGTGATTATTATGTCCGTGTTGTTTTGCCGCAAAAGAAAAATCGACTTCTGGAAATTCGCCGACCTGATCTGCCCGGCCATACCGCTGGGCTATACTTTCGGCCGCCTCGGCAACTTCATCAATGGAGAACTTTTCGGTCGTGCGACGACAATGCCGTGGGGAATGTACTTCCCTCTGGATGCGACCAATACACTGCGTCACCCATCCCAGCTTTATGAGGCTGCTTTTGAAGGAATATTATTGTTTATCATACTGTGGCTGTTAAGAAAAAAGACGGGGGTTGACGGCTCTCTTCTGGGATTATATATTTTCGGTTACGGCCTCGCCCGCTTTATTGTCGAGTTCTTCCGCGAACCTGACTTCGCCGTCGGACTAATAAGCATCGGACAATTTCTATGCCTTCTAATGATGTTGGCGGGCATAATGATATTAACCTGGCTAAAAAACACTAAACAAAAAAATAGGTGATAACATGGGAAATAACATGGTGATTATCGGCGGTGGGGCAGCAGGTCCTTCTGCCGCTGCTGAAGCAAAGCGAAACAACCCGTCATTAAACACCATCATTGTGGAAAAAGGAAAGTTTGTCTCTTATTCCGCCTGACCGACGCCTTATTACATCGGCGATGTGATTAAAGATGATAAAAAATTAATTGCGCGGACACCGGAAAAATTCCGCGAAAACGGCATTGATGTCTGGCTCAATACGGAAGTCGTCAACGTAAATTATGAAAGAAATACTGTGGAAATCAGCACGCTAAAAAATCTTCCCTTTGACTTTTTAGTGATGGCGACAGGAACCAAAGCCATGATGCCCGATATACCGGGCATCGACTCACCAGGGGTGTTCGTCTTGAAGAATTTGGAAAACGCTCTCCAAATAAAATCATATATGCGCAAAAATAACTGCCGCAAGGCCATTATCATCGGCGCCGGATTCATCGCCATGGAAATAAGCGAAGCTCTTCACCTGACTGGCGTAAAGACGACCATCTTTCACAGAGGCAACCTGCCGGCTAACCGCTGGGACGCCGAACTCTCCAAGGAGATGCTGGCTGAACTTACGGCAAATGGAGTGGAATTCGTCCCCCGTGCCGAAACATCGACTGTGGAAAAAGGAAATGATTCTCCGCTTAAAGCAATCACCAATCAAGGAACTTGGAACGCGGATATGATTATTGTTGCCACAGGCGTCAAGCCCAACGTGGAACTCGCGCAATCAATAAATTTAAAAATAGGCTCATCCGGCGCCATTGCGGTAAACCACTTTCAGCAGACATCTAAAGAAAATGTTTATGCCGCTGGCGATTGTTGTGA
>DIEW01000083.1:0-17035 GCA_002418825.1 Syntrophaceae bacterium UBA5764 | reverse complement strand
TGGGCGACATCGCCAACAAACAGGGACGGGTTGTCGGACGCAATGTCGGCGGTCGGCCGCTAACTTTTGACGGCATTGTCGGGGCGCAGTCTTTCCGTCTATTTAATTTGGAATGCGCCGCCACAGGTATTTCGGAAAAAGAAGCGGCAGAAAACGGATATAATCCGGTAAGTGTATTGGTGTGGGGCAGTGCCATGGCTAAAACCATGGGGCAAAAGAAAATAGGGCTAAAAATGATCGCCGATAAATCATCGGGAAAATTTTTAGGCGCTCAAGCGGTGGGAGAAGCAGGTGTTATTGGCCGCATCAACGCCTTATCAGTCGCTCTATGGACAGGACTCAACATTGATGAAATCGGTTATCTGGATCTCGCCTATTCTCCACCTTACGGTGGCGCTTGGGATATTATTCACAATACTGCGCAAGCTCTGCGGCGATCCATATAATTTTGGGGGAGAGCAAAAAAATGTCTTTATGGTGGATTGCATTTACAATATTAATTTTGGGTCTGCTTGCACTGGATTTAGGCTTTTTTAACCGTAAAGCCCACATTATCCGCCTCAAAGAGGCGCTGCTCTGGACATCATTCTGGGTCTCTCTGGGATTGTCATTTGGCGTGGGAATATACTATTTCCACGGTCACCACAAAGCGCTGGAATATTTTACCGGCTATCTCATCGAATATTCCCTAAGCGTGGATAATCTTTTTGTGTTTTTATTGATTTTCCGTTATTTTCGAGTGCCACATAAGCTTGAACATAAAGCACTTTTTTGGGGAATACTTTTAGCACTGATTACGCGCGCCGTATTTATCTTCACTGGCGTGGCGCTGATTAACAAATTCCACTGGATCATTTATATTTTCGGCGCATTCCTAATTTTCACCGCGGTACGAATGGCCTTCGGCAAGGGGCGCGAGATTCACCCTGGAAAAAACATTCTAGTCAGGATGCTGCGCAAGACAATGCCCATGACGCGCAATTATCAGGAAGGACATTTTTTTGTCATAAAAAGAGGCGTCCGTTTCGCCACACCGCTTTTGGCCGTTATCTTGGCTTTGGAAACCACCGATATAATTTTTGCCGTTGATTCCATTCCCGCGGTTTTGGCCATTACCAATGACCCTTTTATTATTTACACTTCCAACGTCTTTGCTATTTTAGGACTGCGTTCACTGTTTTTCGCCATTTCCGGAATAATGAGAATTTTTCATTATTTGCAATACGGCCTTATCGCTATCCTGAGCTTTGTGGGCGTGAAAATGCTGATTTCCGATTTCTATAAAATACCAATTAATATTTCTCTGCTGATAATCGCTTCCTTCCTTGCCCTTGCCATCATTGTTTCGCTCTTGTGGCCGAAACCTCAGGAGGAAATTATCTCCCCCCCAAAATAGGTCTCGCTTTATGGAAATCAATTATCAAAATATATCTCAGACGCAACTGAAAAAATGGGCAAGGCTTAGCGACGTGAAAGTACGCCGGGAAGAAGGAATATTTCTGGCTGAAGGCGTAAAGGTAGTGCAAGAGTTAATAGCAAGCACCTACCAAATTAAAGCCCTGCTCCTCATGCCGGAAAAAACAACACACCGGGAAAATTTCAAATTTCACCCCAGCCAAAATGTCCCCGTTTATCAGCTCACACGCTCACAGTGGCAAAAAATCGGCCAGGACAGGGAGCCGGAGGGAATCATGGCAGTAGTTTCCATAAAACAGCCGCCAGATACAACAGCATGGTTGCCCCAAACTCCCGGCAATATTTTGATTTTGCATGAGATAAACAATCCCCGCAATCTGGGAGCGATCATGCGCAGTGCGCACTGGTTCGGCTTTTCCGGAATAATTATAAGCACCAACTCGGCGGACTATACTAACCCGAAAGCTGTGCGCGCTTCTATGGGAAGTCTTTTTCATTTGACAATTATCCCGGAAATTGATTTATCCGTGGTATTATCTGAAATAAAAAAACATTTCTTCCTTGTTGGATCCGATGTCCGCGAAGGATTGGAGCCGCATCCGGTCATCAAAAAGACCGCTTTGCTTTTAGGTAATGAAAGCCACGGCTTGCCTCCGTCTCTTTTAAAAACGGCGCACGAACAATGGAGCATTCCCGGGCGGAGCAAAGTCGATTCCTTGAGTTTGACACAGGCTGCTGCTATCATGATGTACGAGTGCACAAAAAAATGAAGTCGTTTATTCAAGTATCGACAACTACCGAAACAAAAGAAGAGGCGCAGAAAATCGCTCACTATCTGGTAGAGCAAAAACTGGCCGCCTGTGTACAAATCATCGGCCCTGCAGAAAGCATATACACATGGAAGAACGAAACAGAAACATCTTTCGAGTGGCTGTGTCTGATCAAAACGCGTGAAGATTTTTTTGACAAAGTACAAACCGCGATAAAAAAACTGCACTCCTACGAAACGCCGGAGATCATCGCGATACCGATTAAACGAGGCAGCGCGCAGTACTTACAATGGATTGAGGATTCACTAATCTGAAAACAAGGAAATTCTATGCCCGACAGAAAAGAACTGGAAAAGAAATGCATTAATACCATCCGTTTTCTGGCAACTGACGCGATTGAAAAAGCCAAATCCGGCCACCCGGGAATGCCCTTGGGCGCCGCCGCCGCCGCTTACACCCTTTGGGCAAAACATTTAAAACACAATCCGAAAAATCCGCAATGGCCCGACCGCGACCGTTTTGTTCTGTCCGCCGGCCATGCCTCAATGCTTCTATACGCGCTTTTGCATTTATCCGGTTACGACCTGACGCTGGACGATATTAAAAATTTTCGCCAGTGGGACAGCCGCACACCGGGGCACCCCGAATACGGGCACACCCCCGGTGCGGAAGTAACCACGGGCCCGCTGGGTCAGGGTCTGGCCAATGCCGTAGGCATGGCAATTGCCGAGGCTCACCTGGCCGCGCGTTTCAACCGCGAAGGAAATAAAATAGTCGATCACTTCACCTATGTGCTGGCCAGTGACGGCGATATGATGGAAGGAGTGGTTGCCGAAGCCTGCGCGCTGGCCGGGCATCTGCGGCTGGGTAAATTAATCGTCCTTTACGATGACAACAAAGTAACGCTGGCCGGCTCCGCGGGGCTGTCTTTTACCGAAAATATTGAATTACGATTCAAATCCTACGGCTGGCAGATACTTAAAGTGGCTGATGGCAATGATGTCGCGGCTATCGACAAAGCAATCAAAAAAGCAAAGCGCGAAACGGAAAAACCGTCGCTTATTTGTGTTTCTACAACCATAGGATACGGTGCTCCCTGCAAGCAGGGAAGCTGCGACGCGCACGGTTCGCCTCTGGGAGCCGAGGAACTGCAGAAAACAAAAGAAGCGCTCTGCTGGGAAGCGGATAAAAGTTTTTATGTCCGCGAGGATGTAAAAAAATATTTCCGCAAAGCTCTTTCGCGCGGCAAAAAACAGGAAAGAATGTGGCGGGATAATCTGACCGCATACAAGCAAAACAATGCGGCTCTGGGCGAAGAGTTCGAGAGAAGAATAAAAGGCGAACTGCCGGAGGACTGGGCATCTAACCTTGCTCCCTTTCCTTATGATACGAAAGGAATTGCCACAAGAAAAGCGTCGGAAACGGTTATGCAGTTCCTCGCCGCGAAAGTTCCGGAACTTATGGGCGGCTCGGCTGATTTAAACCCATCTACCTTCACCTGGCTCAAAAACATGGGCGATTTTCAAAACCCGGCTTCATCTTCCGAAGGACTACACGGCATGGTCGGCGGACACTGGGGGTTTGAAGGCCGCAACATTCATTACGGTGTGCGCGAACACGCGATGGGTTCAATTTCCGTAGGCATGGCCCTCCACGGCGGTGTTATCCCCTACACGGCGACTTTTCTTACTTTTGCCGATTACATGCGCCCACCCATGCGCCTGGCCGCGCTCATGAAGCTGCGCGTAATTTTTGTTTTCACGCATGACAGCATCGGAGTAGGCGAAGACGGTCCCACGCATCAGCCTGTCGAACAAGTTATGAATCTGCGCCAGGTGCCGAACATGACCGTAATACGTCCGGCGGATGCCAATGAAACACTCGAATCGTGGCGCATCGCGTTAACAAATACCGCAGGCCCGACTGTACTGATCTTCAGCCGCCAGAACTTGCCGGTATTGGATCGTTCTGTGTGTGCCCCCGTCTCCAGCACAAATCAAGGGGGATATATTCTCTGGGAATCTTCACCGGATCCGGAAATAATTTTTATTGCCACCGGCTCGGAAGTATCGCTTGCCTTAACCACGGCGCAAAAACTTTCCCAGGAAGAAGTTAAAGTCCGCGTGGTTTCTCTGCCCAGCTGGGAAATCTTTGATCGCCAGCCACGTGATTACCGTGAAAAAGTTTTGCCGCCGCACATTTCGGCAAGAATTGCCGTGGAAGCAGGCATTAGCCTGGGCTGGGAACACTACGTGGGACTCGCCGGAAATATTATTGGCATGTCGAGTTTTGGCGCCTCCGCACCCGGTCCGGTGCTTTTCGAAAAATTCGGCTTTACCGTGGAAAATATAATGGCCAAAGCCAAGAAACTGCTTGAAAATCAAAAGAAATAAAATGAAAGATGCCTTCATTAATTATCATCTGGGAAATTATCAAGAGTTAGCCCGCGAAGCCTGGAAAAAAACACGTAAAGATGATGTGGCGAGGCGTATCCGGGCAAAAGATTACACGCTGTGGAGCGCATCACCCGATGAAATAGTGAATCGCCTGGGCTGGCTTGACGCGCCCGGACAAACCCTGGGAAAAATCGATCACATCCGGAAAATTCTTGCACCACTGGACGAGAAAAAAATAAAAGATGTTATTTTATTGGGTATGGGCGGCTCTAGTCTGGCGGCGGAAGTTTTCAGCAAAGTTTTCGGCGCACGAGCAAATTACCCGCAACTCACTGTATTGGATACGACAGACCCGGCGGCAATAATTAATATCGCGCAAAAGATAAGTTGGGATCGCGCGCTATTTATCGTTTCTTCCAAATCCGGAACAACTCTGGAAATAACGTCCCTCTTTCATTTTTTCTACAACGAAACACGGAAAAGAAAAGGCGCCGATGCTGGCGAACATTTTATTTTCATCACCGATGAAGGATCGCCTCTGGCCAAAACGGCGCGGGAATTTTCTCCGTTTCACGTCTTCCTCAACAATCCGGATATCGGCGGCCGTTACAGCGCTCTTTCTTTTTTCGGTATCGTCCCGGCGGCAATCATCGGCATGGACGTAGAAAAACTGCTCAACAACGCAAAAACCGCCACTGACGAAACTGGCATTATGCTGGGCGCGGCATTGGGGACGTTTGCGTGCCAGGGGCGCAACAAACTAACAGTTCATCTGACACCGCGCTGGAAAGTATTCGGTGACTGGCTGGAGCAGCTTATCGCGGAGAGCACCGGCAAAGCAGGCAAAGGAATCCTGCCTGTTTTGGATGAACCTGTCGGCGATGTTGATTTATATAATAAAGACCGGGTTTTTGTCTTTTTTCAAGATGAAAACGATGATTTTTCCCGGATAAAAAACTTAAACGCCACCGGGCATCCGGTCATCACCGTAGGATTCAAAGATGACTATGACCTGGGAAGTCAAATGTACACATGGGAAATAGCCACCGTCGTGGCGGCATATTTTTTAGGTGTCAATCCCTTTGACCAGCCGGATGTTGAAGCGACAAAAATACACACGCGGAAAATGATTGAGGCGCGCCAGAAAAAGAAAAGCGCCGAAGAGCAAAGACCGGGTTTTAGCAACGCTGATACCAGTATCTACGGCGATATAACAGGAAACACTTTAACAGACGTGTTAAATACCTTTTTAAAACAAAGCAGAGCCGGTGATTATATCTGTCTGCAAAACTATTTAAGCCCATCCGCGGAAATCGACGGGGCGGTTGCCCGCCTGCGCGCGGCAATTTTTAAGAAATATAAATTGCCCGTGACACATGGCTACGGACCTCGTTATCTTCATTCCACCGGACAATTGCACAAGGGTGGCGCCAACCGCGGCCTGTTCATGCAACTGACGGGGGAAAATATCGTTGATGTCGCTATTCCTGAAGATCTGAATACAGATCGTTCTTTTTTGAGTTTTGGCGCGTTGAAGGACGCGCAGGCGCAAGGTGACTGGCGGGCGCTCAAGGAAAAAGGCCGCCGTATCATCCGCATCCACTGCCAAAAGGATGCCGCAATCTTTCTGAAGAAACTTACCGCTTCTCTCTAGTTTTCAGCCCTTTGCCTGACTGATTACCCTCAGGATTTTCGGCGCATTGCGGGCGGACGGTGCGGGATTTTCTTTGGGATAACCAATAATCAGCGGCGCGACAATACGCAGGTTTTCATCCATACCCATTTCCGCCCTGAGCTTCGGATCGCGGATATGCTCGCCCAGACCGATCCAGCAGGTACCCAAGCCTCTGGCCGCTGCGGCAAACATGATATAGCTGGCCATAAGCGCGCAATCGATATCCAACGAATGCACTGCACGTGACCCAACAATATAAATAACGCAGGGCGCATTGTAAAACACGTTGAATTTTTCATTTTTGAGCAATTCAACGTATTCCGGGCTTAAGCTTGCTTTCTTCTGTGCAAAATCTTTCAGCAGATTGGCCTTGCTTTCATCGGAGAGCCTTTTGATGGTTTCCCGGCAGTTAATCACCACAAAGCGGCAGGGCTGATTGTTGCTGGCCGAAGGCGCCAGCGTCGCTTCCTGCAGGATTTCATTGATTGTATCAATCCCGACGGCTTTTTGTTCATAATCACGTACCGATCTTCTTTTTTGCAAAAGCTCAGCAAATGTCATTTTTTACTCTCCTTAAATAAAAAATTGATTCTACGCGTTTTCAGAATTTAAGATTGTTACCGATCATATCATTGATTACGGGCATTGGGTAGTTTCTTTTATAAGCAACTTGATAACACTGCCATCTTAATCTCGGAAGCGGCTGTCGGTCCAATACTGGGCATTCTTATACAAGATATCAGAAGTTATTGTCAGGCACTCAAACAATTTTAATTTTCACATTAAACCGTAACCAGTAAAGACAGGCTTAGAAACCATTGAAATCATCATGGTTCTTTTTCTCTGATTAAGAGACCGGAGGCGGAAACTCTTATTTCATATTTTGCCGGCTGTTTCAAATCAACAAAAGCAGCAGAACCGTACTCGGCATCCAAAAAAGGCTCAAAAAAAGAAAATTTTGTTCTCAGCCTGAACATATCTACCGGTTTTTTCTCGGCGAGGAGAAAAACCGTGCGTGGATTTTTTATTTCCTCTTCAATATCCGCATAACGGCCGGCAACACGATCAAGCTCGTACGCCGTATGGAGGCCGAGGATATTGGCCAAAGGTTTCCACTTAAGGATATGCGCGTCAACATATATGGCGTCTCCAGCCAGACGGTAGGAAGCTTTGTTCCCATCAGGGAATTCAAAGTGAGCCAAAAATACTTTTTCCTCAAGCGGCTCTATTGCAACCACAGCCGCCGTTTCTTCGTGCGTCAGAGCCAGATAACCTTTCGTTGCCACGGTGATCGTTCCACATAAAGCGGCAAGCACAAGACAAAGCAACGCGACTAGCAAACCAACTGTTGTCCCGATAATTTTCTTCTTTCGTATGGCGACAAAAGTCAGAATAAAAAAAACCAGGCTCAGAAGCCCAAAAACAACTATCAAAACAAACAGTAAGTTCGGCATATCCCTTCCTTAATATTTTTTTCAATACATATATATTGCGGCAGCCCCGACGGAAAATCGTTCCGAATACTGCCCTTCCACATTAATCTGAAATCCTTTGCCCAAAGGCACAACGATTCCCCCGTACCCGCCCCATTTCGTTTTGTTCTTGATTTTCCCATCAGCGGTGACAAAGGGGAGACCGGCAATATTAAAAAGAGGAGAGACTCTAGCTTGAAAATAATATCCATAAGGCCCACAGTACAGCTTTATGCCATGAGGAATCGCTGCTTGCAAGCCGATGCCGGCATTGACCTCCCAATAATTTTCAATGTCCAGCTCTGATAAAAAAAGCCTGCCACTTTCCCTGCCGGCAACGCCATCCGAAAAGTCATCAAAATAGCACGTGCCCTGAAAAAATACTCCGACACCAAAAATATCATTGAGGGGATAAAATCCCTTAGCTCCCAGTGTGCCGAAAATTTTCCAGTTATCCTTGAAATTACTTTTATTGGTAAAAGTTGTGACAATACCGGAACGAAAAGCATCCAACATTTTTAAATCAGAGACCCCAATCCGCGCGTATACATCCATATACATCCCGAATCCATAGCCGGCCTCCGAATAAATCTGATTTTGCCTGACTACATTTGTCACCCCGTTTTCATAAACATTTTCACCATACCAGTACCCAATGGCGGTATGTAAACCGCCCGTCTCCCTGCAAACCGGTTGCGGGGCGCCAAACCCGCCGCTTATCGCTGCGGCAGGAACACCGAGTACGAATACAAAAATAAAGTGAAATATAATTTTTTTCGTAAAAAGATTTTTCCTTTTCCCGTCATTCAATCGGTTTTTTTTGCTCTACCGCTGAACCGCCATCTCCCTGCGGCACCGTCTTTTCTATCTTCAGTTTTCTTTCTTTTATTTTATTCATCCGATATTGAGCATAAGCGTCCCTCATCGCCACGTAAGGATCGATGGCCGCGTCTTTCAGCGATTCATAATCACCGATGCGCAAGGAAGTGCTGTTTATTTCTTCATATGCCCAGATACACCACGACACATAAAAAGGTTCAATATATGAAACGGGATACAAAAACAAGTTGCCTATCAGGGTTACTGAATCACGGGGAGTGGAGGGACCAAAGATCGGCCAAACAATATAAAACCCCTGCCCTACGCCGTAAACACCCAGCGTCTGCCCCAAATCCGTGTCCTGTTTCTGCAAATTCAGCTCTTTCCCGGAAGAAGGATCCATTAGCCCGCCAATGCCCCAAACCGTATTGATAGCGAAACGCCCTGCTTCTGCAGCGGCACCGTTGAAATCACCCTGCAGGACACAGCTTACAAAACGGGCGGGGAACCTGAGATTGGTAAAAAAATTACGGACACTGATGCGCGCAACTTCGGGAACAAAAAATTTATACCCCTGCGCCACAGGTTTGAGCGCCCAAAAGTAAAGCTTATCGTTGAAGTGATACATCGCCCGATTAAAAGGTTCAATCGGATCCGCTATTCTTGCTTTTTCGCCTTCCGCGCTGTCATCATAGTAATCGCCATATTCGTCATTTTCATCATAGCCATCATCCAAACCGGCCTTTTTCATTTCCGCTGTTTTATCGGTTGCTTGCGAAATGGTTTTATCCGTGTTGGAAGACGCCAAAGCCACCTTCAGCTTAAACGATTCGGCCAGCGGCACTGAAGTAGATGCATAGTTAGATAATGTATGCGCACATCCCATAAAAAGAAAGATATACGCCGCATTTAAAATCAAAAATATTTTCATAAAAAAGAACCACTATAAAATCATCCAGGAATGCTGCATGGCCAGACGCCGAAAACTTTATTCCACTTGAAAATGCTTGCTTCTGCCTACTGCTCTTTCACCCTCTTGCGTAAAATTTCCAACAGATATTCCGGATTATTTTTAGCTAAGATGTCGTTGAATTGTGTGCGATAATTCTGAACAAGACTGACGTTTTCCACAACAACATCATAAACCTTCCATGTGCTGTCTGTCAGAATCAATCTATAGAATATTGGTATTTCCTGCGAAGATGTTATGATTTTTGTTTGCACTTCGGCCTGCTTGTCCGAATGCAAAATTTCCTTATAGAATTCAATTTTTTCGTCGGTATAGGAAAGAATCTTGTCCAGATAGGCCTTCTCCAGCACCTGTTCGAAAAGTTCGACAAACTCAACACGCTGAGTAGAATTGAATTGGTTCCAATTCCTAGCCAGTGTCCGTTTGGAAAACTCGATTTCATTGAACATCCCTTTATAAATAACGCGGAGCTTCTGCGTTTTTATTTCCTTAGCCGATGGTGCTTTAAGCTTGGGGTCACGCAATACATCAAGCACTTTATTGACATTAACCTCCACCACCTGAAGCGGTGTGTCAGCGTGAGCCTGCAGAACAAAAGCAAACAGTATCAATATTACAATAAATGTCGCCTGCTGTTTTTTCATGTTCGACTCTCCTGAGATTTTTACCTTCTTTACTTTTTTATCTCCCCAAAAGCATATTTGCTGATTAATTCTATAATATCCACCGGCGACTGGGTTTCAGTAATCACGCCTCCGTCTTCCAACAAATCACCGGCTCCCCCTGGATCGATGCTCAGGTAGCTGTCTCCGAGTAGTCCTTCTATTTTTATGGACGCTATCGCATCATCATAAATTTTAATTCCCTTTCTGATTTTCAATTCCACTATCGCCCTTTGCGTTTCCTGATCCATATCAATGCGGGACACTCTCCCCACCTGAATACCGAATATATCGACTTTATTACCAACTTTCATACCGGTTACACTGTTAAAACGGGCGGTAAGCTGATATGTATCAGCGCTAAAAAAATAAACATTGCCCAACTTAATTGTCATGTATGCTATGCAAATCAAGCCCAAAACCACAAATATTCCCACAATCGTTTCAATTTTGTATTTTTTCATACATTCACTCCCTGGCGGCACACCTTTGCCGACCATATTTCCTTTTGATTTGCCTTGGCCAAATCTATAGCATTTTCTATTTTTGTAACAGGTGTTCCTTCAGCAACTCCAGCGACAATGGTAAAGGTTACCGGTTCGGCTATCGTCTCCCACTTGTTTGCCTTAATCCAATTCCAGAAACTTTCTATGCCTTCTCCCTCAAAATCTTTGATGAAATCATCCAGAATATTTTGTGCTTCTTCCAGGTCAGAATGAGGGAGCATGGTAACAATCTCGCTGGTGCTGAAGCGGGCAGATAATCCGCCGATAACACCAAAGTGTTTATCTATGTATGTACACATGCGCTGCAGCGCATCGTAAGCCAAATCAGACCCTAAATTCGCGATGATAAAATTCATATCCACCAGCGTAAAAACAACTATGGCGTATGGTTCCGCTGATCTTTTACGCTTCAGGTGCGCGCTGTTGAGTATCTTAAACTGCCTTCTGGAATAAAGACCGGTTAGCTCTTTCTGCAGGGATTCCAAGCTACTGATAACTTCATCATTAAAAGGGTGATCAAATTCTTCCAGTTCCTCGGGGGTTCCCTGAAAAACAATTTTACGATCGTAAAGAGCGAGCACACGGTTGGAAATAAAATAAACATCGGGAATCTCATGGCTAACCATTATGGCGGTGAAGCCAAATTTTTTCTGATACTGCGCAATCATGCTCAGAATGGCATTTTTACGCACCGGATCCTGGCCCGTTGTGGGTTCATCAAAAAGAACAATTTGTGGGTCGGTAACCAGAGCACGCGCCAATGCCGCCCTCTTCTGCATACCACCCGAAAGTTCCGACGGGTATTTATGAATTGCCTCGGTAAGCTCGGTTTGCTTCACCCTGGCCATCACCCGTCGGTGAATTTTATCTTTTTTCAGGTTCGTTGTTTCCACCAGCGGTAATGCGATATTTTCATAGACCGTTAAAGAATCAAAAAGCGCGTTCCCCTGGAACATGTAACTCATCTTACTGAAAAATTCTTTAATTTCCTGTTTTTGCATGTGAGCAATCGGCTTCCCTCGAAAAAAAATTGTTCCCCTATCCGGCTTAAGCAAGCCAATAATATGCTTAAGAAGGACGCTCTTGCCCGCACCGCTCAGACCGATAATCGTGGTAATCTCTCCCTCGTATATTTTAAGATTAACGCCCTCCAGAACGGTGCGGTTGCCAAAACATTTGGTAACATCTCTGAATTCAATCAACGGAGTAGTCATAGCATCCCTATATCAAAAGTGAAGTTACCACATAATCCGAAACTAAAATCAGCACGCAGGAAATCACCACGGCTGAAGTCGTGGCCATACCTACAGCTTTGGCACCATGGCTGTCTTTGCGCATGTGGGCAAAATAACCCTGGTAACAGCAAACCGTTACCACGATAACCGCAAAAACGACAGATTTGATCAAACCGTCGGTAATATCTTTCAAATCTACGCTGGCTTGAATGCTGTTTATATAGACACCATGGTTTAGCCCCAATAAAAGGACGCTGGAAATATAACCGCCGACCATGCCGACAAGATCAAAAACCGTGGTCAACAGGGGAAAACTTATTATCGCCGCAGCGACACGTGGACTTACAATATGCCTTAGCGGGTCAATGCGCATAGTGTGCAACGCGTCAATCTGTTCCGAAATGCGCTGGATACCGATTTCGGCGGCAATAGCCGAACCGGCTCTCGCCGTAATCATAATGGCGGAAAGTACTGGGCCCATCTCTCTGATAAGAGACAGGGCCACAAGTGTTCCTACCGCCCCTTCAGCGCCGAATGTAGTCAAGGCATGGTAAGATTGCAAACCCAAAACCATACCGGTAAATAAACTTATCAGCATAATGATGCCCGTGGATCTTGCACCAATATAATAAATTTGATTAATTACTTTTGATAATTGTCTGCGCCGAAATGTTTTCCACAGGGCAAAAAAAAGAAATACCGTTGCCGAACCCAAGGTGTCGACCCAATTTATGACCGCCCTGCCGACAGCAGAAAAAGCCTTAAGAATCAGCATATTTAGGCTTTGTTTTTCTTCTTTTTCGCCTGTGCTGCAACCATTGGAAGCTGTCATTAAATCAATACCTTTGGGGTTTAATAATGTGCTTGAAATTTTACATATTTATCTGATTTCGTCAACTGAAGATTCCTCTTTATCTGTCCGGCAATTACCCACGTAAAACTTTCAGAAAATTAACCCTCCGTTAACTTTATCTCTCTACTAAATTCCACACAGAAATGATATTCTGATTCACATATGAAAAGAAGAATTATTCATGTGGACATGGATGCATTTTTTGCCGCCGTTGAAGAAAAGAGAAATCCTCGTCTTGCAGGCAAACCTGTAGTCATCGGCGGACGCGGTGACCCATCAAAAAGAGGGGTTGTCTCCACCGCCAATTACGAAGCAAGAAAATACGGAATCCATTCCGCCATGCCAATGCGTACGGCTTTTAAACTCTGCCCTAAAGCAATTTTTTTGCCGGTTGATTATGAAGTTTATTCAGCCGTTTCAAGGGAATTCAAATCGGTATTGCTTGCGGTCACGCCTTTAATGGAAAATGCCGGTATCGACGAAGCGTTTTTGGACATATCTGAAGTAAAGCAAACATCAGCATCAATCGCGGCAAAAATAAAGGAAGGCATAAAAGAAAAAATCGGTTTGACCTGCTCCATCGGTATTGCCCCCAATAAGCTTCTAGCTAAAATTGC
The DNA here is from genome assembly GCA_002418825.1 of Syntrophaceae bacterium UBA5764. Taxonomy (GTDB): domain Bacteria; phylum Desulfobacterota; class Syntrophia; order Syntrophales; family Smithellaceae; genus UBA4810. The sequence goes on along the minus strand of DIEW01000083.1, from coordinate 3,644 downwards.
TTCCGATATGCAAAAACCAGATGGGCTTACTATTTTCAGCGAAAACGACATTGAAACAAAGTTGTGGCCCCTGCCTATTCGCAAATTATACGGCATCGGTCCAAAAACGGAAGAACATCTGAAAAAAATCGGTATAAAAATCATCGGGCACCTTGCCGCATTGCCTTTGGATATTCTGGTGGAGCATTTCGGTAATTCTTACGGCCAATATCTGTATGACGCTTCCCGAGGCATTGATAACAGTCCGGTAATTACACATTGGGAACCAAAATCCATCAGCCGCGAAACAACTTTTCAGGAAGATGTAGAGAATTGGCAGTCCATCGCTCGGACATTGGCAAAATTGATCAAGGAAGTCGTCAAGGATATGAAGGATGAAGGATACAAGGCAAAAACTGTCTCAATAAAAATCCGTTTTAGTGATTTTCAGACACTGACCAGGGCAAAAACAATAGATATGCACACTGATTCCGAAGAGGAAATCCGCAAAACCGCTTTTTCTTGTCTCAAACGCGTCGAGCTCAAAAAACGCGTGAGACTAATCGGCGTACGCGCCGCTAATCTGGAAAAAACAGTTCAGTAAAAAATCAAAATATCTACATATCCAAACCTGCCCTGCTGATATTAGAAGCCGCAATCAGGACAGGTTTTCATTGTCTGTTCTGCATGATTCGGTAGGTTCCCTGACCCATGGCCAATACTACTCCGTAAGGATCATGTATCACAGCTTTGACAAAACTTATCTGTTTTGTTCGGGAAATAACCTCAGCCACACAGGAGAAGAAAGTTCCCTTGGCAGGCCGGGTGTATTGTATATCCAAATTAATAGTGGTGCAGAAACTTGCCTTTTCCTGGCTTGAAATAACAGCCCAGGCCATAGTAGTATCCATTAAAGTGAAAAGCACACCACCGTGAGGCTGGTCAGGATATGGCCAGCACATTTCAGATTTGGGTTCCAGGCGTGACTTTACCATTCCCTCTTCGACTGATTCTATCCGTATGCCCATCGCTTTGTAGAGCGAATTTTTATTTCCCAGTTCAATCATTTCCCGATTGAGTTCCATAATATTCTCCTGATAATCTGACCCGAATATTCGATAACAACCCTCAGAGCCTTTACATAATTTCCGCTTTATTGACCATGATTTTAAATTTTATATAACACTACTTTATTTAATGAAAAATGAAAAGATTAAATACATCATAAAAAAAATAATGCAAATGAAATCCCCCATAGCGTATCAAGAAATTAAATTGTGTACGTTGCGGATTAAAATATTTGAGTGAATTGGGAAAATTGAGAAATGATATTTTACGAAGAAATGGAATTAGGCGCAAGCCTGTTAATATATTTGGTGCCCCTGGCGCGAGTCGAACGCGCGGCACACGGATTAGGNNCTGAGCTACAGGGGCAACCGTATTTACGGAAGTTTTCGCGGTTTAACATGCTTTCTCGGGGGTGTCAATGACAAGAGATTGCTTCCCGCCTCAGAAGCCTAGGCAGTCTGTACTCACAGCGTATTCACCGTTACAAACAAATCCTCACTTATCCGGTTCGAACTGATTTTTCGCCGACCAGAAAGAAGGCAGATGGCGCAATAAATATAAAAGACTCTTCCGGTGCTGCCAGAGACGGCGACGAAATTTTTTGCGCCAGCCCCGATCGGAATAAAAGCGCTTCACATGTTCGTTATATAATTGATCGAGCCGCACGCGAGAAGAAATTCCCTTGGACACGAAAACAAAATTCAGACAATTCATCAGCCGCCAGTCTTCATTAAACTCTCCCTCTTCCCGAATATTCGCCCACAGCGGCGCGCCGGGGAAAGGCGTGAATTTGGCCATATTCATGTCATCCAGTCCCAACGAAATAATAAAGTCAGATGTGCGCTTAATCGATTCTTCGGTTTCTCCGGGAAGCCCCATCATAAAAAGTCCTTTGGCGCGCAGGCCGGCTTTTTGAATGCGCTGCACAGTGTCGCGCACGTCATCGAGCAATACCCCTGATTTATGCCGCGCGAGCATTTCCGGATCGGCGGATTCAATGCCAAGCGATACCATCAGGCATCCCGCTTTTTTTAACATCCGTAGCAATTCATCATCCGTGTAGCCGACGCGCACGGCGCAGTTGAAATTTATACCCAGCGGAAAACGCGCGAGTTTTTCGCAGAGCTCTACAATACGCCTGCGATTGGCCGTGAACAAATCATCATAAATATTGATGTGCCGCACGCCGAATTTTTCGCGCAGATGCTTCATGTGCTCATAAATATAAGCAGCGGAATTATAGCGAAAACCTTTTTTAAAAACAGAACGGTCGCAATAGGAGCACTGATACATACAGCCGCGTGAGGTGATCATAGTAGCGCCGGGCGTCCGGATATAGCTGAAAAGCGGCAAATGATAATCACGGGGAAACCCGTGCAATTTTTCATAAGCGGGAAAAGGCAGACTGTCCATATCGGCAATTCTTGTCCGCGGCGCGTTCGTAACGATTTTTTCGCCATCGCGCCAGATTAATCCCTGAATTTCGGCAGGCGTTGTCCCGGCGACGAGTTCCGACATGGTGAGTTCACCCTCACCTGAAATGAGATAATCAAACGCCGGATAATCGCGCAGTAATTTTCCTTCCAGCGCCGATACGTGAACCCCACCGCAGACGGTTGCAATCTCCGGAGAGTTTTTCTTTATTATCTGGGCTAAATCGGCGGCATCGGGAAATGATGAAGTTGTTGCGGAAAAGCCGACGATGCGCGGCTGATATTCCAAAATAGACCTGGCTTGTTTATTTAGGTCAAAAGTAACTCCGGGGCCGAGACCATCGTAAACAAAAACCTCGTGCCCCTCGCGCATTAAATACGCGGCAATGGAAAGAAGGCCCTGCGNNGCGGCACCATCCGGTTGGCAATGTCAGTAATGTCGCGTTTTCCGGAAAACCAGTTGAAGCCTCGCGGATGAACAAGGACGATTCTCTTTTTGTGATTTGTCAAAATCTTCATTGCCGGAATAAATAAGAAGGATAATTTTTTATTTTCGCGCCAGAATAAATGCCTGCCGGCCAGCGGCGTTAAAATTGTAATGCAGAAAATAGCCGGTCTTTTTTGACCGAAGAATATGGGCGATGCCAAAAGCGGAGGCAACAGGATGAATACCGCAGCAGGGTAAATAATCATGAATTTGCCAGTTATTTTTATTCTTCCACATATCTATTTGCTCTTCCTTTACGCGGAATCCGGGCAGAAAATATTTTTCTTTTGTTTCCATGCCGGGTAAATTATTTTCGTCCAAAACACTTTTTCCCGGAGAGGCAAAGTTCACCGCCAATATCTCTCCGATATTTTTTTCTTTGCTGCCACCCAGCAATAGCCAGGAGCTGCCTTCACCAACCGGAAGCGGGCGGGAATTATTGGTTGTTAAATTCATTCTTTCGCGCGATTCTTCAATTGTCGGCGTAAAAACATCGCAGCCGCCGACCAGCGCCAAATCAATCTGCGCGCTTTCCAAATAGGTTTGCGCCAGCCATAAAGCAGACTCAAAAGATAATTCTTCTTCAGAAATAGTCAGCACAACACCCTTTACACCCGCCTCACGCGCCAGAAAAAAAGCGGCGGCATTGCTCACGGAATTGGCAAACTGATTGGGGC
>DIEW01000049.1:108741-109403 GCA_002418825.1 Syntrophaceae bacterium UBA5764 | reverse complement strand
TCAATATTGAGCTTTTTTATTCTGTGCCAGAGGCTCCTTTGATTGATGCCGAGTATACCGGCCGCCTTTACCTGTACGCCACGGGCGGCCCTCAAGGCATCCAAAATCATCTCCTTTTCCATAATCATGAGCCTTTCGTTAAGGCCGATATTGTTATTATCATTTTCCGCCAAAACGGCCGCGGGAACGCGCCGCCGGAGCGCTTCCGGCAGGTGATACGGTTCGATGACATCTTTATCCGCCAAAACAGCGGCCTGCTCGAGGACATTCCTCAATTCGCGGATATTCCCCGGCCAGGAATAACCGATTAAAATCTGCAAAACCACCGGCGACAAAGCAACCTTCCTCGGCTGCTTTGCCAAAAAGAAACTGGCCAGAAGCGGAATGTCTTCTCTTCTGTCCCGCAGCGGAGGCAGAGAAACGGAAAAAACGTTAAGACGAAAATATAAATCCTCCCGGAAAAGCCCTTCTCTGATTAATCTGGGCAAATCCTTGTTCGTTGCCGCGATGAAACGGACATCGACGCGGAGGGGAGCGGAGCCGCCCACTCTTTCAAACTCCTTCTCCTGCAAAACGCGCAGCAGTTTCGCCTGGGTCGCCAGAGGCATATCGCCTATTTCATCAAGAAATATCGTTCCGCCGTCAGCCAGCTCGAATTTCCC
>DIEW01000049.1:98545-108725 GCA_002418825.1 Syntrophaceae bacterium UBA5764 | reverse complement strand
CCGAAAAGCTCGCTTTCCAGGAGACCCTCCGGAATGGCCACGCAATTGATGGTGATGAAAGGCTTGCCTTTGCGCGCGCTGTGTTCGTAAATGCTGTGCGCGATTAGTTCCTTGCCTGTCCCGCTTTCCCCGCAGATGAGCACGGTGGAATCAGTGGGCGCCACTTTGGTAATCTGCGTGAACAGGTTGCGCATCGCGGGGCTCGCGCCGACAATGTCCGGAAACAATTCCTTCGCCTCGACCAGACTCAAAATGTTCACCACATTTTTGAATACCTTTTCCAAACCATCGACATCGTCGGTTATTTTTCCCGTGCTCGCTGGAAAAGCATTTTTTAAAACGGGATTTTCCTGCGTGTGTTCGAAAAACTGAACAAGAGGCTTCAAAAGACGGCGGATTATCAGCACGCTTACGGCAAATGTCAAAACACTGAGGAAGAGGACTAAACCGGTAAAACCAAACACGCCGGGATAATCGCCGCCCGCGGCGTATCGGCCCGACAGCCACCAGGCCAGAACGGCGCCAATAATCATTATTCCGGTGTAAATGAGCGGAATAAGTATATAAAGATTTACATAATATTTTTTTTTCATTCTTTATCCTATCGTCTGACCATCTTCGTCAAATCCCACATGGGCATAAAGATGGCGAGGGCGAAAAAACCAACCACGGCGGCCAGACCCACAATCAGTACGGGACCAATCGCGTCGGAAAGCCCTTTAACCGCGTATTCCACTTCGTCATCATAATGCTTTGTTATTTCGCGCAGCATTTCGTCGAGGTTGCCTGATTCCTCGCCAATGGCGATCATATCCACCACCATCGGCGTAAAATAGCGGGAAGTTTTCAGCGGCGCGGAAATCCCCGCTCCTTCCTCAATGCGCTCGCGCAGATGCTCAAAGGCGCGCGCGATCGCCTCGTTGCCGATGGTTTCCGATAAAATGGAAATCGACTGCAGTACCGGGACGCCGCTGGTCTGCAAAATGGCGAAGATGCTGGCAAAACGGGAAAGAGCCGCCTTTTGAAACAGCGGCCCCAGAACGGGAAGCCGCAGCAGAAAAGAATCGCGCACGAATTTTCCCTGCGACGTTCGGAAATAAGCGGCCAGAGCAAAAACAATTACCACCAACACGCCCAAAACCACATACCAGTAATTGGACAGAAAATTGTAAAGCATTATGGCAATCTGCGTGGGGAGCGGCAATTCCAGCCCGGTTTTTTTAAACATGTTGGCAAACACGGGAATAACAAAAGTAAGAAGCACAATAAAGGCGATGCTCAGGGCGATGACGACGACCAGCGGATATCTCAGGGCGGATTTGATGTCGTTTTTTACCTTGGTCTCGTGCTCGATGATATAAATCAACCGGTCAAGGACGCTGGGCAGATTACCGCTCAGTTCTCCCGCTCTGATCATCGCGCAATACAGGGGGGAAAATATGCGGGGAAACTTCTGCAGCGCTTCGGAAAGGGTCGCGCCCCCCCTGATATCCACAACGATTTTTCCTATCGTGTCTTTCAGCACGCGGCTCTGCGTCTGCGTTTCCAGCACCTGCAAGAGCCTGAGTATCGCCACGCCCGCGCTGAGCATGGAACGAAACTGCTTCGTAAAGAGTATCAGGTCCGCAACTTTGACGCGACCGGAAAAAAACGCCATCCCGGATTTCATCCCCGCGGTCCTGTCTCCTATCTTTTCGGGAATCAGACCGCGCGCCACCAGTATATTGGTCGCCTCCTCCACGGTGGCCGCCTCGACCTCCCCCGTAACTTTATTCCCGCTCTCGTTTAAGGCCTTATAACCGAATGTCGGCATTGCATTTCCCCATCATTATCACGTCATAACGGCAGAAGCGGCTTCTTCCAGCGTGGTAATACCCCGCATTACCTTTTGCGCCGCATCTTCCTTGAGCGTTCTGAGCCTGCCGGTTTCGAGCGCCGCACGCGCGATTTCCTGGCTGGATTTCCGCTTCAGAATCATGTCCTGCACCATCTCATCGTTCACCAATACTTCAAAAAGCCCCGTTCTTCCCTTGTAGCCGGTGTTTTTGCACTGATAACAGCCTTTGCCGCGCTGAAAATTCGCGTTACGTGCTTTTTCCGCCGTGATGCCGAAAGAAAGCAAAGCCCCTTCCGGCGGCTGATAACTTTCCTTGCAATAGGGACATACCGTGCGCACTAAACGCTGGGCAAAAGAAACCAGCAGAACCGACGAAATCAGGAAAGGCTCGATGCCCATGTCCATGAACCTGGTTATCGCGCCGGCGGCATCGTTTGTATGCACGGTGCTTAAAACCCGATGCCCCGTTTGCGCGGCCTGCACTGATATGGCGGCGGTTTCCGCGTCGCGAATTTCACCCACCATAATAATGTCGGGGTCCTGGCGCAAAACTCCGCGCAATCCCGAAGCAAACGTCAAACCGGCGCGCGAATTAGTTTGGATTTGCCGCACGCCATCAATCGCGTATTCCACCGGATCTTCAATGGTAACAATGGAAACATCGCGAGTGTTTAATTTTTTCAGCAAGGCGTAGAGCGTGGTGGTTTTTCCGCTTCCGGTTGGTCCTGCCGCCAAAATCATTCCGTGCGGCCGGGTGATCGCGTTTTTAATCTTTTCAAGATTTCGCGGCGAAAACCCCAGCGCCTCCAAAGCAAACTGCTCGGCTTTGTCGCGNNGTGATGATATTGATATCCGGTTTGTTTATGGAGTTTAAGATGGCGTAAAGGCTGGTGCTTTTGCCGCTGCCGGTTGGCCCGGTGCTCAAAATCAGCCCGTAAGGTTTACCGCTCATTCTTTCTATCTTCTCCATATCCTCGGCGGACATACCCAGACGGTCCAGCGTGTAAATTCCGCCGCTCATGTCCAAAAGGCGCAGCACGAGATTTTCGCCGTAAATGGTCGGCAGGGAAGAAACCCTGACGTTGATTTCCTTTTTTTCTATTCTCAGCGTAAAGCGTCCGTCCTGGGGTATTCTGGATACGGTAATATCCATGTTGGCCAGAATTTTCATGCGGGCGGCAATAGGCAGAAAAAGAGATTTGGGCGGCGAGGGAACGTCCAGCAGCTTGCCGTCAATGCGAAAACGCAGCTGCACGGTATTCTGCTGGGGACTGATATGAATATCGCTGGCTCCGTCGCGTATCGCCTGGGCAAAAATGGAATTGACCAGACGGATGACCGGAGCTTCGCCCGCCATATCCTGCAGAGTGTTTATCTGCACCTCTTCCTTGGCCTGCTCTTCCGCCGCGGCCTGACCACTTTCTTCTATTTCCATTGTCTCCATGATGCCGCCGAGGCCGGACTGCATGCCGTAAAGACTGTCGATAATTTTATTGAGTTCCCTTTCCGTGCAGATTACCGGTTCCACCTCGGCGTTGGCCAAAACCTCGATGGTGTCCAGGGCATTGATATCCAGAGGGTCAACAACGGCGACGCTGAGCAGCCGCCCTTTCTTCTTCAGAGGCGCAACCTGATATTTCTGGGCTGTTTCTATGGGTATTAAATTCACCAGAGAAACATCCAGGGGAAAATTATCAGGATGATATTTTTGAATGCCCAGCTGCCGGCTGAGCAGGTCTATTATTTCCTGTTCGTTGACGATTCCCGAACGCGCCAAATACTGGCCGAGCTTCAATCCTTCCTTCCTTTGTTCGACTAAAGCTTTTTTCAGCTTCTCCTCGGACAAAAGACCGGCTTCCACCAGCATTTCACCCAAACGCTTTTTTGCCCTCATTAAACCTCCCTGATATCTCGGCGCTCAACTCTGCAAAGCCCGATGATTTAAAAATACCGTTCCCTCATCCCACGATGATACGATTCTCGCCCCGCTGGCCAATTCCGGCGGTAGCCTTCTTATTGCTTCCACCGCTTCTTCGACGGTGTCGAAATTCCTGTCCAAAACCACGGCAAATTTGACGGAATTTCTTAATGTGTTCCAGCAAGGAGAAAAAACCAGGGGCGGGGAAATGCTGAGATAACGGTTTTTATTAAAAAAATCATAAATTTTTCCAATATCTTCACCTTCTTCCAGAAACACGACGAATTTTCCGTTTTTAAAGGTGGCGGCCTGCGCCGTAATCAAAGGAAGGGTGATTTCGCATTCCTGCTGCATCTGTTCCTCGTTCTTAATCTGCGGATTAACTTTCAGCACCGCATCCATTATCTCCTGACCTGTGTCGCCATACATGTCATAAAGAATCCACCAGAGAGTCATTCCTTTTTTCATGGTCATCACGCCGAGAGAAACAGCCGCTTTCCCCTCCAGCCCTTTCCCTTGTCCGGTCACGTCCCCGTCCGGAAGCGAAAAAGAACTGCCGACGACAGCCGTTGCCTGGTTATCACCGGCGGCAGCCGACGCCGCAGACCCCTTGCGTGCTTCCTGAAGCTTGTCATATTCGGAAATGATTGCTCTTGCGGAAAAAACAAGCGCCAGTATAACCGCCAGGCTTACCGCCGCCCACTTTATTTTCTGGAATGCGGGCGCCGCCATGTCTTTCACGCAGTTCCGGACAAAGAACCAGCCCGCCCTCTGCCGGTTACGGATAATCAGCTTGATGATTACGTCATGACACAGGGAAACAATCTTGCGCGGGTAACCGCCGGTGGACAAATATACCGCCGCGAAACTCAGCCGGCTGAATACGGGAGGCGCTATTTCAAAGTTTCTGGCCACGGACATACGGTATTTTATCATGGCCCGCGTCTGTTTGAAATTCAGCGGCTTCAAATGATAAAATACATTGACCCGGTCGGCAAGATTCGGGCGCTTTTTAAGAAGCGCTCTGAATTCTTTTTGCGCAAAAATTATTATCTGCAGCAATTTGCAATCGTTCGTTTCGTAGTTGAGAAACTCCCGCAATACTTCCAGGCAGCCTTCGCAGATTTTTTGCCCTTCATCGATAATCAGAACAACAATTTTGCCCTCGTCAACGCCTTTGGCAAAAAGATAATTTTTTATTTTTTCTTTCAGCTCCCATTCGCTCTGCTCGTTCTGGCGGTCTTTAATTCCCAGCATTTCGCAGAACTTCTGCAGAAATTCGATATTGTTGCTGAATGACGGATCGAGTAAAAGATGGGTTTCGATTTCCTCGGGCTGAGCTTCCGTGGGGGATAAATTCTGGATGAGCTTGCGACAAAGGGTTGTCTTCCCCGTGCCGATATCTCCGATAACCACGCTTAAACCCCGGTGCAGCCTTACCGACAATTCCAGCTTTTGCAGACAGCCTAAATGCTGCGGGGACGAAAAAAGAAATTCCGGCTCCGGCGAATTGGAAAACGGCTCTTTTTTAAAATTAAAAATATTGTAATAGGCCATTTTTAACCGCCATTATTTTTTTTCTTTCATCAAGCGGCCGGTAGATTATACCGTTCCGTGTTCTCGTTTTATTCTTTTGTGATATGCTTTTGCCCTTACTCCTTACTTCACTCCCTGCGCCGGTGTCTGACTCGAACTCAGCGCCGTCTGCAAAATATGGGGCGTGATAAAAATCAGCACTTCTTCCATATCTTCACTTTTGCTGTCCGTTTTAAAAAGATAGCCGAGTATCGGAATATCCTTGAACAAGGGCCAGCCGGCATCTCCCGTGGCCGTTCTCTGCTTGGTCAACCCGGAAATAACTATGGTTTCGCCGTCTTCCACAATCAAAACCGTTTCCGTCTGCTTCTTGATGATGTAAGGATTGCCTTCCACGTTCCGCTGCGGGTCCACTTCGTCTTTCTTTACGAGAATGGTCATCTTCAGATTTTTGCCGTCGATAACATGTGGCGTGATCTCCAGGCGCAAGACAACGTCTTCAAATTTCACCGTTCTGGTTATATTGCCGCTGGCATCAGTTTCTCTGCTCACGTAGGGTACTTTTTCCCCGTTCTCCGTGTACGCCTTCTGGTTATCTAGGGTGGTGATGGAAGGGCTGGAAAGAATATTCAGTTTGTTGTCCTGTTGCAGCGCCTGCAGCTGAATTTCCAGTAAATTGCCGCCGATTTTTCCGATAATCAGCCCCAAAGAGCCGGCTCCCGCGGCCGACGCTATATCGGCAATGGGGAAAAAGGAAGCGAAACCGTGACCGCCAATGCCTTTCCCTCCCACCGTGGGGTCATACTGGCCCGGGCTGCCTCCTTCAGGCTGGGTTCCTCCGGGAGTTAAATAAACATCTCTCTTCGTGTACATGCCGCCCCACATAACGCCTAAGTCGCGGGCGACATTTTTGGTGGTTTCCACGATATTTGCCTTAATCAATATCTGCGGCGTCGGTTTATCCACCTCTTCAATGATTGCCAGCATTTTTACCAGATCCTCCTCGATGGCGGAAATAATCAGCGAGTTGGAGTGTTCATCAAGCTTGACCGAACCAAGCGCTTTGCCGTCTTTGTCCTTCGTGAGAAACTCCTGCAGCATCACAACAAGTTTTTTCGGGTCGGCGAAGTTTATCTTTATCACTACCGGCTGCAGCAACGGTTCCACCCAGCGAATATCGCGCATTTGGACTTTTCGTTTCAGGTCCTGCTCAATATCGTCGATCGTCTTTACCAGAAGCACTTCTCCTTCCCAAACGTAAGACAGCGCGTGCGTGCGCAGAAGGCCGGTAAAAGCCTGGTCCCAGGGAACGCCCTGGAAGTCCACATTAACTTGCCCCTCTAAATCATTTTTCACCAGAATATTTAAATCAACAGACTTGGCCATCGCCCGCAGTACGGAACGAAGCTCCGCCTGCCTCATGGTGAGATTTATCGGCTTAGTCGGCAGTTTTCTGCCTTCGGTCACCAGCGTGGGAGCGACTTTGGCCCTGGCTTTCAGATTATTCACGTCAATCTTTCTCGGCTCCATCGCTACGGAGTGCCCCTGCGATGTTTCGGCCATCGTTGACCATTTTTCAAAGAAAGCGTCTTTTTTTTGTTCTTTTGAACTGGCGCAGCCGAAAAACAGCAGCAGCAAAAAAACAACCGACGCTCCCTGCAACATCTTTTTATTAAAGCTTAAGCATTTCAAGATAAAAACCTCCCCCCGCTGATTTTTATTCTTGTATGGGAATCTCTATCTCGCTTCCCGTGTTTTTGTTTACAACCAGGATATGAAACGGCATAATCTTTTTCAAGAAAAACCCTTCCATTTCCAGTTGCTCACCCTCGCGGTATTCACAACCGTTGATAACGGCCAATCTCCTTCTTCCGGAATCAACGTATCCCGAATAGACTATCCTGGTTTCGGAAGGAGAAACCGGCGCGTCTTTTGCCGCCCATTCTTTAAATGCGCTTTTTTCCCAAAACGGATTCTTCTGCCAGCCTGCTTCCGCCTTCGCTATAATGTAGACGTCTGTGCCGGCAATAATATTTTTGGTCAAATCTTTTTGTAAATTGCTCACTAAAGTATCTATATTTGCGGAATCCACTACGCTCGCCGCTTTTTTACCGGCCGGGCTGGCAATCAATAATTCGTAAGCCGCATATAAAACCGCCAAAGCGGCGACGGCCAGGATGATAATTTGTCTTTTGTTTAATTTAGCCATATAAAATATTACTCTAAAGACCCGTAACAGCCAGCCATATTTCCGCCTTTAGCTCCATCGTATCGGGAAGCTGCCGGACACTGATTTCCTCAATTTTTTCCAGGTACGGCACCTTTCCCAGCTCAATCAGCAGGTTTCTGAAATCGGCAAATTCCCCCCTCACCACGGCATGCTGCAAAAGATAGGGCGGCTTTTCCGTCAGCATGCGTAAGTCCGGCGTAATCGACACCATTCGCAAACCGGATTTTTCCGCTATCGCCTTAAAAACATCGGGAAACTTTCCCGCTTCCTCGCGTAATACCGCTCTTTTTACCGGATAAGGCAAAGTAAACTCTTTTTTGTTTTTCATTGTCGCCATCAGCTGTAGGTAAATAGGCCCCAGCTCTTCTTGCGCGCGCAGCTGGCTCTCCAGATTCTTGATTTCCTTGGCCTGAATGGCATTGTACCTGTAAAGAGGGAAAATGCCGGCTAAAACAAGCAACAGGATAATTCCGCCGCAGACAAGCAGGTACCAAAGACTTTTTTGCGGTATGTTAAAATTAAATTTATTCATAACAGCTAACCCATCCGGGCATTGAGAGTAAAATGAAGTACTTCGCTTTTTCTAAAAGTGTTCATTTCTTTCTTTTTCACCGCGATTTTCGCAAACAGCGGCGAGTTTTCAAGTTTCATCACGTACTGCGCCAGCAATGATTCCAGCATGTCGCGCTCTCCAAAAATTACTCCTTCCACAACAAGATCTTCGGGAACCTGCGGCGCCGTTTTGCCGGTGACCGCCGCGGTTGCGCCACCCGGCATACTTACTTTCAAATTTATTAGTTTTATATTGTCCGGTGTAAGAGACGAAATCTCCCCTATCGCTGCCGTGCCCAGGTATCTGCGCGCGTACTGCTGGGAGTTTTGCCTGTATTTTTTTACATCATCATCCATTTGGGATATTTGCTGCGGCGTCAAAACGGGGTTATACATGGAGAGTTCCTTTTCCTTCTGCGCGCGCTTCGCGCTCAGGCTGCTCATTTCGACCGCCTGATACACTATGGCAACAATACATACAATCAAAGCCGCGGCAAAAGAAGCGAATATCCCCCTGTTGATGCGCGCTACCCGTATCGCCTTATTTTTATCCAGATAGGTAAAAATCGCGTTCGGGGTGCGTTTGCTATCGGACAGCGAAAGACCCGAAGCGGAAACCAGCAAAATCCTTTCCGATAGGTTCAATGATTCGGCCGCCGGATATGATGCCGGATCAGAAAAAAGGTCAAAATATTCGGTTGTTATACCCAACTGGTCGTTCATGTAAATGACCAGCGGATTGTAAGCGTTCATGCTGGAAGCGATATAGAAACTTTCGACTTTTTTATAGCCCACCGAAGACGTGTAATATTGCAGTGTACGCTCAATCTGGCGCGCCAGCCTTTCCCATACCGGAAAGATCATTTCCATAATTTCTTCTTCGCGCAAACCGAAGCCGGCATCTGTTCTGGACAATTTTTCCGAATCGGGGCCAAGACTGAAAAGAATTTTTTTTGCCTCGTCCGCTTCCAGTTTGAACTTTTTTTCTTTTTCGACATACGCATCGGCAATGGCCTCCACCATGCTGCTGATGCCTGTTTTGACGACGCGAGTCATGGCGAGGTTCTCCCCTTGATAAATGTCAATGCGGGAAAAATCATCACCGACATACAAAGCGGCAAAAGCGCCTTCATCATGTCCCCTCCAGCCGGAACGAAAAATATTCTGAACGGCAAAAGGCGCCAGTGTAATTCCGGCTAGGGGAACTCCGATATCCGAAAATAAAGCTTTAATGCCTTCAATTTCCGCTTTGGGCGCCGCGTAAACCATCACCAGGTATTTGGGGATACCCTGATCCGTTATTTCTCCCTGCAACTCAAAATCAAATACGGAATCCTTATCGTCAAAGGAAAGCTCCTTTTTTGCCGTCCAATAAACAACATTTGGCAATTGTTTTTTCGGTACGCGGGGAACTTTTAAATAACTGACATTGGCCTCGCCCGCGGTAACCATTGTCCAAATGCTGCAGTTAGCGAAGGAGCCACAAAAAGAATTCAATGCTGACTTCAATATTGAATTGAATTCAGGGGAGTTTTTTGACGTTAAATGGTCATACTTAATTATTTTATGATCAAGCAACATCGGACGGCCGTCCGACGTTTTAACCGTTTTGGCTAAACTGATGAAGCCCTGTCCAAAATCGACTCCAATTGTGTAGCGTTTCTTGTCCGCAGTGCTTTTGAACTTGTAAACAGCTGAAATATTTTCCGTTTTTTTTCGTGAAGGGGTAATTTTCTCCTTATCCCGCCTCCCCGGCAAGCCCTGGTCTTGCCCACGGATTACATTGAGAAGTTTCTCTGTTGAATCAATATCACTAGTGCGAGCCAAAATTTCTCCTTCAAAAATTTTATTTTGAAAACGCACCGCACAAATAAATAATATTAATTATATCAAGATACTTCACTTAATGCAACAAATTATGTTGCCCTTACATCATTTTTTAAAATTTTTACTGCTGTCTCTTTTCTCAGCATTTTTTTAACAAACACTTCGCCATTTCACTTTTGTTCACATCTGAAAAAGAAGCCGATTCTTTACGAATCGGCTTCTTGGTTTAAGCTGGAGGCGGCATCCGGATTCGAACCGGAGAATAACGGTTTTGCAGACC
>DIEW01000049.1:90132-98485 GCA_002418825.1 Syntrophaceae bacterium UBA5764 | reverse complement strand
TACCACTGAGTTACGCCCGCTCATGAAAGCGCAAAGTAACTATCTAAAAAGAATACTCTTGTCAATAAGAAAATGCCCCGTTACCGCTAAGCTTCTATATAAATTTAATGATTTTACCCGTCCGCATCCCTCTGTCGGACCGTTTCTGCGTATAAATAATTGTGCGCTTGAATTATTTTTCCGAATAATGACGGTAATATTTTATAAAATAATCAGCTCCAGAAATAACGGTGAAAAATAACGCGACATACAAAATTATAATACCCACAGCATGGGCATTAATACCGAAAATCGTGTAATGAATCAGCAACGCTGTAACGGCTATGATTTGGGCCAGCATCTTTTGCTTGCCCAACAAGCTGGCCTGGATGACAAACCCCTCTGAAGAAGACGCGGTTCTTATCCAGTCCACAAGCAAATCCCTGATAATGGTTATGGCTACAATCCACGCGGGTATCCTCCCGATAGGGATCATCAGAATCATCGCCGTGTTGACCAAAAGTTTGTCGGCAATCGGGTCCAGAAATTTGCCCAGCGTGGTAACCATAGAATACTTTCGGGCGATATATCCGTCAATCAAATCGGTCAAAGAAGCAACGACAAACAATATCGCCAGAACCAGGCTCCAGAATTTTCCCGGCGATAAAAGCAAAATGAAAAGGAAGGGAACCATTCCGATTCTTATCATTGTTATAATATTCGGCAGGCTAAATATCTCGCGTTTGATAAACATGTTTCAAAACCGTATTTTTTTATTTCAGGGGAACTTTCTTCCAGTCTTCCAAAAACATTTCAATTCCTTTATCCGTAAGCGGATGCTGCGTCAATTGTTTAATCACCTTAAAAGGAATGGTGGCGATATCCGCGCCCATTAGAGCAGCTTCCAGAACATGCCGGGGGTGCCTGATACTGGCGACAATGACCTCCGTGTCAAATCCATAATTATCAAAAATTGTCAGGATTTGTTCCACCAGCTCCATGCCGTCGTGGGCGATGTCGTCAAGACGCCCGACAAAAGGGCTGACGTAACGCGCGCCAGCTTTTGCCGCCATCAGCGCCTGCAGCGGTGAAAAGATCAATGTTTCATTGACGTCTATACCGGCAGCGGCGAACATTTTCGTCGCCTTCAATCCCTCCGTACAAAGAGGCACCTTAATGACCACGTTATCCCCCCACTGCGCCAGTTTTTTCCCCTCCTCGAACATGGCTTTCGCTTCCATGCTCACGACTTCCAGGCTTACAGGACCCTCCACGTTTTTTAATATTTCCTTAACGACAAGTTCAAAACCTTTTTTCTCCTTGGCGATAAGCGACGGATTCGTGGTCACGCCATCCACCATGCCCAGCTTCAGACCTTCCTTTATCTCTTCAATATTCGCGGTGTCTATAAAAAACTTCATAGCCCCTCCCCTGTTTACCTGTCTTCCGACGACATATATTTATCACAGCAGTGCTTGGAACAAAAATAATAAATCCTGCCCGAAATTTCTTTCTTATAGGCCTGACTTACCGGAACGTTCTTCCGGCATACCGGGTCTTCCACCAAATCTTCCGCTGAAGGCTGCGGGGGAATTACCCGTTCCGATTCATTTTTCGACAAGCGCGCCCGCCGCATGGAAGTTATTATCCTATACACCAGAAAAATCAAGATTATAAATATCAATACCCGTAAAAACATTAGTGTCTTCCATGCGTTACCGGTCTTTCAATTAGCCGCACGCTTTTATTATCATCAAGTCTTTCCTTTAGGCCGCGTACGGAAACACCATAAACCGGATGGATAAAATAAGAGGCTATTTCGTTCAGCGGCTCCAGAACAAAACGACGCTTGTGCATTTCGGGATGCGGCACGGACAAATCGTTTCGTTTTATGATATCCTGCCCGTAAAAGAGTATGTCCAAATCGATTACCCGCGGGCCTCCTTTTATCGTTCTTTTCCGCCCCATGCCTGCCTCGATCTTCTGCAACGCTTTCAATAATTCTTCTGCGCTGAGGGTTGTCATGATTTCCACCACAGCATTGATAAAATAATTTTGCCTTTCATCACCCACCGGATCGGTTTTGTAAAATGAAGAGGAAGCAATCAGCGATACGAAGTCTGTTCGTGAAATTTTTTTCACGGCGCTCTTACAGTTTTCCAGGGCATCTCCCAAATTGGAACCGATTCCTATATGACAGACAACCGAACGCAACTTAAAAAGCGATCTCCTTATCTCAACCCCAAAACATCTTGCATATCGTAAAGACCGTTTTTCTGATTGACAATCCATTTTGCCGCGCGAATTGCTCCTTTGGCAAAGTTATCCCTGCTGTGGGCGCGATGAATGAATTCCAATCTTTCCCCCGTTCCCCCGAAAATTACCGTATGTTCTCCGACAATATCACCGGCACGAATCGTCTGTATGCCTATTTCATTTTTCGTTCTTTCCCCGATTATGCCCCGCCGCATATAAACCGCGTCCTTTTCCAGGTCACGTCCCAATTTTTCCGCAATAACTTGGGCCATCCGCATCGCCGTTCCGCTCGGAGCATCCTTTTTCAGGTGATGATGCGCCTCGATTATTTCCACGTCGTAATCGTCATTCAGTATCCCCGTGCAGTATTCCAGTACTTTCAAAAGCACATTAACGCCTACACTCATGTTGGGCGACAGGACACAGCGCGTGTTTTTCGCCAGCTCCCTCACCTCCTTCATTTCCTCGGCGGTAAACCCGGTCGAACCGATGACAATAGCGCGGTTTCTTTCCCCCGCGATTTTTAAATAATTCAAAGACGCTTCATGATTGGTAAAGTCAATAACTACATCGGCCTTATCTATGCAATCGGTTAATTTATCGCAGGCCAAAACGCCGGTTCTTCCCAGCCCCAATGCCTGGCCGACATCGCGACCAATAATAGGATGACGGGCTACTTCCACCGCGGCCACGACTTTGATATCCTCCAGAGGAGAGATGAGACTGATGATCCTTCCTCCCATTTTCCCAGCGACTCCCGTAACGACGGCTTTAACCATACAAATACATCTCCTTTTATTAATTATTGACGCCGAAATAATTAAATCAAGCCGTAATCAGTCATAACCTTTTTCAGTTTTTCCCGGTTAACATCGGTCATTTTGCAAAGCGGCAATCTGTATTCTTCTTTAATCTTACCCATCATGACCAACGCAGCTTTCACGGGAATCGGATTGACTTCAAAAAAAAGTGCCTCCATCAGCGGCGACATTTTATGATGTAAGTCTTTCGCCTTTTTTATGTCACCGGCAAAAAACGCGTCCACCAGTCCGGCCATATCCGCCGGCGCCACATTGGAGATCACGGAAATCACTCCCGCGCCCCCCATGGCCAGCAGGGGTAAAGTAAAATTATCATCGCCGGATAATACCGCAAAATTATCCGGACACATCTCAATTACATCACTCATCTGCTTAATTGATCCGGATGCCTCTTTGATTCCCACAATATTTTTTATTTTAGCCAGCTTCGCCACCATCGGTGGCAGAAGATTAACTCCGGTACGGCCGGGAATATTGTATGGAACTATGGGAATGGGCACGTTTTCAGCAATCGTTTTAAAGTGCTGATAAAGCCCTTCCTGCGTGGGACGGTTATAATAGGGGCAAACTATCAACGCGCCGTCGGCACCAACCTTATGGGCGTGTTTGGTCAGTCGTAAAGCTTCAGCGGTGCTGTTGGACCCCGTTCCGGCGATAACCGGCACGCGCTTTTTTACGGCGTCAATTGTTATTTCGATAACCCTGTCGTGCTCCTCATGGGAAAGAGTGCTGGACTCACCCGTAGTACCGCAGGGAACGATACCGTCCGTCCCGTTGGCAATTTGGAATTCAATAAGATTCCTCAGTGCTTCTTCATCCACCTTCCCGTCTTTAAAAGGCGTAACAATGGCTACTATCGCTCCTCTGAACATACAATACTCCTTGGTTATTTAAAATTTACCTGAGTCGCGGGCTTATCCTGACAAACACCCGCGATATCACAAAGCATTAAGCGGTAATTGTATATTTTGCCTTTTTCCACTTTTGTATCGACAAATCCCTGCTTCTTTGTTTTTTGTTTTCCCAGCAATGGCTTGCTTATCTCCAGATGACCGATACGCTCAAACTTCTGCGGGCATTCGGGACATTCGTTGCCGGCAGCACCCTGCTCGCTTCTTTCGATGTAAATATTTTTTATTAACGCATCTTCATCGTTAAGTTCCCAGCTCAATACCACAGCGTCATCTTTGGAAACGGCCTCGATTTTGTCAACCATAGGGCGGTAATCAATCATGGATGTCCGGGGAATCGGATTATTCTTGACGCCGCACCCGAAAAAAACAAACACCAACGCCAGCACAACACAAATTTTATATTTACTTGGTTTTCTTCTCAATTTCTCTTATCCTCTT
This sequence comes from Syntrophaceae bacterium UBA5764, assembly GCA_002418825.1. GTDB lineage: Bacteria > Desulfobacterota > Syntrophia > Syntrophales > Smithellaceae > UBA4810. The sequence continues at coordinate 94,077 of DIEW01000049.1, read as the reverse complement.
CGCAACACCCTCCGTCGCCGTCCCTCCGGTATGCCGGCGGGCATTTACCACTTTATCGATTTTAATAATATCATGAATATCCGTGAAAAAACCGCCGTAAAATTTCCGGTAATTTTCCAGCGACAATTGTCCGAGCGTCTTTTTATTCTTCAGGCAATAAGCAACGATTTTGCCGACAATTTCATGCGCTTTACGAAAAGCAACGCCTTTCTTCACCAGATATTCGGCGATGTCGGTAGCCGCGCAAAACCCCTCTTCCGCCGCGACACGCATTTTCCCGGCCTTGAATTTGGTATTGGCCAGCATCTGCGTAAAAATATTCAAACAGTTTTTTGTTGTATCCACCGCGTCGAACAAGGGCTCTTTATCTTCCTGTAAATCGCGGTTATACGTCATGGGCAAACCCTTGAGTAGCGTCATTATCGCCATGAGGTCTCCATAAACCCTCGCCGTCTTCCCCCTGATCAGTTCCGCCACATCCGGATTTTTTTTCTGCGGCATAATCGAACTGCCGGTTGTATAGGCATCGGAAATTTCCACAAAACCGAATTCTTCCGACGACCACAAAACCAAATCCTCGCAAAAACGGCTCAAATGCATCATGGTCACCGCACAGTCAAAGATAAACTCACTGATAAAATCACGGTCTGCTACCGTGTCCATACTGTTTTCGCTGACTGCGGAAAACTTTAATATTTTCGCTGTTTTACGCCTGTCGATGGGCAGGCCGGTTCCGGCCAGCGCGGCCGCTCCTAGAGGTGATATGTCAATCCTTTTTTTGCCGTCGGCAAATCGCGCCGCGTCACGGGAAAACATTTCGTAAAAAGCCAGAAAATAATGTGCCAAGAGCACCGGCTGGGCTTTTTGCAGATGCGTGTATCCGGGCATGATTATCTTTGCATTTTCTTTTGCCAATTTCACCAATAGCTTCCTCAGCGATGAAATAAGCCTGATAATTTCCTGGGTCTGTTCACGCATAAAAAGACGCATATCCAGAACAATCTGGTCATTGCGGCTTCTGGCCGTATGCAGCTTGCCGCCTACAGAACCTATGCGTCTGGTCAATTCCCGCTCTATGGCCATGTGGATATCTTCATCGGCGGGATCAAACTTGACTTTGCCTTTTTCCAGATCCTGTAAAATGTTCTTTAAACCAGAACATATTTTATTTGCTTCGGCGCGCGATATTATCCCCTGCGCGGCCAGCATCTGCGCGTGCGCTAGGGAGCCTTCAATATCATAGGGATAAAGGCGGCAATCGAAATGCAAAGAGGAAGTAAATTTTTCCACCTCTTGGGCTGTGGCTTTTTGAAAACGCCCGCTCCATGGTTTTTTATTCTGGGCCATAATTTCATTCCCCGCGTTTTATTTTTTGCCGGTTTTCCTTTTCAACAGATGACGGATTTTCAGGCGCAGGCCGTTCAGCTTGATAAAACCGATCGCGTCCATCTGGTTGTACACCTGATCTTTCTCAAAAGTGGCGAAATCTTCACTGTAAAGCGACTGCGGCGCTTTGCGTCCCACCACCGAACAGCTTCCTTTATACAATTTCATTCGTGCCGTCCCGGTAACATTTTCCTGCGTGGCGTCTATGTATTTTTGCAGCGTTTCCATTTCCGGCGAATACCAGAATCCGTTATAGACAAGCTGCGCGTATTTGGGAATGAGTGAATCGCGTATCAGCATGACTTCCCGGTCCATCGTCAGTGATTCCACGGCGCGGTGCGCCGCCCATAAGACCGTCCCGCCAGGTGTCTCATAAACACCCCTTGATTTCANNCAAAACGGTTTTCCACCATGTCCACACGGCCCACGCCGTTTTCACCGGCGATCTGATTAATTTTATCCATGAGAACAGCCGGCGACATTTTTTTGCCGTTAATCGCCACGGGATTGCCTTTGACAAAGTCGATTTCCACATATGTTGGCTTATCCGGAGATTTTTCCGGTGATTTGGTCAAAACAAAAATATCTTCCGGCGGCTCCGCCCAGGGATCTTCCAGAATTCCCCCTTCATGCGAGATATGCAAAAGGTTGCGGTCAGAGCTGTAGGGCTTTGCCTTGGTCAAAGGCACGGGAATTTTGTGCTTTTCCGCGTAGTCGATCATTAACTCACGCGAGTTCAAATCCCATTTCTCATCTTTCCAGGGCGAGATAATCTTTATGGACGGATTCAGCGCTATATAAGTCAACTCAAAGCGCACCTGATCGTTGCCCTTGCCCGTCGCGCCGTGCGCTACGGCATCGGCTTTTTCCATTTTGGCGATTTCGATCTGCCTTTTGGCAATCAAAGGCCGCGCCAGGGAAGTGCCCAGCAGATACGTTCCTTCATATATCGCGTTGGCGCGTAGCGCCGGAAAAACGAAATCACGCGCGAATTCTTCCCTCAAGTCTTCTACATAAATTTTACTGGCGCCGGTATTTATCGCCTTCTTTTTTAATCCGGTCAATTCCTCTTTCTGCCCCAGATCGGCGGCGAAACAGATAACTTCACACCCGTATGTTTCAATCAACCAGCAAACTATCACGGACGTGTCCAATCCGCCCGAATAAGCCAAAACTACTTTCTTTATTTTTGCCGACAAGTTTCTTTCCTCCTACAACAATATTTCCAGAATCGCTTTTTGCACGTGCAGGCGATTCTCCGCCTGATCAATGACAATCGACTGCGGCCCTTCGAGCACTTCGGCGGTTATTTCTTCTCCCCGGTGCGCGGGCAGACAGTGCATAACCATCGCGCCTTTTTTTGCTTCTTTTAGCAGAGACGCGTTTATCTGGTAATTTTTAAAAACTTTTTTCCTCACCTCGTTTTCCGCTTCCTGGCCCATGCTTGCCCAGACATCAGTATAAAGTACATCGGCTTTTTTTGCCGCGGCAGAAGGCTCGCGATAAATTTTTATCCCTTCTTTTGATTCTTTAACAGCCTTGGCCATAACGTCAGCGTTAGGGTCATAACCTTCCGGGCAGGCAATCGCCAGTTCAAACGGCAATTTGGCGGCAGCTTCTATCCATGAGTTGGCGACATTATTACCGTCACCAATATAGGCGACTTTTATCCCTTCATACGAACCTTTCTTCTCTTTTATGGTGAATAAATCACTCAATATCTGACAGGGATGCAAAAGATCCGTAAGGCCGTTGATAACGGGAATAGTAGCAAAACGGGCAAATTCTTCTACCGCTTCCTGAGCGAATGTCCGGATCATGATGCCGTTGAGATAAACGGACGCCATGCGCGCGGTATCCGCGATAATTTCGCCGCGCCCGATCTGTGTGTCGCGCGAACTCAAAAAAAGCGCAATTCCGCCCAGTTGATACATGCCGACCTCAAAGGAAATACGCGTCCGTGTGGAGGATTTGTCAAAAATCATCCCCAGCGTTTTCCCCCGCAACGAGGCGTGTGGCCGGCCTTCCTTTAAATCTTTTTTGAGTTTTGCAGCCTTTTCCCAGATCAACGCAAAATCATCCGCTGTCAAATCATGGAAATTCAGCAAATCTTTTTTCATTTGTCCTCCATCACTTCATTAAGAATATCAACAGCCTGATCAACATCTTTATTGGTAATAATCAATGGCGGCACGAAGCGCAATGTTTTTCCTCCTGTGCTGTTAATCAATAAACCTTTTTGCATGCATTCCCGGACAATTTCCGCCGCTTCCATATTCAGCGTGACGGCAAGCATCAACCCTTTTCCCCGGACATTATTGATTAGGGCATGCTTTTTTTCCAGTTTTTTTAACTCCTTTAAAAAATAATCCCCCGTCTTCCGGCAATTATCCAAAATACCTTCCTGCAGCATGATTTCCAGCGTGGCCAAAGCTGCAGCCATAGCCAGGGGATTTCCGCCGAAGGTGGACGCGTGATTTCCGGGCGCGAAAGACTCGGCGATTTTATCCGTGGCCAGCATTGCCCCAACCGGAAAACCGTTGCCCAAAGCTTTGGCCA
>DIEW01000049.1:70419-90106 GCA_002418825.1 Syntrophaceae bacterium UBA5764 | reverse complement strand
CCAATGCCCGTCTGCACTTCATCCACAATAAGCAAAATTTTGTGCTCATCGCAGAGCGAGCGCACTTCTTTCAGATACCGCGCATCAGGAATATTAACCCCGCCCTCGCCCTGAATCGGCTCCACCATCACGCCGCAGGTTTTTTTATTAATCGCTTTTTCCAAAGCATTCAGGTCATTGAAAGGAACATAGGTGAACCCTTCCAGAAGCGGCGTAAAACCGAATTGAAATTTCTCCTGACCGGTAGCCGTGATTGTGGCCATCGTCCGGCCATGAAAAGAATCTTTCATCGTGATAAGCTCAAACTTATCCGCACCGAGATTTTCGTGCGCGTATTTTCGCGCCAGTTTAATGGCCGCCTCATTCGCTTCCGCGCCGCTGTTGCAGAAAAATACCTTGTCGGCAAAAGAATTGTCCACCAGGAGTTTAGCCAGCCGCGCCTGCGGCTCAGTGTAGTACAGATTGGAGACGTGGGTTAATTTTTCCAGCTGTTTCTTCAACGCGTCAATCACACCGGGATGAGAATGGCCCAGATTGCAAACGGCAATGCCGGCGACAAAATCAAGATACTCCTTGCCATTTACGTCCCACACCTTCTGTCCCTTTCCTCGGGCCAAAACGACAGGAAACCGCCGGTATGTATGCATAATATTTTCATCGGCCAGAGCCGTGATTTCTTTTTCCTTCATCTTCAACAGTTTCTCTTTCTTTTTATAAAGCTATTTCAGTACCGATTCCTTTGTCGGTGAACACTTCCAACAAAATGGCGTGTTTGAGCCGGCCGTCAACAATATGCGCTTTCTTCACGCCGCCTTTGAGCGCTTTCAGACAACATTTCATCTTGGGATACATGCCGCCCTCGACAACACCTTCATCAATCAATTTCTGCACCTTTTTGGAACTCATTGTATTGATCAACTTCTTGTTCTGGTCCATGACGCCCGGCACATCGGTTAAAAGCATCAATTTTTCCGCCTGCAGGGCGGCGGCGATTTCTCCGGCAACGATATCGGCGTTGATATTATACGTTTCTCCCCTCGCGCCAATTCCCGTGGGCGCGACAATGGGGATGAAACCGTTTTGCGCCAGCGTGGCAATAAGTTGGGCGTTGATCGACACAACTTTACCCACCAGGCCGATATCAATAATTTCCGGCGGCGTGTGCTTGGCCTTGTCCTCACTTAAAAGATATTTTTCCGCCAGAATCAATCCGCCGTCCTTGCCGCTTAAACCCACCGCCTTGCCGCCGTGGTTATTAATCAAACCGACAATCTCTTTGTTTACTTTTCCGACCAAAACCATTTCCACAATGTCCATGGTTTCTTTATCGGTAATGCGCATACCCTGAACAAATTTTGATTCCTTGCCCAGTTTTTTTAAAAAGTCGCCGATTTGTGGTCCCCCGCCGTGCACAACAACGGGGTTAATTCCTATATATTTCATCATGACGACGTCTTTGGCAAACCTATCTTTCAGATCTTCGTCAACCATGGCGTGGCCGCCGTATTTAATAACAATCGTTTTATTATAGAAACGCCGGATATAAGGAAGCGCTTCCAGAAGAATGTCCGCCCGCTCCATCGAATCCAATATATTGTCCATAAATGTTACCCCGTTTATAAAATATATCTGCTCAAATCCTCGTCTTCAATGATATCTTCCAGCTTTTTTTCCACCGTTTTGGCGTCAATTTTTATTTCTTTGTTTTTCATATCCGGCGCGTCAAAAGAAATATCGTCCAGTAATTTTTCCATAATTGTGTAAAGACGTCGCGCCCCGATATTTTCCGTTCTCTCATTGACAATCGTGGCTATTTCCGCGATGGAGGCAACGGCGTCTTTGGTGAAAATTAATTTTATTCCTTCGGTTGCCATCATCTCCGTGTATTGCTTCACCAAGGCGTTATTCGGCTCGGTAAGTATCCTGATAAATTCTTCCTTGCCGAGGGAATCCAGCTCCACGCGAATCGGAAAACGCCCTTGCAGTTCCGGAATCAAATCCGAGGGCTTGGAGGAACTGAATGCCCCCGCAGCGATAAAAAGAATATGGTCTGTTTTTACCATACCGTAACGTGTATTGACAGCGCAGCCTTCCACAATGGGCAGCAAATCTCTTTGCACTCCTTCACGCGAAACATCCGGACCGTGCGACGAATCACTGCCCACAATTTTGTCTATTTCATCCAGAAAGACAATGCCCGATTGCTCCACCCTGTCGATAGCCGTTTTTGTCACCTTGTCCATGTCGACAAGTTTTTGCGCCTCTTCTTCCGCCAATACTTCCAGCGCTTCCGGAACTTTCAGCATTCGCCTTTTTCTTTTTTGCGGGAATACATTGCCCAACATATCCCTGATGTTCAGGCCCATATCCTCCATGCCCGCGGCAGAAAATATTTCAATCATGGGGCCGCTGCGCGTTTCACTGACTTCCAGCTCCACAACGCGGTGGTCAAGTTTGCCTGCCTTGAACAATTGCCTTAATTTCTCCCGTGTGGCATCGAAACTAAGGGCCTGTTCTTCCAGCGACTGGCCTTTATCATAAGAGCTGCCTATATCGGCCAACATGTCGCCAACTTTTTTTTCCGCAGGGCGGGCCGGAAGCAACAAATCCAGCAGTCTTTCTTCCGCGATTTCTGCGGCTTTGGCGCGGACGCTTTCCTGCTCCTGCATTTTGACCATATTAACCGCTATTTCCACCAAGTCGCGAACAATCGATTCCACATCGCGTCCCACGTAACCAACTTCGGTAAACTTGGATGCTTCCACCTTCAGAAAAGGCGCATTATCCAGCTTGGCCAGACGCCGCGCTATTTCCGTCTTGCCCACACCGGTGGGTCCGATCATAATGATATTTTTCGGGGAAATCTCGTCAGCCAGCTCTCTGGGCACATTCTGCCTGCGCCAACGATTGCGCAGAGCAATGGCTACAGCGCGTTTCGCCTGCGCCTGGCCGATGATATGCCGATTGAGCCTTTCCACTATTTCCCGCGGTTTTAAAGTAGTCTCCGTCATATTTTTATTGCCTCTTGTCTTTACTGCTTTTCTTTTCTTTGCCTTCCGTGTTTATTTCTATTTCTTCGATGGTTATGTTCTCGTTGGTATAAATACAAATTTCCGCCGCAATTCTCATTGCCTCTCTGGCAATCTCCGATGAAGACAAGTTTGAATGCCGTACCAGCGCGCGCGCCGCTGCCTGAGCGTAAGGACCGCCGGAACCAATGGCGATAACATCATCATCAGATTCAATAACATCGCCGTTACCGGAAATAATCAGCGAATAGCTTTTATTGACGGCAATCATCAACGCCTCCAGATGTCTTAAGACACGGTCGGTGCGCCAATCTTTGGTCAGCTCCACAGCCGCTCTCAGCAGGTTGCCGTTGTATTGCTCCAATTTCTGATCAAACCGGTCAAACAGGGTAAAAGCGTCCGCCGTCGCGCCAGCGAATCCCACAATAACTTCATTGTTGTAAAGGCGGCGCACTTTACGTGCTCCGTGTTTCAGAATCGTCGCTTCCAGTGTAACCTGACCATCGCCGGCTACTGTGATTCTACCCTTGTGCCTCACCGCCAGTATGGTCGTGCCTTTTATCTTCATCGTTTTCTCTGTCTTCTCCATGTAATTTAATCCTTAATAACCCGCCTCCGCCCGCTCACGATAAATTCGACTAAATCTTTTTCTTCCACCTTTTTCCGGGGAAAAGGTCTGGCCTCATTTGCTTTTGGCGCGCGGATGAGCTTTATCGTAAATTTCCATTAAACGGTTAATATTTACCGCCGTGTATTTTTGGGTTGTGGAAAGGCTCTTGTGGCCGAGCAATTCCTGAATGGCGCGTAAATCCGCGCCCGCGTTCAAAAGATGCGTGGCGAAACTATGCCTGAGCGCATGCGGGCTGATCTTGCGGCCAAGTGAGCTTTTTCCGGCTGCCTGGTCAAGGAAACGGGCAATGCTTCGTGTCGTTATCCTCTTACCCCGGCTGTTCAAAAAAAGCGGTTCGGCAAAAACATTTCCACCAATATTTTTTCTCAACTCACCTGTTTTTCCCAAATATTCCCTGATCGCCTGCAACGCCATTTTACCCACGGGAACGATTCTTTCCTTTCGACCTTTGCCCCGAATTTTGACCAGCTGCTGATTAAAATCTATGTCCGTCACATTGAGTGCCGCCAGTTCGCTCAAGCGCATGCCGGAAGAATAAAATAATTCCATCATTGCCCGCGTCCGCAAATCTAGAGAATTTTTGCCTTCGGAAGCGTTCAAGAGTTCAAACGTTTCATCAACCGACAAAAAAGTGGGCATGTATTTTTCGGTTTTGGGCGACTGAATCATACTAACGGGATTCTTCTTGATTTTACCGTTGCGTAACAGATATTTATAAAAAGCCCGCAAGGACGATATTTTTCGGTTAATCGTTACTTTTTTTACTTTTTGCCGGTACAAATGCCCCAAAAAAGCCCGGACAGCCTCAGCTTCCACATTTTTTATCCCGCGTCCGCTTTTTGCCAAACCGCTGCTTTGGAGAAAGGAAATAAATTCCTGAACATCAGAGATATAAGCTTTAAGCGTGTTTGACGAAACATTGCGTTCCACTTCCAGATAAGTTTGAAAATCCTGCATTAGGTTTTCCATAATTTTTTACATTTTATACTTGCCGAAATCCTCTGCGGAAAGATTTTCCAAGAATTCCTTTATCTTATCCTCCTTTAACTTATCCAAGTCGCTTATTTTCATACCGAAATCAATACTGCGCGATTTTTCCAAAACAATTTCATTCACGAATATCGGAGCGCTTGCTCTGAGAGCCAAGGCAATCGCATCACTCGGCCGGGCATCAATGGTATAATCCCTGCCTTCCTGACTTAAATAAATATTGGCAAAAAAAGTGTTGTTGCGAATATCTTCAATAACTATTTTATTTATCGCCACTCTCAGACTTTTCAAACACTCGCTGAATAAATCATGCGTCATCGGCCGGGAAAAAACAATTTTTTCCAGTTCCGTGGCAATAGCGCTGGCTTCAAACAGGCCTATCCAAATTGGAATCGCTTTGTTGTCCTGAATACTTTTCAATATAACAATAGGCGTATTGGTAATAGGATCTATGGTCAATCCCGAAACCTTCATTTCAATCAGCATTACCAGTCTCCTGTTCCTTAGATAATTTCCCCTCTTAAAGAGTGCACATATGCATTGACTATCTTTACTTCCACCAGCTTACCCAATAGCTCTGGCTTACCCCTAAAATTGACTATTTTCCACGAGCTGGTCCTGCCCATCAAATCATGGGAAGAATTTCTACTTGTCCCTTCCACCAATATTTTTTGGCTGCTACCCTCCATTTCTCTATTCTTTTGCAGGGTATATTTATCCTGCAAAGATTGCAATGCTTTTAAACGCCTCAGTTTTTCCGCTTCTGCGACTTTTCCTCCCAACCCATAAGCGGCCGTGCCTTTGCGTTCAGAATATTTGAACGAAAATACTGAATCAAACCTGATTTTTTCCATCNNTCATGTCAATCGTTTCTTGATAATCTTTTTCGCTTTCTTGCGGAAATCCAACGATAATATCAGAAGTAATACTTATCCCGGGGCAAACGCGACGCAGACGAACCATTTTTTCCACATAATCCTCCACTGTATAACCGCGATTCATCAACGCAAGAATTTTGTTCGATCCCGACTGTACCGGCAGGTGAATATGCTTGCACAACTTCTTTTCCTCGGCAAAACAATTAATCAGTTCTTCNNGATAAATCCTTGGGATGCGATGTGGTAAAGCGTATTCTTTCAATGCCAACGACTTTACTGACTTCTCTAATCAAAGCGGCAAAATTAACGTCACGCTCAAGGGTCTTGCCGTATGAATTCACATTCTGCCCCAACAGCGTGACTTCTTTAATGCCACAATCGGCGAGTTTCATTATTTCTTCAATGATATCTTCCGGGGAACGACTTATCTCCGGCCCGCGCAAATAAGGGACAACGCAGTAAGCACAAAAATTATTGCATCCCTGCATGATTGTGACAAAAGCGCTCACCGCTCCTCGCGGCGGCGGCGCGAAAATGCCCACTGAATGCACAACCGGATGAAAATCGATTCTGGTTATTCTTTTACGCTTTTCCTCCACCGCAGAGACCATCTCCGGCAGAAGATGAATATTGTGCGTGCCAAAAACAAAATCCACATCACCACAACGCTCGTAAACATGAGCGCCCAGATGCTGCGCCAGACAGCCGCCAAAGCCCACAATAAGCCGCGGATTGCGCTTTTTTAGCGTTATCAGCCGGCCCAGCTGGCTGAATGCCTTCTGCTCCGCTTTTTCCCGAATCGAACATGTGTTGAACAAAATCAGGTCAGCCTGGTGACAATGCTCCGTCAGCTTATAACCACAGTTTGCCAAAAGCGCCGCCATCTGCTCCGAGTCATGGACATTCATCTGACAACCAAATGTTTCAATATATAAATATTTATTTTTCATGTCTTTTCAATAATTTGCCTTAGGCATAGCATTAATATTTGAAGATAAGTTAGTCAACTAATTTTTGGAATTACTGATGTTTTTTTACCGGTCGCCAGAATATTACACAGCCGTCCGAATTCGCAAACGGATAAAGTTTCCGCTCTTCTTTTACCGTCGATTCCGACGGCATTCAGCGCCTTGTTTAATTCCTCATCCGTCCATCCTGTCAGCAAATTTGTCCTCTTCAAATTATTTATCAACATTTTCCTGCGCTGGGCAAAGGCTGCTTTCACCAGCCGGCTAAAAATTTCTTCGTCAACAATATCCACAAGAGGTTTTTCACGAAACTTCCCCTGAATAACGGAAGACGTTACCTTAGGACGGGGATAAAAACATGTCTCGGGGACATCGAAAAGCCTTTCGACCTCCGTAAACATTTGCAGCAAAACAGAAGGAACACCGTAATTTTTGTTATTCGGCGACGCAATCAGCCTGTCCACAACCTCTTTCTGCAGCATCAACGTAAAATCGCTGATAGCCCGGCGATAAGACAGCAGGTAAAAAACCAAGGGGCTAGACAGGTAATAAGGAACGTTGCCGACAACCTTGAGCTGGACATTGTGTTTTTTCGCCGGTAAGCTGAAATTGAATTTTAATATGTCCTGACAACGAACTTCAATATTGCCGCAGTCGGCAAATTTATTCTCCAGCAGCCGAACCAATTTCTCGTCCAGCTCCACGGCAATTACCCGGCGTGCCAGGGAAACAATTTCTTCGGTAAGCACACCTGTTCCCGGTCCGATTTCAATAACAACATCCTCAGGAGAAATTCTCGCCGCAACGGCGATTTTGCGAATAATATTTTTGTCCAAGAGAAAAGACTGCCCCAGTCTTTTTCTCGGTTTAACACAGTAGTGACGAATTATTTCTTTGGGGGTAGCCATGTTTTACTTCTGTGCGGAAAGAGGCCAGCGTGAAACTGCATTCAGGTCAAGCCCATCACGCCGACCGCTTTTTAATAAAATTTCACCAATCGCTGCCACCATCGCCGCATTATCCGTGCATAAAATCATTGGCGGAATGAATAAACTTAAATTCTCTGAGGCGGCTGCCCGGGCAAATTGTTCCCGCAATCTGCTGTTGGACGCAACGCCACCGCAAACCACAACTTGTCCGACGCTATTTTCCTTCGCCGCCCGAGTAGTTTTCTCCACCAGCACGTCAACAATAGCCTCCTGATAACTCGCCGCCACATCCGGCATCTCTTCACTACTGAAATTACAACCTCGTTTTTTGAGCATGACCAGCAGGGAAGTTTTGAGGCCGCTGAAGCTAAAATCCGGCAAATCCTTCATCGCTCGCGGAAAAGCGTAGGCGCGCGGATTCCCGCTTTTGGCCAGCTTATCAATCACCACCCCGCCGGGGTAGCCGAGATTGAGCAGTTTGGCGGCTTTATCAAAAGCCTCTCCAGCCGCGTCATCGCGCGTCTGCCCCAACAAAGAAAAACTTTGAAAACCTTTCACCAAATAAATGCTGGTATGACCGCCGGAAACGACCAGGGCGACAAAGGGAAATGACGGCGTTCTGTCCGTGAGAAATATCGCCGCGATGTGCCCTTCCAAATGATTCACTCCCACAAAGGGAATATCCAACGCCCACGCCATAGCTTTAGCCGCGGATAAACCGATTAAAAGAGACCCGACCAATCCCGGCCCGCGTGTTACTGAAATCCCCTCTATATCCTTAAGTTGCACGCCCGCTTCGGACAATGCCTGCTTAATTACCGGACTTACCGCTTCAAGATGCTTGCGTGAAGCGATTTCCGGAACAACACCGCCGTAAGGGCTATGTTCCTTTATCTGCGACGCAATTACGTTGGAAAGGATTTTCCCCTCTTTAACCACCGCCGCCGCCGTTTCATCGCACGATGACTCTATGCCTAAAACTATCAAATTATCTTCCTGACAAATAATTTTCTTTGCTAAAAATCTAAAATCTTTATATAAAAGCGCAGGCGTTTTGTAAATAAGTTTTACCTGTATTAGCAAAGCGGTATCTCCGTTATGGAATTTAAAACAGATTTTTTAATCATTGGCAGCGGCATTGCAGGGTTGAGTCTGGCCATCAAAGCAGCTAATCTGGGCAGTGTTGCGATTGTCACTAAAAAGGAAAAATCCGAGTCAAATACAAACTACGCGCAGGGCGGTATCGCCGCGGTTACGGACAAAACCGACAGTTTTGAAGAGCATATAAACGACACTCTTATTTGCGGCGCCGGACTTTGCCACAGAGATGTGGTGGAATTTGTCGTGAAAGAAGCGCCACCCCGAATTCAAGAGCTTATCGACTGGGGTGTGGAGTTCACAAAATCAGAGGAGCCGCCTTATACTTACGATCTCGGACAGGAAGGCGGTCATACCCGCCGACGAGTTTTGCATGCCAAAGACTTGACCGGCCGTGAAATCGAGCGCGCCCTGCACGAAAAAGTCGCCGGGCTGAACAATGTCAAAATCTATGAAAACCATATCGGAATTGATTTAATCCTGCAAAAAGATGCCTCGGGCCACACCATAAATTGCCTGGGCGCCTATGTTTTAGATATTGACCAGGACGAGATCCACACCTACCGCGCAAAATATACCATCCTTTCCACTGGTGGCGCAGGCAAGGTCTATCTGATTACGACTAATCCCGATATCGCCACGGGAGACGGTGTGGCGATGGCCTATCGCGCGGGAGCTCAAATCGCCAATATGGAATTTATCCAGTTTCACCCTACATGCCTTTATCACCCCGAAGCAAAAGCTTTTCTCATCAGCGAAGCTGTGCGCGGCGAGGGAGGAATTCTCAGGTTAAAAAACGGCGCGACGTTTATGGAAAAGTATCATCCGATGAAGAGCCTCGCGCCACGGGACATTGTGGCCAAGGCGATAGATTCAGAAATAAAAAAATCAGGCGATGAATACGTATTGCTGGATATCACGCACCGCGACCGTGATTTCCTAAAAAACCGTTTTCCGAACATTTATGAAAAATGCCTCGAATTCGGAATAGACATCGCCGTCGACCCGATTCCCGTCGCACCTGCCGCTCATTACATCTGCGGCGGCGTGGCGGTTGACCATTGGGGAAAAACCTCTATCGATAATTTGTTCGCCTGCGGCGAAGTTGCCTGCACCGGCCTGCACGGGGCAAACCGACTGGCCAGCAACTCGCTTCTGGAAGCACTTGTTTTCGCGCACCGGGCTTTTACAAAAATAGCAAAATCTTTTCGCCAGACAGAACTCAGCCGCATACAAATCCCACCGTGGGATCCCGGAGATGCAGTGATCAGCGACGACAATATAGTCATCACCAACAACTGGGACGAAATACGACGCTGTATGTGGAATTATGTGGGAATCGTCCGCTCCAACAAACGCCTCGAACGCGCCGAACGCCGTATCGACCTGATTCAAAAAGAAATAAACGAATATTACTGGAACTACCGGGTAACAAAGGATCTGATTGAACTGCGCAATATCACGACGTTGGCCAAGCTAATTGTCCAGTCCTGCCGCCGGCGTAAAGAAAGTCGCGGCCTGCATTATAACGTCGATTATCCTGAGACGAGCGCGGATTTTGAACACGATACGGTTATCAAAAAGCAATAATCAGCACATCAGTTATTTCTATTTACCGAAAACACGGCTGAAAATAAAATCAAGATTAATTAAAAAATTGTTCACGTCAAATATTTTATCTAAATCCTGCGGCGCCAAGCGTTTTTTTATTAGCATATCCTCCGCCAGCAGTTTCTTAAAATCCAATCCTTCCTGCCATGATTTCATCGCATTTTTCTGCACAAGAGCATACGCGTCTTCCCTGCTCACTCCTTTTTCGATAAGCGTCAGCAAAACCATTTGTGAGAAAATAACACCACGCGTCATTTCCAGGTTGGTCAGCATTCTTTCAGGATAGACAACAAGCTTATCCATCAGATTGGTAAATCTGCCCAGCATAAAATCCAGGACAATTGTCGCATCCGGCGCAATTACTCTTTCCACCGAGGAGTGGCTGATATCTCTTTCATGCCACAAGGCAACATTTTCCAGCGCCGCTATCGCATAAGATCGAACAAGGCGGGCTAACCCCGATATGTTTTCCGATAATACAGGATTGCGTTTATGCGGCATCGCTGATGAACCTTTCTGCCCGGTTGAAAAAAACTCTTCTGCCTCACGCACTTCCGTTCTCTGCAAAAGGCGTATTTCCTGCGCAAATTTATCCAGCGAAGAAGCGATAATCGCCAGCGTGGTAAAAAATTCGGCGTGGCGGTCACGCTGAACAATTTGCGAAGATACAGGCGCGGGTTTTAATCCCAGCTTTTTGCAGACATATTCTTCCACAAAAGGTTCCACAAAAGAGAAAGTGCCCACCGCTCCGGCTATTTTGCCATAGCTTATTGTTTCTTTCGCCCGCACCAGACGCGCGCGGTTTCTTTCCATTTCCTGATACCACAATGCCATCTTCAGGCCGAAGGTTATCGGTTCGGCATGAATGCCGTGCGACCGTCCGATCATCAGAGTTTTTTTGTGTTCAAAAGCTTTTTTCTTTAAAACTTTCAAAAACTCGTCAATATCGTCGAGCAAGATTTCAGCTGCTTCTTTTAAAAGAACGGCGAGTGATGTATCCAGAACATCAGAGGAAGTTAATCCCATATGAATGAATCGTCCGTCTTCGCCTACTTTTTCCGTCAAAGAGGTCAGAAAAGCGATGACATCGTGCTTGGTAGTTTCTTCTATTTCTTCGATACGCGCAACGTCAACAGAGGTCTTCTGGGTAATGTTTTCCAGAGCACCCCGGGGCATTTTGCCCAGCTTAACCATCGCCTCGCACGCCGCTATTTCCACGTCCAGCCATTTCCGGTAACGGTATTCCGGACCCCAGATTTTTTCCATTTTTTCCCGGGAATATCTCGGTATCACTTGCCCCTCCTTAAAAAGTAGCCTTAAAAACTATTTTTACTCATAACCGGCAGGCCAGCACGCGTGAGCATCGCGCTTTCTCCTCCTTGATTTTCATTATTATTACGATTTTTATCCTTACGTCAAGACCTATTAATGAAATTACTGTCCGAAAAAGATTGACAAATTCGCAATAACAAAATACGTGACCAGTGTGGTTTTAAAAATATGAAAAAAAACATTGCTCTACCCGGGGAAAAGCGTACCCTCGTATTAGAAGAAATATTCAATAGTGCCATTCACGGAGCAGGCGCGTTCATCAGTCTGGCCGGTTTGGTGCTGCTAATTGTCTTTGCCAGTTTATACGGCGAAGCCCGTCATGTCGTCAGCTGTACCATTTTCGGTTTCACCTTGGTTCTGCTTTACACAGCGTCAACCCTTTATCACAGTTTCCGCCAACCACGCATTAAGCATATTTTTAGAATCATTGATCATTCCTGCATTTATGTGCTCATCGCCGGCACATACACCCCGTTTATGCTTGTGGCGGTGCGCGGCGTTTTGGGCTGGACTATCTTCGGCATCGTTTGGGGTCTGACCGTTTTGGGAATATTGTTTAAAGCCTTTTTTATTCACCGTTTTAAAATTCTTTCCACACTAGCCTATATTGCCATGGGCTGGCTGGTTATTTTCGCCATTAAACCTATCTTTCTAAATCTTTCCGGAGGAGCAATTTTCTGGCTCGTTGCCGGAGGCATCATTTACACGGTGGGCACAATTTTCTACGCTTGGAAAAAACTGCCTTTCAATCACGCCATCTGGCATTCCTTCGTCCTGGCCGGAAGCATCTGCCATTTTTTTGCCGTGCTTTTTTACATAATTCCTCTGGATACTTAGCCCGAAACTTGAATTCACCAAATCATTCTTGTATTATAAGCATTAAAATGCTAGAAGTCCCCCATATTTAAACGTAAACATTGAAAAAAAGGGAGATAATCATGAAAAAATATTTCAAATTTATCTTTTGCCTGAGCATTCTTTTTCTGATTACCGGTTCGCTCTGGGCAAAAGATAAATATACGGTAACAGTTTTGCCTTTTGCCACACACAGCGCGGAAAATATTGATTATCTGAAAGATGGAATTAGTAATATGCTCTCGACGCGTATAACTGTTCCCGGGAAAATTAACGTCACCCCGCAAAACTCCACGCTGGAAGAAATTAAGAAAATAAAACTCAAAGACTTGACATCAGCCGATGTGCATAACATTGGTAAAAACTTAAGATCGGACTATGTGGTATGGGGAAGTATAACTAAAATAGGCAACAGCATCAGCATCGACGGCAAATTGGTGGACATTAACGCCAACAAATCCGATGTCAGCATCTTTACTCAATCGCAAAACATTGATGACGTGTTGCCTAAAATCAATGATTTTTCTCAAAAAATAGTTCAGCACATACTGGGAACAGCTCCGGAGCAGACATCGTCGGTGACAGTTCCCCCTGCACCCCTCACAGGGGAAAAGACTGTCTCACGGCCTCTTCCTCCGGGAACCTCGCGTGAAGCTCAAATAATCGCGGGCATGCGAACAAACAAAAGAGGCACATTAACTTCCGCCATTAATACGGAATACATCAACTCTCCCGAACCGATCAACCGCCGCGGCTTCTGGATGAGCCAGCAAATACCTACTATGTTCAAAGGAATGGACATCGGGGATGTAAACAATGACAAGAATAATGAAATTGTGGTCATAGATAATAACAATATTTACATCTATCAGAAAAAAGAGAAAGAGCTATGGCTTGTAGAAAGAATCTCCGGAAAGGCTTATCTCCAATATATCTCTGTTGATGTGGCGGATATCAACCGCAACGGCATACCGGAAATAATTGTAACATCTATAAACAACAAAACACTCGAATCATTTGTCCTCGAATACAAGGATGGCAAATATCAAACAATAGCTTCCGGTATTCGCTGGTTTTTGCGCGTAATCGACACTCCCTCAGGCATACCATTATTGCTCGGACAGGATTTCGGCATGGATAAACCTTTTGACACGCAAATTTATGAAATCGTCTGGAAAGACGGGCAATACGTTCCCGGCCAAAAGATGAAAATACCCGTGGGCCTGTCTATTTACGGTCTTACCATCGCAGATGTAGGCACCGGCGGAGGGGAAAAAGTAATTGCCTTGGATGAACTGGACTATCTGTGCATTTTTGAAAAAACCAATAAGCACTTGACCAGAATTTTCACTTTAGGCTTTTCTGCCAACGAAGACCTCATTTGGCGAAGCGACAGCCATTACGGCGGAAGCAATAATTATATAGCTAACATAGACAAGACAAAACCAGATCAAAACGAAAGAAGCGCTTACGCCAATCTGCGCATTTTGACATTTGACACAAACAATGACGGTAAAAAAGAAATTATTATTGTTAAAAATATAGACTCCAGCGGACGTTTGTTTAAACACATTAGCCTGTTTACCGCCAGCGAAATCTACAATCTCGAATGGGACGGATTAGGAATGATTGAAAATTGGAGAACAAAGAGAATAAACGGCTATGTTACCGACTATGCTTTCAAAGATGTGGATAACGACGGTCAACCGGAAATCGTGCTTGCTTTGGTTTTGTCCGCTGGTATTTCCCTGAAGAATAAAAGTGTGATCGTTGTTTATGAATTGGAGACCACCGATTCTGAATAATTTATTGACAAACATCGCACTCTTGGATATAGCGTCGCGCAAATCCATGTTGCCGCCTTCTTGGGCGGACTGATAACCAACCACCACAGGCGGTGTAGCTCAGCTGGTTAGAGCATACGGCTCATATCCGTAGTGTCCGGGGTTCAATTCCCTGCACCGCCACCAAAAATCAGGGTCTGGGCGCATGCTCAAACCCTTTCTTATTTAACAGGATTATGAAAAAATTATTGAAAAGTGATAAAAATAATTTTCGGCCTTCTCTTCTTATCAGAAATCCCCACATACAATCAATTCTGGCCAGTTCGAAAATCCGCGTACTGGCCAAACAAGCGCTACTGCACCATTCCGAGGAAATAATCGTTGCAACTTCCACCGGTTCAAGACTAATTGCTTTTCTGACGCGGGCCGACACGCCTAAAGGCCTGATCATTCTGCTGCACGGATGGGAAGGTTCTTCTTCCTCCGCCTACATGGTCGATGCTGCCGCCTTTTATTATAAATTGGGTTTTTCTGTCTGCCGGCTTAATTTAAGGGATCATGGAGATTCTCATCACCTGAACGAAGGCCTTTTTCACGGTGCTCTGCTGGAAGAAACATTTGATGCGGTGCATTACTTGACGAGCCTATCTTCAGGGAAACCAGCTTATTTAATTGGTTTTTCCATGGGAGGAAATTTCGCCCTGCGTATCGCGCATAAGTATTCTTCCCTGCCGGACATCGCTCTCAAATGCGTTTTTGCCGTCAGCCCGTCTCTGGACCCCCATAAAACAACACTGGCCATTGACAGCGGTTATTCTTTTTACCGCAAGTACTTCCTGAAAAAATGGAAGCGTTCCTTAAAAAAGAAACAAAAACTTTTCCCTCATAAATATGATTTCAGCAAAATGATGAAAGCACAAACATGCATGGAGCTGACGGAAGCAATCATGCCTTATTACCCGGAATTCACTAATTACCTTAGCTACTTCCAACTGTACACTTTAAAAAAAGATTTTTTTGAAAATTTTCGCCTTCCCGTAACAATATTCATCGCCGACGACGACCCCGTGATCCCGCGGAAAGACTTTGCTCAGCTTGAAGATAATAATTATTTAAAAATTTTTCGGCTGAAATACGGGGGGCATTGCGGTTTTATCAACTTGTTTCCCATGGTCTGCTGGTATAATAAAGTAATTGCCGATATTATCAGCCAGGCGGATTAATTATGGATTTATCTATTCTGCAGCAAAAAGAATTATTCCCACCTTTGATTCGTTCAAAATTAGCATCAATAGATTTGGATTATGTTGAAAAACATGGCGCTATTAAAAAAATCAACAAGAAAAAAACTTTTCATTTGGAAGCCAGTGTCGTTGTTCTGATAAATTACAAGACGGTGGGGGGGAACGCAGAGTATGTTTTTCAGCTTATTAAACGTTCGGCAAAAGTGGCCCAGGGCGGCGATATCAGTTGCCCCGGAGGGATGCTTTCTCCGACAATAGATAATTTCCTGAGCTGTTTTCTGAAAACGGGGATAATCCCCATCATGAACAGAGCTTGGACGGAGGACTTAAATCTTCGGGACAGGAAAACCTGCTCGCTGATACAACTTTATTTAACCAACGCCCTGCGTGAAGCATGGGAAGAAATAAGACTAAGCCCTTTCAACGTCTCCTTCTTAGGCGCCCTGCCTTCCTATTCTCTTACATCATTTCCCAGAACAATTTTCCCTCTCGTCTGTCTGACTCACAATCCCTTCAAATATAAACTCAATGCGGAAGTAGAAAAAGTTCTGGAAATTCCTCTTAGTTTCTTCTTCGAAAGCTCAAATTACGCCTGGCTTCACGTAACCACACCCGAAGGGGAAAACGCCTACGGCGAACAGAGCAGATTCCCCTGCCTGGTAATCTCGGATAACGACGGCAACGACGATGTCCTTTGGGGCGCTACTTTACACATCATCACCAATTTTCTAACTGTTGTTTCCAGCGGTCAATTACCCACTAACATTGCCGGCAAAAAACTTAAAAAAATAATAACAAAAAATTATCTTTCAGGAAGCCGCTAAATCAATGTCCGTTCTAAAAATTAATGGCAGCATAATTGAAACTGTAATCTTCGATTTTGATGGCACGCTAGCCAAACTCAATATCGACTTCCAGCGTATGCGCGAGGAAGTGGTCAAAATCATCGCGTCGTACGGCATACAGACCAATCTGTTCAAAACAAACTTTGTTCTGGAAATGATTAACCTGGCGACAGACATCCTAAACTCCAATTCACCACAAAAAGCGAAAATGCTGAGAGAAAAGGCCATGACATTCATTGAGAACATAGAACTGAGGGCCGCTGAAGAGGGTGAGTTATTCGCTCATACCAGAGAACTGTTAACTTTTCTTAAAGCTCACAATATCTCCCGCGCTGTGGTATCAAGAAACTGCGAAAAGGCAATATTCAAGGCGTTTCCCGATATACTGTCTTATTGTGACGCTGTTGTTTGCCGTGATCTTGTGAAAAATGTAAAACCTAATCCCCATCATCTGCATACAGTAATGGAAAAGATAAAAGGAACTCCCACAAGCACTCTCATGGTCGGAGATCATCCTCTGGACATAGAAACTGGCCGTCAAGCCGGAACTTTTACTGCCGGTGTGCTGACAGGACATTTTCAGGAAATTGATTTTTTGCGGGCGGGTGCGGATCTTGTTTTACCCCGCGCAGTAGATTTGATAAAAATAATCAGCTGAAGATTGGTTCTTTATCCGCCGGAAATAATATTTTCTGTTTAGGAACCCTTGTTTCCACATAAACTGTCTTGTTTTATCTTCTCTGTTTGACAGATTATGCTTTTTTACCTATGATTAAAGCAAAAAGGACTTTTGTTTAATGAATCCCAACGTATTTCGAGAATATGACGTAAGGGGAATTGTCGGTGACGACTTAAATGAAGAATTTGTCTTCAATCTCGGCCGGGCGATCGGCACATACGCCTGGCGACATAAAATAAAAAACATGGCCATCGGACGTGATTGCCGTCTAAGCTCAAAAGGATTTGCCGATTTTTTGATTCACGGCATAAATCAGTCCGGTATCAATACGGTTGATATCGGCCTTTGCGCCACACCCATGCTTTATTTTTCCATACGTCATTTGAATGTCGGCGGAGGAGTAATGGTTACAGGAAGTCACAACCCCCCCGAGTTCAACGGCTTTAAAATTTGTATCGGATATGACACCATTTACGGGGAGCAGATCCAAGAACTAAGAAAAATAATGGAAGATAAAGCTTACTCCAACGGCAGCGCCTCTTCGACCCAGCAGGATGTTACTTCCGCTTACCAGGAATATCTTTTCAAAAATGTAAAAATAAACCGCGCCATAAAAGTTGTTGTTGACGGCGGCAACGGTGTCGGAGGGTATTTTGCCGTTCCCCTGTTACAGCGTTTTGGTTGCCGAGTAACAACCATCAACTGTGAACCTGACGGAAACTTTCCCCATCATTTTCCTGATCCTACAGTGGAAGCAAATTTGACGCAACTCATCGAATTTGTCGGCAAACAAAAAGCTGAATTGGGAATCGCTTTCGATGGTGATGCCGATCGTTTGGGGGTCATTTCCGACAAAGGCGAAATCATCTGGGGTGATAAGCTTCTTATTCTCTTTTCCCGCCGTATTCTTCAAGAAATCCCCCGTTCCACAATCATCGGCGAAGTAAAATGCTCCCAGACACTCTACGACGATATAGCAAAATATTCCGGACGGGCCATCATGTGGAAAGCGGGACATTCCCTGATTAAAGCAAAAATGAAAAAAGAAAAAGCAGTATTGGGTGGTGAAATGAGCGGCCATTTCTTTTTTTCTGACCGTTATTTCGGATATGATGATGCCATCTATGCTGCCCTTCGTCTGCTGGAAATTCTCTCCAGGGAAAATAAAAGCATCAGCGCGTTGCTTTCCGATATACCCAAAACCTACGCCACACCGGAAATCAGAGTAGATTGCCCCGACGATAAAAAAGCTTCCGTTGTCGAAAGAATAAAACAACACTATCAAAACAATCCCGGCCTCATCGACATTGACGGAGTGCGCATACCTTTTAAAGATGGATGGGCGCTGGTGCGCTCTTCCAATACGCAACCGATTATTGTCTTACGCTTCGAAGCCAACTCAGAAAAAAGTCTGAGCAAAATTCGCAAGGAAGTCGAATCTTTGTTGGCCATTCCAGAAAGGTAACTCAAGATAATTCATTATTTTTTCTGTTGAATATTTTATTATTATTGTGTAGTGTACAACACATATCAAACACTTATGTTAAGTGACGGAGTTTTTCCGTCAATCGTTTTCGTCAGCGTAACAAGTAACTTGCAGGGCAAGGAGGAATATTTATGAAAATTGTTTATCGCTTGTTATTCGTTTTGCTAATAAGTGCATTAGTATTTGCCTGCGGAGGCAAAAAAGATGGTGGTGTTGATGGGAAAGTAGTCAATGGACAAGGACAGCCCCTGTCCGGGGTGACTGTAGTCTTTAACCCGGCGCAACCTACATCCGACGCCAAGCCACAGGCAATAACTGGCGAGGACGGAATATTCAATGTCGTTGGGCTAATACCCGATTTCGAATACATCATCACTCTGGAATCCGACACTTGGAAAACAAGAGTAACCAGAAAAATTAAAGCTCCCGACAAAAGAGGGTCTTTAACTTTGGATACTCCCATCGTTGTCCGTTTTCAATTATTGAACAATGGGACGGTCATCGACTCGAAAACTGGTTTGCAGTGGTTAATTTACACCGCGACAGACATCAGCGCAACAAATGTACTGAATACAGTAAAAAATATTCGAGAAGGCGGGTTTAACGACTGGAGGCTTCCCACCAAGGCGGAAATCATGGCCCTGAAAGAAGTCACCACCTCTGCCCCCCAGGAAGGACCACAAATCTCCAGTGAGGCCTGCTGTGTTTGGACGGCGGAGCTGAATTCGGATAAAATCGAATGGGATTTTTATGCTGAAGACGGAAGCGATTTTTGGAGTTCATCCAAAATGCCGGCAAACGACAGGGTTATTGTGGTCAGAACCTACGGCGCGCCTCCCGCGGCCCAAGCGGCAACTATCGTAGTTCCTTCTCCTGCTGCTGGGGGAACCCAATAAGACGACAATAGCAAAAGTTTAGGATAAGCTAGGATTCTATGCTAAAATTAAGGGCACTGCCGGCGGCATCCTTCCTTATTGGAAAACGTTCCAATGTGGCGGGTGGGGAAATAGCCACCACGGCAGATTATGTCAATCTGGCCATTAACACACCGACCGCCATACAAAAAATGAGGAGGCGCAGCGGGAAAAAATAAACGCGGGAATAAAAGGTGTGGGCAGTGCCAAGCCGGTGCCAAACAATAACACGCCGGAAGGCCAAAGCAAAAACCGCCACGTTGAATTAAATTTTTCTGCAAGATAAAAAATAATCAAGAAAATTGTTCAATTTTTTTTGCAAAACCCTTCGGAAAAAACAAAACAGCCGGAGGGTTTTTAGCGTTTCTTGGTCGCTTCAAATAAATTTCTATTGGTCGGGGCGGCAGGATTTGA
>DIEW01000049.1:53295-70413 GCA_002418825.1 Syntrophaceae bacterium UBA5764 | reverse complement strand
ACCAGGCTGCGCTACGCCCCGATTCCTTCCTTAATTATTATCGGCAGTCGTTCCTTTAACTGGGCAAAGGCCTGACCGCGATGACTTAGCTTGTTTTTTACTGCTGCCGATAACTCGGCCGCTGTTTTTTTTAACTCCGGCACAAAAAAAATAGGGTCATATCCGAATCCGTTATCACCGCGCGCTTCATCAACAATAATTCCCCGCCACTTGCCTTCGAAATAATCGTATCTTCCATCCGGTCTGTAGAGCACCAAAACACAACAAAAAGACGCTTCTCTGTTTTGCAGTGGAATGCCTCTCAGTTTTGATAATAGTTTTTCGTTGTTTTGTTCATCTGTCGCGTTATCCCCGGCATAACGTGCGGAGTGAATCCCCGGTTCCCCCCCCAATATATCAACCTGCAATCCCGAATCATCGGCTAAAACTATTTCACCGGTTATTCCCGATACGAGTTTTGCTTTTTTCAGTGCGTTCTGTAAAAAACTTTCTCCGTCTTCAATGACCTCGGGAATATTTGCGTAATTATTCAATGAAATTAGCTCGACACTCAATCCTTCGAGCATATTTTTAATTTCTTTTACCTTCCCCTCATTGCGTGAGGCAAAAACAATTTTCAAGTCAAATTACCCACAATTTTTTTCTGGAGGGCGATTATCTGGGCAACACCTCGCGCGGCCAAAGCGGCCATCTCGTCCAGTTGCTCCTTATTAAAGGGAGCACGTTCAGCGGTACCCTGCACTTCTATAAAACGCCCCGAACCAGTCATGACAAAATTCATGTCAACATCCGCTTTCGAATCTTCTTCATATTCCAGGTCAAGAAGTATCTGATTTTCAATAATGCCAACGCTGACTGCCGACACATAATCCCGGAGAGGAATCTCCTTGATGCGTTCCTCCCGCTTCATCTTTTTGAACAATTCCACGAGGGCGATGAAACCTCCGGTAATGGAGGCTGTTCTCGTCCCGCCGTCCGCCTGAAGAACATCGCAATCCACGTAAATTGTTTTCTCGCCCAGAGAAGAGAGCTCCGTAACGGCGCGCAATGATCTTCCGATTAGCCTCTGAATTTCGTGTGTTCTTCCACCAACCCTTCCCCGCGTAGATTCTCTGGGTGTTCTTACCTGTGTTGATGCGGGCAGCATCGAATATTCCGCAGTAATCCATCCTTGTCCGGTATTCTTCAAAAAAGGCGCCGGTTTGTCCTCCCATGTGGCCGCGCAAATAACTTTCGTATTGCCGAACTCCACCAGCGCCGAACCGGCGGCGTTTTTGAGGAAATTATTGACAATGCTTATCGGCCTCAGCGCGTCAAATTTTCTTCCAGAGTTTCTCTGTAACATGTATCACCTGTAAAATGATTTTATGCTTCTGGATAAAGCCCGAGCGATTTCCTTCTGTGTTTTTGCCGACAGCAGCTTTTTCCGGTCATCGGAATTAGAGGCAAAACCGATTTCCACGACTAAGGCCGGCAAATGCAATCCTTCAAGGACGGGCACATCCGCTTCGCGTAATCCACGCCCCATCCGCGGAAACACGGAATCGAGATTCCTCTGAATGAGGTGCGCCATCCGAACAGACTCATTCAAATATTTTATCCTTTCCGGGCTGAGACCTTTGGCATCTTTCTTTGTACTTGCCGCAGCTTTGCCGAATCCCGGATAGTAAAGTTCGAACCCTGAAGCATGTTTTCCAAATCCCCTGTTAATATGAATACTTAGAAAAAAATTGGGCTTATTCTCCTGCATGATTTTTTTCCGATTTTCAGCGGTCACATCTTTATCAGAAACACGCGACAATATAACCTTGATGTTCCCTTCTTTGGACAATTCCGTTTGTAGGGCCAAAGCAATAGCCAAGGTTATATCTTTTTCATTGATTGTATCCGTTATTTTAACACCGGCGTCAGATCCGCCGTGCGCGGGATCAACGACGATTTTGTAATTATTCGTCGCCGCCGTTAAAGTATTTACTCCTCCCCAAAACAAAGAAACTAGCAAAAAAGTCAGCAAAAATATTTTTTTTGTCTTATTAAACATTTATTCACCCATTTTAAGTTTGCGCCTGCTTATAGCACAGCAGGTTATTTGTCAATAAGCAAAGTAACGTCAGCCGTGAATAAACTTATTGACGAAGGCGCATAACCGACTTCACAAATTTAAGTTGTCTGATTGCCGCCACTACCTGGTTAAGCTGATGCAGATCGTTGACATCAATAACAAAATTACAGGTAGCAATCATATTAATCGTCTCCACTTCGGCGTAGCTTATATTCACATCGAACGAAGAAATGACCGAACTCACTTCTGTCAGCACCCCCTTGCTGTCATCGCAAACAACCTTTACATGAACCGGATAAGCATTCTTCTGGCTCAAGTTCCATTGCACATCAACGATTCTCTCTTTATCCAATTTTTTGAGATGGGGGCAGCTCCGTGTATGCACGGTAATACCTCTTCCTCGCGAAACATATCCGGCAATTTCATCGCCTGGAATAGGATTGCAGCATTTGGCAAATTTTACCATCACATTGTCTATCCCCGTCAGCGAGACGCCCAGTGAAGGCGGCGCAATTGTTTTCTTTCTTTCCCACTCCTTATTTTTTTCGACATCAATCAATGCTTCTTTGTCCAGGAAATGATTAACAATCTGACGGGCAGAAATGCGACCGAAACCAACCTGAGAAAGAAGATCATCCAAACTGTTAACTGAATATTCGGAAAACACTTTTCTGATTTCATCAGACTTAACATAATTACCGAGTTTTAAGTTTTGTTTTTTAAATTCCTTTTCTAGCAAATCACGCCCCAGCGCAATGCTGTTTCTTTTTTCTTCCGCGTTAATCCAGTTCCGTATTTTAGAAATAGCCCGCGTCGTCACGACATATTTCAGCCAATCCTTGCTGGGGTGATGTCCGGCTTGCGTGATTATCTCCACCCGGTCGCCGTTCTGCAGCTTATACTTAAGGGGAACAATATTACGGTTGACTTTGGCGCCAATGCACTGATTACCGATATCTGTATGAATACTGTAAGCAAAATCAATGGGAGTAGCCCCTTTGGGAAAAGACTTGACATCTCCGTGAGGAGTAAAGACATAAACCTCTTCAGGGAATAAAGCCAAACGTAAATCGGACATAAACTCCTTAGGATTCTTTATCTCCTGCTGAATCTCCAGTATTTCCCTGAGCTTCTTTATCTGGTTTTCTTCCTCGTCCTTATAGGCACGCCCTTCCTTATAGCGCCAGTGGGCGGCAATGCCCTTTTCTGCCCATTCGTGCATGGCTTTTGTACGTATCTGTATTTCCACCCTTTCACCGTAGGGACCGATAACCGTCGTGTGCAA
Source organism: Syntrophaceae bacterium UBA5764 (assembly GCA_002418825.1). Lineage (GTDB taxonomy): Bacteria > Desulfobacterota > Syntrophia > Syntrophales > Smithellaceae > UBA4810. The sequence continues at coordinate 67,066 of DIEW01000049.1, read as the reverse complement.
CGATTGATAGTTATTGGCTTTGGGCATCGCGATATAATCCTTGAATCTGCCCGGAACAGGCTTCCATAGAGAATGGACAACACTGAGGGTTTCATAACAACCCTTTTCTTTTTCATCATCAAGAATGACGCGAAAAGCGATCAAATCATACACTTCATCAAAATCAATATGTTGTTCATGCATTTTTTTATAAATGCCGTACAGATGCTTTGCCCTGCCTTCCACTTCACCTTTAATATTATACTTCTGGAGTTCGGAGGAAATCATCTTTTTTACTTCTTCCGTGTACCGATGGCGCGCTTCTTTCGATTTGGCAACACGCACGGATAATTCGTTATAAGCGTCAGGCAATAAATACTGAAAGGCCAAATCCTCCAGTTCCGTTCTCATCCAATTGATTCCCAACCTGTTGGCGAGCGGCGCGTAAACATCGATTGTTTCCCGGGCAATGTAAATCCTTTTTTCCGGAGGTTGATATTGGAGTGTTCTCATGTTGTGAATACGGTCGGCCAGCCTCACCAGTAAAATTCGTATATCTGAAGACATGGCCAGAATCATCTTGCGAAAATTTTCCGCCTGTCTTTCTTCTTGCGAGCGAAATGAAATAAGGCTTAGTTTAGTCAAACCGCTGACCAGAAAAGCCACATCCTTGCCAAACTCATTTTCTATTTGTTCAACAGTGCTTAATGTGTCTTCAACCGTATCGTGCAGTAATCCACTGATAATCGTAGCAGCATCCATTTTCATATCCGCCAAAATACCGGCTACTTCCATCGGATGCGTTAAGTACGGCTCGCCGGATAATCTTACCTGTCCCTGATGCACGGTCGCCGAATAAACGTATGCTTTCTTGATCATCTCCAATTCTTCGGGATTCAGGTAAGATTGCGTTTTATCCAAAATGTCAGTTATGCGTAACATTATTTTTACTGGTCTGCTTGAACAGCGAAATTCACGCCGTCGCCTGTAAGGCCTGGCTAATAAATATTTTTACCTCATCGACAACTTTGTCTATTTTAACAATTTTGTTTTCTCCGGTTTTTCTGATTTTGAGTTCTACATTTTTCTGGGCTAAATTCTTTTGTCCGACAACAACTCTCAGGGGAATGCCGATTAAATCGGCATCGTTGAATTTAACCCCGGCTCTTTCATCACGGTCATCAAAAATAACTTCGATATTTTCAGCCACCATTCGGTCATAAAGATTTCTCGCCGCCTCAAATATACTTTTCTCGTTAATATTCACCGGAGTAATAATTACATGAAATGGCGCCAGTGGAATAGGCCAGATAATGCCGTATTCATCATTGTTTTGTTCAATGCAGGCGGCTACCGTTCTTCCTATCCCGATTCCGTAACACCCCATAATCATAGGTTTTTCCTGACCATCCTTATCCAAATACATCGCCTTCATTGCCCGGCTGTATTTTGTGCCTAGCTTGAATACATGTCCCACCTCAATTCCCCGGGCAAATTTTACTTTTCCTCCGCAACGCGGACAGTTGTCATTTTCTCCTGCAACTCGCAAATCAGCAAACGACTCTACCTTAAAATCTCTGCCGATGTTGACATTTTTCAGGTGGTAATCTTCCTTGTTGGCGCCCGTGACAAAATTTACCATATTCATCAGGGAATAATCAGCAATCATTCTTGCCTTAATATTCACGGCGCCGGCGAATCCACGCGGTGCACCCGTTACTCGAAAAATCATTTCATCATCAGCTAACTCCAGTTCATCGGCGCCAAGATAGTTCTTCACTTTTATTTCATTCACTTCCTGATCGCCGCGGATCAAAACGGCACAGGGTTTATTGTCAGCGTTGAAGATCAGGGTTTTAACTATATTCTCTGGCTTTACCTTCAAAAAAGAACTGACTTCCTCGATAGTGCGCACGTTCGGCGTGTGCACGTTCTCCAGCATCAACCAGTCTTTTCCCGAAACAGGTCTTTTCTCCGGAGGGGCAACTTCCGCTTTTTCCAGGTTCGCCGCATATGAACATTTTGTACAGAAAACCATTGCGTCTTCACCGGATTCGGCCATGACCATAAATTCATGGGAATATTTGCCTCCTATACTGCCCGAATCCGCCTCCACCGGACGAAAACGCAAACCGCAGCGCCGGAAAATATTATTGTAGGCAGTAAACATTTTTTCGTAGCTTTTTTCCGCACCATCCTCATCGGCATCAAAGCTGTAAGCGTCCTTCATGCCAAATTCGCGACAGCGCATCACGCCGAAGCGCGGGCGCATCTCATCACGGAATTTTGTCTGAATCTGATAAAGATTAAGCGGTAACTGACGGTATGTTTTTACGTCATTGCGCACCAGATCGGTGATTACTTCTTCATGCGTTGGACCAAGGCAATACGACCGGTCATGCCGGTCGCGAAATCTCAACAGTTCTTTCCCGTAATGCACCCAACGACCAGACTCTTGCCAAAGCTCTGCCGGTTGCACCATCGGCATATAAACTTCCTGCGCCCCCGCCTTGTCCATTTCTTCCCGCACAATCTGTTCAACCTTGCGAACAACCCGATAACCCAAGGGCAGGTACGAATATATACCACTGGTTAATTTTCTAATCATTCCCGCCCTGACCATCAGTTTGTGACTAACCACCTCCGCATCGGAGGGAATTTCCCTTACCGTGGGCAAGTGCATCTCCGAATAACGCATTAAACCTCCTCGCTTTTATCAAGCATCATATTAATTTCCGCCAGCAGTACCGGCACAAAATCTTCTTCCTTAACTTTTTTTACTACCTTCCCTTTTTTGAAAAGGATGCCCGATCCTTTCCCGCCGGCAATCCCGATATCCGCATCAGCCGCCTCACCAGGCCCGTTGACAACACAACCCATCAGCGCCACCTTCAAGTATTCCTTTTTACCACTAAGTCCATTTTGAATCTTTTCGGTCAACTGACAAAGATCAATCTCACAACGCCCACAGGTGGGACAGGACACAATTTCCGGGCCAACCATCCTGATTCGTAAAGACCGTAAGATACCATACGCGATAGGAATTTCACAAAGGGGGTTACCGGTAACGGAAACACGGATCGTATCACCGATGCCTTCGTAAAGAAGGATTCCAATTCCCAAGGCCGATTTCACAGCGGCATCCGACAAAGTTCCCGCTTCTGTAACGCCCAAATGCAACGGATAATCCGTTCTGGCGGCAATCATCCGATACGCCTCAATCATGGTCGGAACATCCGATGATTTCAGCGATAATTTAATCGCCGGAAAACCTTCTTCTTCAAAAAGAGCAATGTTCCGCAGCGCGCTTTCCACCAAAGCCTCTGCCGTAGACCCGCCATATTTACGCGCCACTTCTTTTTCCAGTGATCCAGAATTAACGCCGAGACGAATAACCGTCCCGTATTCTTTTGCGGCCCTGATAATCTTGCGAATTTCCGGGGCGCCGATATTTCCGGGATTGATTCTAATGCCGTCGGCCCCATTTTTCTGCGCCGTCAGCGCCAGTCGGTAATCAAAGTGAACATCCGCAACCAAAGGTATTCTTATTTCTTTTTTAATCTCTCCGATTGCCTGCGCAGCAGTCGTATCGGGAACGGCTACGCGGACAACCTCACAGCCGGCTTCTGTCAGCTGCTGGATTTGAGCAACGGTCGCTTGCACATCGCGCGTGTCCGTATCAGTCATCGACTGAACTACAACGGGCGCCCCACCGCCTATAAGCACATTACCCAGCTTTATTTGTGCTGTTTTTTTTCTTTTAACCGGGGGTGAATATTTCACAAGCATCCGCTTTCTCAGGAGTTTTTTACCAATAAATTTATAACATGCGAATTAATCCTGAGCAATGTTTAATTTAATAAACAAAATAATAAAATATCCGGGGGTGCTTTTTTATTTGCCCAGCCAGCAATGCAGACACAACTGATCGGCCGGGAGACCGATGGCGGCAATCATGTCTTCAATGGTCATGTACTTGAGTGAAGTAACATTCAAATCACGTCTTATCCAATCGACCATCTCTGCGTATTTTGGGGACGTGGGGTCCAAATATTCGGCAAGATTTTTTACATCATTACCTTCCAAGACGCGAATCGCCTTATGGCTGGCCAGTTCCGCGGTTGTTCTCGTGGAGGCAGAATAAATACAGGGAAACATAAGTGGCGGACAGGCGGGGCGAATATGAATTTCTTTGGCGCCGTTTTCCCATAATTTCTTGATTGTGTAATTCTTCAGCTGCGTGCCTCTAACAATTGAGTCATCGCAAATAATCATCCGATTCCCATTGATAACATCACGTATCGCAATCAGTTTCATGGTGGCCACAAGATTTCTTATTTCCTGAGCGGGTGGCGTGTAGCTACGGCCGTATCCCGGAGTATATTTAACCAACGGCCGGCGATAGGGAATGCCAGATTCCATGGCGTAGCCGATGGCATGACCAACCCCGGAATCAGGAACACCAGAAACAAAATCCGCCTGGACATTATCGCGTTTGGCCAAATAGCGGCCGCAGCGCTCTCTAGCACTCTCCACGGCAACGCCGTCGTACATTGAGGAGGGAGAACCGGTATAAATCCAAAGGAAGGAACAAATTTTCTTTTCCGAGCCTTCCGGTTTCATTTGTTTGACGCCATCCGGCGTTAATAAAACAATTTCTCCAGGTCCCAGGAAACGCAACAGTTCATAACCCAAATTTTCAAAAGAACTTACTTCCGTGGCCACTACATAAGACTTCCTGTTCCCATCTTTGTTTTTTCCTATCGCCAGAGGAAATCTTCCCAGCTTGTCCCTGGCGGCGTAAATTCCTTCCGCGGTTAAGACCAGTGCACATATGGACCCTTCAACCGATGCGCGCATGGACGCAATACCTTCAACAATATTATCGCCGCGATTTATCAGATAAGCTGCCATCTCCGCATTGTTTACAGCTCCTCCAGATGACTCGCCGAAAGAGGCTCCGTCGTTGAGAAGGCCATTGACCAATTTGTCTTTATTCGTAATCAGACCGGAAACAGCAAGGGAATAAACACCAAATTTGGAGCGGAAAATTAACGGTTGAGGCGTTTCATCGTCAATGGCACCTATGCCGAAAACGCCCTCCATTTTTTTGTAGTCATCAATAAAACGGGATTTAAACTGCGCCTGCGAGATACTATGTATGGCTTTATAAAATCCATTGGGACCCCATATCGCCATGCCGCCATTTTCCGTACCCAAATGGGAATGATAATCAGTCCCATAAAAAAGAGTCTGCACACAATCTGTCGTCGATACGACGCCGAAAAGACCGCCCATTTTTCCTCATTCCTCAATCCAGTCTGCCCACCGCATTTTTGATGCGTTTTAGCCCTTCCTCGATGTTTTGCAAAGAAGTGGCATAAGACAAGCGGATGTGTTCGTCACTGCCGAAAGCCGCTCCGGGAACAGCAGCAACATTGGCTTCATCCAGCAGATAACCAATAAATTCCGCTGAATCAGTTATTTTCTTCCCTTTAAACATGCGCCCGTATAAACTAGATACTTTCGGAAACACGTAAAAAGCCCCGCCGGGAGCAAAACAATCTATCCCTTCAATATTGTTAAGAGCCTCGACAATAAAATCTCTTCTCTTGCGAAACTCAACCACCATTTGCGGCATCGCGCTCTGATCACCGCGGATTGCCTCGAGGGCGGCTTTTTGAGCAATGGAAGTAGGGTTGGAAGTGCTTTGGCTCTGAATCTTACTCATAGCCCCTGCTATCTCTTCCGAACACGCAGCATAACCAATCCGCCATCCGGTCATCGCATATGTTTTAGAAACACCATTGATGACGATGGTTTTTTCCTTCATTTTCTCTTCCACCGAAGCAATATTGGCAAACGGGAAATCGGCATAAAATATTTTTTCATAAATATCATCAGTGATAACCAGTATGTCCTTATCGACTAAAACAGCGGCCAATGCTTTCAGTTCCTGCGGTGTATAAACCGCGCCGGTCGGGTTGGAGGGGCTGTTAATAATCACAGCGCGGGTTCTCTTGGTTATCGCTGAACTTAATTGCCGCGGGCTCATTTTAAAACCATTTTCTTCCTGCGTATCCACGATTACCGGTTCGCCGCCGGACAGCGCAACAATATCCGGATAAGATACCCAATAAGGAGCGGGTATAATAACTTCGTCACCTTCGTCAAACAGAGCCTGGGCCAAATTATACAATGAATGTTTTGCGCCGCAGGAAACAACAATCTGCGAACGCTTATATTCGAGTGAGTTATCGCGCTTCAACTTGGCCGCTATTGCATCCTTTAATTCATCCGTGCCGTTTACGGGCGTATATTTGGTAAAACCAGCTTCAATGGCTTGAATCGCCGCTTTTTTGATATTGTCCGGCGTATCAAAATCCGGCTCTCCTGCACCAAAACCAATAACATCTCTGCCCTGTGCACGCAAAGCATTGACTTTGGCAGTGATGGCCAAAGTTTCCGATGGTTTTATTTTGGCAACCCTTGCCGCTAATTTCACAAACTACCTCCTGTTATTGTTGTCTCTTGGCTGAACATTGAACTTTTCCAAAAGTTTCTGGTGAACGTTATCCGGCACCAGAGCTTTCACCGACCCCCCTAGACTTACCACCTCTTTGATGAGCTTGGAGCTCGTATAAAACCACTTAAATCCACTCATGAGGAACACGGTTTCAATTTCCCGCGTTTGGCGACGATTCATCAAGGCCATCTGAAATTCATACTCAAAATCTGAAAGAGCTCGCATGCCGCGTAATATAATACTTGTTCCGGAAAGCTTCAAATAATCAACGAGCAAACCCGAATAAGAATCTACTCTCACTCCTCTAATCTCCTTCAAAGCTTCCCTGATCATCTCTATTCTCTCTTCTACCGTAAAAAGAGCCGATTTATCAGGATTATAGGCAACTAAAACAATAATTTCATCGAAGATTCTGCCGCCTCTTTTGATAATATCCACGTGCCCGTTCGTAATGGGGTCAAACGTGCCGGGATATACTGCTACTTTGGCAAATTTATCCTGTGTCATCTCCATTCCCCTTGAAAAAAAGTCAAAGCGTTTTCACCGTATTTTCTTTGTTTAATTTGATAAATATTTTCGGGCAAATATTCCCGGTAGTTTTCTTTTACCGAATGCTGGATTACTATTACTCCCTCTTTATCTACAACCCGATATCTGCTCAAACATGCCAATATAATGTTCAGCCAATTCCGATTGTACGGTGGATCGGCAAAAACAATATCCATGCAGTAATTTTTCCCGGCCAAATTTCTTAACCCTGCTTCCACATCAACATTGATTACCGTGCACTTTTGATTCAAAGACAGGGCCTGTATATTTTTCCTGATAACGCCGGATAGTTTCCTGCTTTTTTCCATCAGAAATACATGACATGCGTCCCGGCTGGCGGCCTCCAGACCGACACTGCCTGAACCGGAAAAAAGATCCAAAAAGTTTTTGCCGGCTACAGGCGGCAATAAATTAAAGAGCGCTTGTCTTAAAAAATCAGACGTTGGCCTCTCTTTGACACCCTTGGGAAAAAATAACGTCCTGCCTTTAAAATCACCTCCAGTAATGCGCATATTCTCTCACTGCTTTTTCAGCAATTGCTTTAATATATTAAATAATATTTGCTTTTTTTTCTTTGGCTTTATGGTGCTTTTGCTGACTGAATTTAAACATCCACCAAATGGGACCGGAAATTGCGTAACCGGTCATCGCTACAAATGCCGAAATTACAGGTATTGTCGCCACGATTATCAGCACCAGAACCAATAAGAAAAAAGTAATGAAAGGTTTGCGCGCAAAAAGCTTCAAATCCTTGAAACTGTAATACTTGATATTACTGACCATAAGAATAGAAAGTACGGGGACAAAAATCAGCATGGAAGGATCATGAAATTTTCCTTCTATTCCGGCATAGTCAAAAAAGAGAACTGTCGTGGCCACAACAGAAGCCGCCGCCGGAATGGGCAAACCGTTGAAAACTTTGCTTTCAATTATGCCAATCTGTATATTGTAACGGGCTAAACGCAACGCGCCGCAAAGCACAAACAAAAAAGCGGCAATCCATCCCCCTTTTCCGTAAAAAGACAACGCCCAATTATAAGCAAGAAAAGCCGGGGCCACACCAAAAGCAATAACGTCGGACAGCGAATCATACTCCGCCCCGAACTTGCTCGCCGTGTTGGTAAAACGGGCAATGCGACCGTCCAAACCGTCAAAAACGGCGGCAGCTAAAATAGCCACCGCGGCAACAACAAAGTTTTCTTTCAACGAAGCAACAATAGAATAAAAGCCGGCAAAAAGTCCTGCGGTAGTAATAAGATTAGGCAAGACATAAATGCCTTTTTTAATCCGAATATTTTTTAGAGAAGATTCTTTATTCATGACAAATAACCAAGAGGCGACTGTCCTGCTTTGACTTTGTCCTGCAGTTTTACTTTAATCATAGAATCGCTCGGCAAATAAACATCGAGACGCGAACCAAAGCAAATAATTCCAATACGTTCTCCTTTTTTAATCGTCATACCAACATTCACCCAGGAAACAATACGACGAGCAATAAGCCCTGCTATTTGCACCACCCAAACTACGCGTCCGTCTTCGGTGCGAATCATAACTTCATTGCGCTCATTATCCTCGGATGCCTTGTCTAGATTGGCAGCAATAAACTTTCCCTCATGGTAGTTTACTGCCTCAATTTTCCCGCTGTAAGGAGCACGATTAACGTGCACGTTAAAGATATTCATAAAAATACTTATCTTCTTGAATTTACCGGATATAATGCCGCTCAATTCAACATCTTCCACTTTTATCACCTTACCGTCCGCTGGCGAAATTACGACTTTTTCCTTCTCTTCAAAATATCTTTCCGGATTACGAAAAAAACAAACAACAAAAACCGTAACCAGGAAAAGCAGGATTGTCAGCCAGGCAATACCCAAAAAAGCCATAAAAACAGTAATAATAATTGAAAAAATAATGAAAGGATATCCTTCGTGGGCAATGATGCTTTCGTGCTTCATATATTTTTTATATCTTTCCTTCAAAAGTGGAGTTTTTTGATATATTAATTGGTTACACTTGTCAATAAATCTTTGAAGTTGCAAAAGATTTAAACTTTTTTATTAGAAACACTTTCACAATAAATTCAGTCTGTATTTTTTGCCCCGCTTTTCACTACAATAAAAAATATTAATTTTATCTGCAGGCAAAATTTACCTTCTTACGACCTTTTTATAAGTGATACAAAAAATAAATCATTATTTATCAATGATAATTTTGTTGGCGGTAAAAAAATGTTCGCGGAAGCAAAATCTTAACCGGAAACAACGCCGCTGAAAATGGCCGTTTTTATTATTCTGTTATTATACAATGAAATCCTCTGCCGTTGACTCTTTCCTGTCTAATCTATATAATATCCCCATATAGATTTTCTGGTTTCCCGCCTATGAGCAAAATAAAGTTTCCCGTTATTTACGGAATATTTTTCGGCATTGTTTTTCTGATACTTCTAATCATAAGAACTGAACTTTTTGTCAAAGACACCGTGCCCGTGGCTTCTATAAAAAAAACGACCATTGAACGCCCCGCGGAAAGCTGGATGAATATATATCAGAAAGACAAAAAAATAGGCGTCATCCACCGCCAATTCATTATCCTGGAAACAGGAAAGATGCAGACTCAGGAAAATGTGACGATGCAGCTTGCCACTCTGGGAGCCACCCAGGTACTTCACCTGAAAACGGAAACAGAACTTAACCCCGATATGAGTTTCTCATCTTTCAATTTTGAACTAAATTCCAGCCTGTTCAGTTTTAAAGCTCGTGGTTACGTAACCGATGACAAGCTTATTCTGTTTACAGGACAGCCATCTTCTCAGCAAAAAAGCGAAATACCGCTGAAAGATATTCCATATATAAGCGGCAATATATACGAGGCAGCTTTTATTGTCGGTCTCGAAATGGACGCCTCGCGTGATTTTACCATCTTTGATCCTTCCACAAGCGGCATGCGCAAAATCAAAGTAAGCCGTGAGAGTGACGAAATAATTCCCATCATGGGCAAACGCATTTTAACACGGAAATTCTGCGCCGATTTCATGGGAGCAAAAAACTGCGCCTGGCTCAATAATGATGGAGAGGTTCTGAAGGAAACCGGCCTTCTGGGACTTTCCATGGAAAAAGTCAGTCCGCAAAAAGCCGCTGAAGATATGCCCGTGGTGGCCGATGTTGATTTCGCGCAGCTTGCCTCGCTGAAATCCAACATAAAAATAAACGAACCGGAAAAATTAAGCGAGATAAAAATAAAAATCGACGGGATTCGCGATACGCCTTTATTTTTGAACGGAGGGCGTCAGGTATTCGCCCAAAAGATTCTAACCATAACAAAAGAAAACCTCTTTGAAAAAGTTACTCATAATTTTGACATTCAGGAAAATAATCGCCGGTATCTGGAGCCGACGCCTCTGGTGCAATCCGACCACGAGCAAATTAAATCACAGGCGCGAAAAATTGTGCGCCCGTCCGACAGCCATCTTCAAAAAACAGAAAAAATTGTCCGATGGGTGTACGCGAATATCAAAAAAACTCCTGTACTATCTGTACCCAACGCTCTGGAGGTGCTCAATAATAAAATGGGAGATTGCAACGAACACGCGGTTCTGACCGCGGCGTTACTGCGTGCCGCCGGTGTTCCCGCGCAAATCGAAGCGGGATTATTTTATCAAAATGGGCGCTTTTATTATCATGCCTGGAACCTTGCCTACGCGGGAAATTGGATTACCGTTGACTCCGTTTTTAGTCAGATACCGGCTGACGTAACCCATATTCGCCTGACCCGCGGTGAAGGTGGCGTTCATCTCAATTTGCTCGGAGTAATGGGAAAAATAAAACTGGAGGTTCTATCCGCAAAATATGATTGACCTGATAAATCTTACCAAAGACTTCGGCACAACTGTTGCCGTAAATAATCTCTCTTTGCATGTTTCTCCTGGCGAAATTTACGGATTTATCGGCCCGAACGGTGCGGGGAAGACAACCACCATCCGCATGATGGCTGGTATTGTTGAACCTTCGTCCGGTAAAATTATAATTGACGGCATGGACATGAAAGAAAACCCGGTAGCCGTCAAAAAAATTATTGGAATTGTTCCGGACAGGCCATTTCTTTACGAAAAGCTTACCGGAGCTGAGTTTCTGAAATTTATCGCCGATATCTACGAAGTTGACGCGAAAACTGTGCGCCAGCGGTCAGACGATCTGTTGCGCCAATTCGCCCTTTGGGATTGGGCCAATGAAATTATCGAAGCCTACTCACACGGCATGAAACAAAGATTAATTATTGCCGCCGCGCTGATGCACGATCCGAAAGTCCTTGTTGTTGATGAGCCTATGGTCGGGCTTGATCCCTCAGCCGTGCGCATGGTGAAAGATATATTCAAAGACCTGGCGGTAAAAAATGTCGCGATTTTTATTTCCACTCATACATTAAGCATTGCCGAGGATTTGTGCGATAGAATTGGCGTTATCCATAAAGGGAACCTTGTGGCACAGGGAACCATGGATGAATTAAATTCAGCAGCGCAAACACAAAAAGCAAAACTGGAAGAAGTATTTCTGGCCCTTGTTAACGAAGCATAAAAATATGAAAAATGTTCTGCCATTATTATTAAAACCGCGGATGCTTTCCAGCAGTATCGGCATCAGGCCTGGGAAAAAAGGCAATAACTGGTGGCGAATTTTTATGTTCGCTATAATAGGCCTTATTTTCTGGATTGGTGCTTTTGTTATTTTTTCCCGTGTTCTTAACTATTTTAACAGCGTGGAAGATTTCGGCGATATTCTTGCCATGAAACTTCTCTCCATGATGGTAATAACATTTTTCGCGCTGTTGCTTTTCAGCAACATCATCAACAGCCTTTCGCACTTGTATTTAAGCCGGGACTTGCCCCTGCTTCATTCATTGCCGGTTTCATCCGGAGATACTTTTCTTTCGAGATGGATAAGCGGCGCGTTTGATTCCTCGTGGATGGTTATTTTATTCAGCATGCCTGTTTTTTTATCCTACGGTATCATTTATTCTGCTGGTGCCGGATTTTATCTGATTGCGGTGTGCGCAATTATTATTTTATGCGCTATGGCGGCAGGAATAAGCAGTATCCTCGTGATGCTGGGAGCGGCAATTCTACCGGCGGGAAAAATACGCGTTTTTTTTGTCGTGATGGGTGTCGCTCTGGCGATATTACTTGTTCTCTTTTTGCGAATGATCAGGCCGGAGCAATTGGTCAACCCGGAAACGTTTGCTTCCGTTGTCAAGTACTTAAACACAATGCAGGCGCTTGATTCTCCATTCCTGCCTACTACATGGATAACGGATACAATAAGTTTTGCACTTAAAGGCCGGTGGAAATCAACGCTCTTCAATCTCTCGCTTTCCGCGAGCTTCGCTTTTACCTTGTTTTTTATCAACGAATCCGTTGCCGGGGTTTTATATTTTCGCGGTTTTTCCCGCGCGCAGACAACAGCCAAAAGGCTTTTCGCGCCGCTTACTTTTCGCGGCCGCAATTGGGACAGTTTGTTAAATTTCCTTAATCGCCCGGCAAAAGCTTTTGCCATCAAAGAATTAAGAAGCTTCTTCCGTGATTCCACGCAATGGCCGCAGCTCTTTTTGATTTGCGCTTTGATTGTGATTTATCTTTACAATTTCTCCGTTTTGCCCCTGGATAAATCGCCGATTAAAACTATATACCTGCAAAACGTTTTTTCCTTCTTGAATATGGGGCTTGCCGCTTTTGTTCTTTCCGCCATTGCCGCTCGTTTTGTGTTTCCCGCGGTTAGCATGGAAAGCGAAGCTTTTTGGATAATCCTGGCCGCTCCAGTATCAATTAAAACCTTTTTGTGGATTAAATTTTTTCTCTATTACATACCTTTGTTGATTATTTCCGAAATTTTGATTATCGTATCAAACATCTTGCTTGATGTAACCTTTTTCATCATGTTTTTATCGATAATAACCATGTTTTGTCTTGTTCCCGCGGTTATCGCGCTGGCCGTGGGGTTGGGAGCCCGCTATCCTGATTTCAAATCGGAAAATCCCGCGCTCGTGGCAACAAGCTTTGGCGGACTTTTATTTATGCTTTGCGCTTTCGGCCTGATCGCTGCGGTAATCATTCTGGAAGCCGGCCCCCTCTACTACGCTTTTATGACCCATGTTCTCGGCAGAAACCTCTCCTTCACCCAGATTTTCTGGCTGATTATTTCTTTTTCCACGGCTTTTATCATTTGTGTTTTCGCGATTTTTTTCCCCATGCGCCTGGGCGAAAAATACTTAAAAAAGTTTTAATTGTTTGCCGGAAAAATTAATCCCCTTAATTCTCTATCACTTCCTTCGCTCGTCTATATTTTGAAAATTGTCTTGATTTTACCTGCCGGATAAGCTAAACATGCGCACACTCAAGTGAATTCGCTTTTTTAAAGATATTCTGAAAGGAGCTTTCATGGCAAAATATGAATCCAAATCCCTGAGAAATTTAGCGATAGTCGGTCACGGAGGAACGGGAAAAACATCGCTTTGCGAATCTTTCTTATTCATCTCGGGGAAAAATGAACGTTTGGGAAGGGTAGATGACGGAACGTCGACCATGGACTACGAACCGGAAGAACAAAAAAGACGTATATCGATAAGTTCTTCGATAAATTTTGTCGAATGGAATAAATACAAAATAAACATCATTGATACCCCCGGTGATTCCAATTTCACCTATGATATAAAATGTTCCATGAG
>DIEW01000049.1:52141-53287 GCA_002418825.1 Syntrophaceae bacterium UBA5764 | reverse complement strand
GCGTTGAATTTCAAACACAAAAAGTATGGGAGTATGCCGATGGATTTAATCTCCCGCGGATTGTTTTCATCAACAGACTGGACCGTGAACGCGCCGATTTTTCTGCCGCGCTCGCTAGTATTAAAAACAAATTCAGCAAAAAAGTTACGCCCGTTTGTTTGCCCATCGGGAAAGAAGACAAATTTAACGGCATTGTCGACCTGATTTCTTCCAAAGCCTATTTGTTCAGCGACAATAAAGGAGCGGGAAAGGCCACGGATATTCCCGCGGACATGGCTGATGAAGCAAAAAATATGCGCAACGCGATGGTCGAAGATATCGCCGAAACTGATGACGATTTAATGAATAAATATCTGGAAGCGGGAGAATTAACCGCGGAGGAAATTAAACAGGGCCTGCGTAAAGGCGTGACTTCGGGCAATCTGATTCCTGTAGTCTGCGGCTCCGCAATAAAAGGCATCGGCATATCCCTGTTGCTTGATTTAATTGTTGATTCCATGGCTTCCCCTGTTGATCGCGGCGCGATCAAAGGGAAAAAGCCCGGCGGCGACGCGGCTGCAGAAAGAAAAACTTCGGAAGACGAACCTTTTTCCGCGATTGTCTTTAAAACCATTGCTGATCCCTACGCCGGCCGCCTTACGCTTTTCCGTGTCTATTCCGGCAAACTTAATCCCGATTCCAGTATTTACAATTCCACAAAAAAAATTTCCGAAAAATTCGGCAACATTTTTTTTCTTGAAGGCAAAAATCAAAAACCGGCGGAAGTGCTGATTCCCGGAGACATTGCGGGTGTAGCCAAATTAAAAGAAACAGTCACGGGAGATACTTTATGCAATGAAAAAGCTCCCATAATTTTCGAAAAAGTGGAAGTACCTTCGCCAATCATGTCTTTCGCCATCGAACCGAAATCACGCGGTGACGAAGAAAAAATCGCTTCATCACTTCACCGCCTTACAGAAGAAGACCCAACAATCGTATTTTCTCGCGATCTCCAGACAAAAGAAATGATTCTCTCCGGCATGGNNAGATGAAAAGAAAATTCGGCGTCGAGGTAAATCTTCATACCCCTAAAGTTCCATACAAGGAAACAATCAAAGGAAAAACAAACGTCCAGGGAAAATATAAAAAGCAATCCGGCGGACGCGG
>DIEW01000049.1:0-52050 GCA_002418825.1 Syntrophaceae bacterium UBA5764 | reverse complement strand
ACCGTCCCGCCGTGGAAAAAGGCATTGTGGAAGCGGCAGCAGAAGGTGTTTTGGCGGGTTACCCTGTCGTTGACTTTAAAATTTCTCTGGTGGACGGTTCTTACCACACCGTAGATTCTTCGGAAATGGCCTTTAAAATCGCCGGCTCTATGGCCTTCAAAAAAGGCGTTATGCAATGTCAGCCTATTCTTCTGGAACCAATTGTGAACATTGATATAGAAATCCCGGAAGAATACATGGGTGACGTAATCGGTGATTTGAACAGCCGTCGCGGGCGCGTTTTAGGCATGGATACCAAGGGCACCAATCAGGTAATCAAAGGCCAAGTGCCACTGGCGGAAATTCTTAAATACGCGCCGGATTTGCGCTCCATGACCAGCGGCAGAGGCAATTTTACCTATACGCATTCTCATTATGAAGAAGTCCCTTCTTTTATCGCGGAAAAAATAATTGCCGCGGCCAAAAAAGATAAGGAAGAATGATTCATGATTATTCGTGCCGGAATCATAACGGTCAGCGACCGCGCCTCTCAGGGCCTGCGTGAAGATGCAAGTGGCCCGGTCCTGGCGCAAATGCTGGCTGTTGAATCCATTGAAGTGCACAAGACATTGATTGTCGCGGATGAAAAAAAAGAAATCAAGAAAGCCCTAAAGCAACTTGCCGATAGCAAAAATGTTGACCTTATTCTAACCACCGGTGGAACGGGCGTAAGTCCGCGCGATGTAACTCCCGACGTCACGCTGGAAGTCATCGAAAAGCAAATTCCCGGCATGGCGGAAGTCATGCGCCGTGAAAGTTCACGCGCTACACCCCATGCAATGATTTCTCGCGCGATCGCCGGAATTCGCGGCCAGTGCCTAATTATCAACCTGCCTGGAAGTCCCAAAGGAGCCACGGAAAACCTTGCGGCAATCATGCCGGCGCTCAAACACGCCATAGAAAAAATCAAAGGCGACACTTCAGAATGCGCGGCCACAAATTAATACACTGCACCAGCTTCTTTAAAAGATGACCGGCGGATTTTAATTCACTTTGATTTTGTTTTTTTGCAGAAACTGCAAAGAATTGCGCCGATGCGTTCCCTCCCAGTAAATGTTTCCGCAAACCGGACACTGATTAAAATTTACGCAGTGTTCAAAAACGTAAACGGGCACCATATCTCGAACATCTTCCGGCGCGACAGACTGGAGGCGTTTATTGCACTTGAGACATATCGTAAACATTTTTTGCTTTTCTATTTTAATTGAGAATTTATTGATGACCGCCGTCAGCTGAGAGGCGATATCGCTATGCGGCAACAAATACAAAAGTCCGGAAAACTGCCGCTCGACCATATCCGCCCTTCGGGTAAGCACTATCCTATCCTCGCTCTGGGCAATGCGCAACATTTCCCTGCCCGCTTTTCCGGGGAATACTTTAGTATCATAACCTAGCAATCTCAGCCATTTAGCCAGGTTTCTTAAAGTGGCATCTGTAATAAATTTGCGGCACACGGACATGAGCGCTAAAAGTTTCTAGTTTTTTTGAGCCTGATCAACAACTGGCGGTTGTTCGTTAGCTCGAAGTTCTTTCTTCAAATCGCGTATCGTGCGGTTTAGCCTGCTGATTGTGCGATTGAGACGAAACCTCTCCACCACACCGAAAAATCCCGCAATAATTACACCGGCAAGAAGGGCAACAAAAATCAACATGTAAACTGGCACATTGATATCGTCTATAAAATAGTACTTTATTTTAACCACTTCAGAATTAAACTGAGAGAACGTAACTATAAAAAAAGCAAATATAATGGTCAGGATTAAATAAATTGTTTTCATTATATCATACCTCCCGGTGATATTTTTTAAACAGTGGAGCAAGCTTGGTTGCGGTTGTTTCCACATCTTCCGGTATCACCCGCACGTTTCCCACCACACTCATAAAATTAGTATCGCCTTCCCAACGCGGAATCACATGCAAATGAATATGTTCTTCTATACCCGCCCCCGCCACTTTACCGATATTCATACCGACATTGAAGCCAGAAGGATTCATCGCTTCTCGCAAGGCTTTGAGCGCGGTTTCCAGCAGATTAAACATTTCTTTTCTTTCCTCCTGGGAAAGATTCTCGTATTTTCCGACATGGCGATTGGGTATGATCATCAAATGGCCGGTCACATAAGGAAATTTGTTCATCATCACGAAAACATTTTTACCTTCGTAAAGCACAAAATCATCGCAGCGTATGGAACACTTACAAAAAACACATCCTTCAGCTTTTTGGCCGGCAATATATTCCATCCGCCAGGGAGCAAATATTGTATCCATAATTAGAAAACCTTATTTTATATATTAATTATCCTGCCTGTCAGTTCTTTGTCAACTTCCAGGATTCCCAACGTTCGCGACATCACAAAATGCCTTTGCGCCGCCGAACCAGGATTAAAAAACAACACGTCACCCTCCTTATGATTTGCGGGTTTATGTGTATGCCCGTAGACAACGCAATCCACCTTTCCTATGCGCCTGAGTATCTTTTCCTCTATGCTTCCCGTAGAACCCCATCCGTGAATCAGTCCGATTTTAAAACCTTTAATTTCAAAAATCAATTGCCCGGGTAATTTTTCCCGCGTTTTATCGTTGTCCATGTTGCCGCAAACGGCCTTAACTTCTTTGTCCCCGAAAATATCCAGCACGCCTATATCAACAAGATCCCCCGCATGAAGGATAATATCCGCGTCATGAAAATGCCGGGCAACTATATTTTTCAGCTTATCGTCATAACCGCCCAGGTGAGTGTCGGAAATTACGCCAATTTTGACCTTTTTTTCATCCATCACGGCCTATTTATTAACTACAAGGCCTAAAAAACACAAGCATTATTTATAAATACAAAAAGGTTTTGATTTGACTTTAACCGCGATCTAAAGTTAATATTTCCCACATGAATAAGCTTGAAGAATCCTTAGGTAAAATAGCCGAAACGATATCCGGTATGGACGAAGCTTCCTTAAGTTCGCTTTGGGAAAAGTACAAAATCAAAGCGCATGATTTTTCGCCTTCGCCTGAGTGGGAAAAATCTTTTATAATTTTTTCCATCATCAATTTAATCCGCGTAAAGAACACCGTTTTCAACGAACAGGTGTTAAAGATAAACTCCGCGAAAAAGCCGGGTTTCAGCCGGCCGGAATTAAAAATACCAAATTTAAAACTGGTTAAATGATGGATAAGGAAACCGCTCTTAAAAAAATATCCGAGTTGCGAAAAATTATTGAATATCACAATCAGCGTTATTATCAGCAGGACGCGCCGGAAATATCCGATGCCGAATATGACCGTTTTATGCGCGAACTGCAGAATCTGGAGGCGCAATTCCCTGATGACGAACTCGCTTCTTCGCCCACACAGCGCGTCGGAGCGGCGCCGCTGGCTAAGTTCGCTTCATTCACTCATCCCTCCCCTATGCTCAGCCTGGCAAACGCTTTTTCCGAAGAGGAAATAATCGATTTTGACAGCCGCCTTAAACGTTTAGCTTCCATAGATAATATCTCTTATGTGACCGAACCAAAGCTCGACGGATTGGCGGTAAATCTCATTTACGAAGAAGGCGTTTTTACAAAGGGCGCCACGCGCGGCGACGGTACCGTAGGCGAAGACGTCACGCAAAACCTGAAAACTATTTCTTCCCTGCCCCTCAGAATGAAAAAATCAGAACAAGCGCCGATTCCTTCTTTCGTTGAAATACGCGGCGAAGTTTATATGGAAAAATATCCTTTTGAAAAATTAAACCGTCGCCGTATGGAAGAAGGAGAAGAACCCTTTGCCAATCCGCGCAACGCGGCCGCAGGATCACTCAGGCAGCTTGATTCCAAAATCACCGCGCATCGCCCGCTCAATATCTTTTTATATGGAATCGGCAATGTTCAGGGAATAAGTTTTACGACGCACTGGGAAGTATTGCGTGCACTTTCGTCATGGGGGTTTCCGGTAAATAAATTAATTGAACAGGCGCACGATATCAACACCTGCATCAGATATTTTGAACGTATCACTTCTCTCAGAGACACGTTGCCCTACGATATCGACGGAGTAGTTATTAAAGTGGATAGCCTTGCCTTGCAAAACAGGCTCGGCAATATATCGCGCAATCCGCGCTGGGCGCTGGCCTGCAAATTCCCCGCACAGCAGGAAACAACAATAGTCAAAGACATTATTGTACAGGTTGGGCGCATGGGCACACTGACACCTGTGGCGGTAATGGAACCGGTAAATGTGGGCGGCGTGATGGTCAGCCGCGCCACACTGCACAACGAGGATGAAGTCATCAAAAAAGACATACGTGTCGGCGACACGGTGATAATTCAGCGTGCCGGAGATGTTATCCCCGAAGTGGTCAAAGTTATTCCTGAAAAAAGAACCGGCAAGGAAACGAAATTTAAAATGCCCGTAAAATGCCCTGAATGCGGCTCGGAAATCGTCCGTTTTGAAGGAGAAGTGGCGCACCGCTGCGTGAACATCTCCTGTCCCGCACAGTTAAAAGAGCATATCTGGCATTTTGCCTCGCGCGGCGCTATGGATATTGAAGGATTGGGAGAAAAACTTTCCGCGCAGCTTTTTGATGCTAAATTCATTTCCGACCCTGCTGATCTCTATTTCCTTACCAAAGATAAATTGCTGGAACTCGACCGTCAGGCGGAAAAATCCGCGCAGAATCTTATTGATTCCATAGCCCGTTCCAAAAATCCGCCTTTGGATAAATTCATTTACGCGCTCGGCATCAGGCACGTGGGAGAGCGCACAGCAAAACTGCTGGCAGAACGTTTCGGCAGCATTGAAAATCTCATGGCTGCTAAAATTGAAGATTTGACAGCCGTTAATGAAATCGGCACCGAAATCGCTGCAAGCATCGTGGAGTTTTTTCACGAATCAAAAAACAAAGCCGTGATGAAAAAATTTGCAAAGGCGGGAGTAGTTCCGCAAAAGAAAGAAATTTCCCTCAACGCGCCCCTGGCGGGTAAATCATTTGTTTTTACCGGCGCGCTTGCGAACCTGGAGCGAAACGATGCCAAAGATATTGTAGAGAATTTAGGCGGTACGGTACAATCCGGCGTTACCAAAAAAACGACTTATGTAGTGGCCGGGGCTGACCCCGGCTCAAAACTGGATAAAGCGAAATCAGCAGGCATTAAAATTATCAGCGAGGCAGAATTTTTGAAACTGGTCGGACGGTAATTTATCATGAAAAGAATTCATGTTTTAATTTCGGGCAAAGTCCAGGGAGTATTTTTCCGCGTCGAGATACAGCGCGCCGCGATGGATTTAAATCTCACCGGCTGGGTGCGCAATTTGCCCGACGGGCGCGTGGAGACTGTTTTTGAAGGCGAAGACACGAACGTAGATAAAATGCTCGCCTGGTGCCACCACGGCCCACCCGCGGCAAGAGTTCAGGAAGTTATAGCTGATGAAGAAAAATACATCAGCGAATTTAGGAATTTTAGCATTAAGTATTGATAATCTTTTTCACGTGAAAGTTGCTAACACCTACAAAGTGTGGGATGGACTTGTCATTAAGAGTTAACGATTACCATTTACACGGGTGGAAGTTACTTCAATTTTTAAAAATAGATCCCGGGCGATTTCATTTTTACTACGACCTTCGGTAGCAATACCCCTAGACCGTGCCTCAGCAATCAACATGTCTATGGGCATTTCATTAAGAAGAGGATAGCTGTGCAGAGGGGAATCAAAATATTGAAGAAGGTTTTGTTCCCGTCGTTTTTCCATTATAGACGAATCATGCGACGACTGATGGTTGAAGATCGTTTGGAATATTTTTGTTGAGAACAGGTCTCTTCTGCTGATTAAATCAGACATCATCTCTCCGGTAAAGCTACCCCTGATCTCATTCCGAGAAGAGATCAGGGGCAAATGTTTGTGTTAAATTTACTTACTTCCTTCTACCTTAATTCTTTTCCCCGGCCATCCATCCATAAACCAATTATGGTAGAGCAGCACATTGATTAAGAGGATAATTGGTGCCATGGGAAACTGCTGGGGATGTGAATAGCCAGCCTGAGTGCCAAGTAAAGCAGGACTCACCTTGTAATAGAGCCAGTGAAAAACAATAGTTCCTACTATGATAATCGCCACACGTATTAGTATATTTACTTCCGTACTGAACTTGCGCGGCCAATTATCAAAGTAAAAAAAGAGTATCATGGCAACACCGAGGACGAGTATTGCCAATTCACCGGCATGGAGATACCGCCAATCAGGGGCCATTAATCTCTTAGCACCTTCAACAGACACCCCCCATACCACATCCTGCATGAATACAAAGAGGAAGAAGAAGATGAGCGCAAGGAGCAAAATAAAAACAAATCCGCCGATACCACGCCATGGTTGATTTTTTATCAACCGGAAAGGATATTGCTCCAAGGTCATCTCTGACAACCATACGGCGACAGTAGCGCACATTATCCACCCCACGTTGAAATTACCGCTTAGAGTGCGAAATGAGTCATACCACCAAGGGAATGCAGCTGTAAATTCCTGCCAGGGATAGAAAAGTACCCGGTAATGGGGATGCATGCATATGAAAAAAATATAGGTGGTGAGCAAAAAGGTTACGCAAAATACAGTTATTCCCTTCGCTGGTTGTTTCAAGCCATGCCAGGGATAATTCTCAAATGCGGCGGGCCAGATAGGGCTCAGCCAGGATGCAATAGCTGCCATCATCAGGATGGCAAGAGATGAGTATTCACGAGAAAAGAAATCTGAGAGACCCGTTTTTTGCAACTCAGGCCAGCTAAAATAAGGAATGGCCAGCTTTCCGAAAAAGTAATAGTAAAATCCCCAGATCAGAAGTCCCGTAATAGCAAAGTTAATGAAAGTCAAAACAATACCCTTTTTGAGCGGGTGAGATTCTTCCATCCATTTACGTTTGAATGGCCAGAAATTGAAAATATATGCTTGCCAAATCGCTACTATGAGTAACCATCGAATATACATGTATCCATATTGTGGTGTGTACCAACGCAACCAGCCACGGGGATCCATAAAAACCCACCATAGACCCATAAAAACGGCAAAAGCAAGGACAACGCCGGCAATGCCTCTCAGGGGTTGTTTTATCAAATCTATCCTTTTACGTTCCTCTAACCATAAAGTATCTAAAGAGTGTTCAGACATTTTCATCACCTCCTGACAAGATTAAGCAATTAACAGTTCATCACCATTCCCAAGGTAGATATCTCTCTTTGTCATATAACGGGCAGTGCCTCTCACCATGGGCAGACCAGCCTTAATCATCTTTTCCGCTGTGATATAGCCGGTACAATGGTTTGCACCTATTTTCTGTACACCGTATTTGTTGAACGCTAGGATAAGGTCATCATACTGCGGATCCCAGTCCTCAAATGGTGAGATATGAAGACCGCCCTGAACAGCATATATTTTCTCGCCACCCTTTACTTTTTTCCTTACTGCCTCCATGTAGCTGATGATGCCCATGTGGCAGCAGCCTGTAACAAGGACTATACCTTTATCCTTCACGTTAAAAACAAAAGCCTGCTCGCCAAAAACTCTTAAGATAATAGGCACGTCGAAGGTCATGAGAGCTATACCGGGATAGAGCACATTCACTTTACTTGAGTCCAAAACCGTTATAGTGCCTTTATGGGGGTAATCATTTTTCACTTTTGCTTCCGGAAAGGCTTTCCCCTTTAAAAGATCAAAACCTTCCTGATAGAATCCTTTCGGCACATAAATCGGAATATTCTGATTATACTTTAGAACAGCCTGAATTCCGAAAAAGTGATCCATGTGTTCGTGGCTCTGCACCAAAAACTCGATCTGCTTCTTGGCCAGCATCTCATCAACACCCTCATCTTTGTACCTCTTCTCCATCCAGTCGGAACTCCAGCCCGAATCAAGGAGAAATTTTTTCTTCGTGCCATCCATAAATTCCGCTTCAATAAGAGTAGAGAAACCTCCCAGATTGCTTCCCTTATAGCCCGACTTCACCATTTCTGTCGTCCAGGGTATAGTATACTGATTCACCAGAAGTCCTCCCGCCCCTTTGACGTCATTGAGGAAGACATTGTTATCATACCAACTTGTTTCAGAAATCACTTTGAGCTTCAGACTTTTTATTTCACCAATGTCAACCTGCTCCAGTTTTTCTTTTGGCAAAAGTGCTTTCTTGAACACCGTCGAGGAAAGACCCGCACTGGCAAAATACCCTACAACAGTTCCGAGAGCCATTCCTTTTACAAATGAACGCCGAGAAATGTTTTGTTCTTCCATTGTTCAACCTCCTTTATGTACTATGGCTATCTTGCCAGAAGCAAAAGCCAGTAAGTAATCATGAACAGCGCTATCCCGATTACAATCCCAACAACTATACCAACACCGTAACGAGATTTTTCCTGAACTACTTTTTCCGCCATTGATTTTTCCTCCTTTCAATTGCTTTATGAATTCATACACGCTATATCCTCATCTGCCAGCGGGGACAGAATATCCTCCGGCCTAAATCTTAATGCCGTTTGAGCTATTATTTTTTGAATATCAGGTGATGATTCCGGCCACAGGTTTTGTCCGTCGCTCTTAAATAACATCCCTTCCCCCTTCCAAGTATATTCATCCTGAGCTGTGTATTTATTAACAAGAGTCCAGCAGCGCACAAATTTTTTATAAAGAAAATTGGTAATCATAAACCCCGGATAGTCTCTATCAACCTCTCCTTTTTTCATCATTATTGACGGAGTGCCATTATCGTTGGGAATTGCATAATCCGCAGTGAGGATCACTCGCCAGCTTGTCTGGCTCTTAACCCGAAGCAATACCCCCACGTCTTTTTTGAATGCAACAGACATATCACCAGCATAGAATAAATCTGCTGGAATTGTGTTACTGAACTGATGTGAAGGGGCACCGATGTCATGAGAAAATTCCGAAAATCTTTTGGGTGCATGTTCGTCAAGCAGGTTATGACATGGACAGCCCTGAGCACCATTAGGGCGGTGGGTATTGAACATGTTACCTGCACGACAGGCCTTTTCAAGAATGGATAAACCTTTATAGGCAATTTCGGTGTCTATGGGGTAATATTTTACAGTGAACTCCGCGAGCCAGTCATATCCTTCAACGGCCTGTGCTCCGAGAAGCTCACATTTATATACACCGGCACAATCAGCAAACCATAGATGCCAATATGGATTGTTATCATCCATATAGCTGATATATTTTAGACCGGACTCTTCTTTCAGAAGAGTATCGGATATAATCGCCAGCCAGCAATTGTTGATGAAACCTACTGCTTCTTCTGTCTTATCAACCATATAGTTATACCATTACCATCTTCATAATGCATTTCTCACATGGCTAACAATGCTTGATCACATACTGCTTTTTACTATGCCTACATTTTGGGAAGCTATGGCCAAGAAATTGAGGAGTTCCGGCTTATTTTGTGGCTTTTGAGAAGAAGAAAAAATAAAAGATGTTGGATCAGATAATAAATATTTACACAGTTCAGAAGAGAGCGAGAAAAGTACTTTCGGTTCTGCCATTTTTACATTCCTCCTCAATTCATCGTTAAGGATGAAAAACTAAATTGATAATTTTTCCTAAGCGCATGCGCGCTTTTAATAGTTAATCATTTTAAGTTCTTGTTGTCAATGATTTTTTATGATGATTTAAATATGTCATGGGAAACAATAAATGTTTCATATAGTTATAAGAACTAATGAAAACTAGCCAGAACACAATAATTGATATCTACACGCCGGTTATCTACAAACAGGCTTAGGAGGCACAATTCATTCCAACGTAACTAAAAAAAACAACTTATGTTGTAGCAGGCGCGGATCCCAGCCCTAAACTCGATAAGGCAAAGTCTTCCGGCGTTAAAATTATTAGCGAAGAAGAATTTATAAAATTAATCAGGAAATGATATATTTGCGACGTTGTGCTGGATTTCATTTTGATGTCATTTCAATGCGAAACGAGAAATCTTGTTTTTTAAGAATATAACTTAAGGTTAAAACGTAAAAATTAGCCAAAGAAAATTATGAAAAGAATTCATGTTTTAATTTCGGGCAAAGTCCAGGGAGTATTTTTCCGCGCCGAGATACAGCGCGCCGCGATGGATTTAAATCTCACCGGCTGGGTGCGCAATTTGCCCGACGGGCGCGTGGAGACTGTTTTGGAAGACGAAGACACGAACGTAGATAAAATGCTCGCCTGGTGCCACCACGGCCCACCCGCGGCAAGAGTTCAGGAAGTTATTATCGATGACCATACCTATACTGGAGAGTTTAGAAATTTCAATATCACATATTAATAAATAAAAATCCCTGTTCTCAACTTTTTATAATATAAATAAACCAGATTTAAAAGTTTTGCGGAAGCTGCTCCTTAATCACTTTGCCCCCCGCATTTTTCGGTAGCGAAGCCGTAAAAATAATGTATTCAGGGATTTTGTATTTGGCCAGCTTATCCCCGCAAAATGCTTTGATTTCTTCCGCTGTGGGGGTTGTACCGGGAACGGCGACGACTGCCGCCGCCACTTTCTCACCCATAATCTTATCCTGTACGCCGTAGACGGCTACTTCCAGCACCTTCGGATGTAAATAAATGATATTCTCTACTTCAACTGGATAGACATTTTCTCCGCCCCTATTGATCATGTCCTTTTTTCGGCTGACCACGTAAAAGAAACCTTTTTCATCTATCCGCCCCAAATCCCCAGTTAGAAACCAGCCGTCTCGGAAAACTTTTTTTGTTTCCAACGGATTGTCGTAATAGCCATCCGCAACATTGGATCCCTTGACGGCAATTTCTCCGATACTGCCTCGCCCTACTTCTTTCATATTTTCGTCAACAATCATAGCTTCACAGCCGAGGCTAGGATGACCTATGGACGTTGGCTGTTGTGTGCATTCCCCATTAATGTTGGCAAGTGATACGGAAGCTTCCGTAAGACCGAAACCGTTGAAAAATTTGGCGTTGACGAAAGCCTTTTTCATTTCTTTCATCAAATCTGGAGACATGGGAGCGGCGCCAAAACCGGCAACTTTGATAGAGCTCAAATCATAATTCTTCGTATCTTCCGTCCCCAGCAATATCCTGTAGATGGCAGGTGAACCTACGAGATAGTCGACTTTTTCCTTTTCCACAAGTTCCAAAAATGCCTTGATATTGAGCGCACTGAGCATGACGACCGTGTTTCCCATCTTCATGCAGGGCAAAAATTGCTCCTGGAGAGCCATGACGTGAAAGAGAGGAGCAACAATAAGGGTTTTTTGCCCCACCGCCGGGTCGCTGACCCCCAGCAACTCCATGTATTGTTCAAGACGTATGGCGCTGTGAATGAAATTGCGATTGACAATTCTTACCCCTTTTGGTTTTCCCGTCGTGCCAGACGTAAAAAGGATGGTGTGCACATCTTCTTCTGTTACGGCCGCAGGCGAACAAGTGTTGCCCCTGCCCCACATCTCGGCCAGTGATCCGCTCTCCACTTTTAATTTTACTAACTCATCCAACTCTTTGTTCCACGTTTCACTATCGACTATGGCGGCCACAGGCTTAGTGAGTTCCAATTGATATGCCAGTTCCGGCTTGGTCAGCCGGGTGTTGAGAACAACGGATATTGCCCCAATCTTTGATATAGCGAGAAACGCCGTTGGAAAGGTAGCGTCATTGCGGAGGAAAACAGCCACCCGATCCCCTTTCCCCACACGACCGTCTTTTTTCAGAAAAGAGGCTAATTCATCAACCCGACGATCCAAGTCGGCATAAGTCAGAATTATATCACCATACCTGATGGCGTCACGAGCTGGATAGGTCTCCACCGTTTTATGAAACATCTCAAAAACAGTCTGCGGTCGGTCGTTATAAACTTTGATTGTCGCCGAACCTACTTTTTTCTCTACAAATCTGTATCTTGCTTCCATCATCCTCCCCCTTATGGGTTAATCAGTTTTTCGTTCTCTTATCGCTGACTGAACCGCCGTCCCAGCATGGCTCCGGCGATGTTGATCCGCTGAATTTGTACCGTGCCACCCGCAACAGGCCACCCCCGGCTGTCACGCAGCATTCGCTCAATGGGATATTCTTTCGAGTATCCATATCCGCCGAAGACCTGGATGGCCATATCAGTCACTTCTTTACCGATTTCGTTAGCAAAACATTTGGCGACAGATGATTCAAAGACAGATGGGTGCCCTGATCCAGCGTTAACGGCGGCCCGATAAATAAGGAGCCGCGCGGCCTCCACCTTCATAGCCATATCGGCAAGCAGGAACTGGACGCCCTGAAATTCGCAGATGGGTTTCCCAAAGGCCTTTCGCTCCTGGGCATATTTTTTGGCAGCTTCCAACGCCCCCCACGCTATGCCCAGGGACATGGTTGCATTACCGCAGCGTTCCACGTCAAAGGCTTGCATCAAAAAGATAAATCCGCCTTCAGGGATAATCAGATTTTCTTTGGGAACGATGCAGTCTTCAAAAATGAGATCACAGCTAGGCATCCCGTGAAGCCCCATGAAAACTTCCTGTTTGCCAAAGGTAAAGCCGGGGGAATCCTTCTCAATGACGATGCCTCCGATTCCTTTGGCGCCTTTTTGTTCGCTCAGACGAACATATACCATGTAAGAATCAGAATGACCGCCTCCGGAGATAAAGCGCTTTTGTCCGTTGACCACATAATGATCACCTTTAAGTACAGCACGTGTCGTCAGATCGGTCAGCGCCGAACCGGCTTCAGGTTCCGTCATCGCGACAGACATCAGTTTTTCACCTGTGCAGGCAGGTGGGATAAACCGTTTTTTTTGTTCTTCCGTGCCGAATAGGTCAATCACGCGTATCGGTCCGACGCTGGTCTCAAAGACGGGTAAGGCAGCGATGGGGCTGACACGGGCCAGTTCCTCAATGGCCAGAATGGCGTCAAAGGTGGTCAGACCGGCGCCGCCATATTTTTCCGGGAGCGTTATCCCCAAAAGCCCCATATCCAAATATTGAGACAGTATATTTCTATCCATGGCCTCGTCTTTTTCGTCCCAATCCTGTACCAACGGGGCCAGGCGTTGATCGGCAAAATCATGTACCGACTGTTTAAACATTTTCTGCTCTTCGCTTAACTGAAAATCCATTGTTTATCCTCCATTATCAATTTCTTTACTTTATAATTCTTTTTTCATATCGATACGGCAGATAAACTGCCGACCATTTGTCGTCCGTACAATTACCACACAAGCCTTCCACCGTACCCGTACTTGCATAATCCTCGACAAAATTGAGCACAGGCCAACGTAGGTTTTCCACTCTTACCTGATAGTTATCGTTTTGCGGAAACACGCTTTTTTTATTTTTTACCTTTTCGGCCCAGGACAGCAACACCTGCCAATGCCGTGATGGCACAAAGACCGATATATAGGGCAAATGCCAGATAGTAGCTTTTAGTTGCATCATAAATGAAACCTGAAAGAGGAACACCCACGGCAGTGCCAAGCGTGGTAAATATGTTCAGGAAGCCGTAGATGACGGCAAAATGCTTCTGGCCAAGGACCTCGGCTGTCATAAGGGGCGGCAGGACCGTCCGGACAGCGATGGAAAAGCCGAACAGAATATTGAATATGACGGCAACCCACAGCCATTGCGACCCGTAAAGGAGGGCGATGGAAATCATCAACCCGATTATAAGCAAGAGATAACTTTTCAGAAGCCCGATACGGTCGGCAAGACTGCCCGCAAGGATTTTGCCGACAATGAGCATGGCCATATGCAGGGACATGAGGGTAGTCGCCGTCGTTGATGAAAAGCCCAAGTCAGTCAAATAAGGCACGATGTGGTGCAGTACGCCCATGTTGGCTATGGCAATAAACAGGATGATGAGGGCCATAAACCAAAAGGCTCTCGTCCGGAGCGCCTCTGTCGCCGTGAGCCCAGTCTGTGCTTGCGCGGAAAAATCAGCTGCATCCACTGACCCGCCGAGGGGGAGCAGGCCTTTGTCGACCGGTTTGGCGCGCACAATAAAGATCGCCGTCGGAATGGAAAAGAAGGCGATGATTAGCCCAAAGACCACATAGGCGGTCTGCCAGCTGTAATTTGTGATGATCCAGTTCGCCAGAGGGTTAAAGATAAAACCGCCGACGCCTGTGGCGGCAAAGACGATTCCCATGGCGAGTCCTCGCTTGTCAACAAACCAGTTCGTGATCATCATGGAGACGGGAATAATGTGGGAACCGGCGCTTCCAATCCCTAAAAACACGGCGAGGATATAAAACTGCGTAAGTGTTTTGCATTGGGAAAAAAGGCCGAAACTCAAGGCCATCATGGTCGTGCAGATTGTCATGATGATGCGGATGTCGTAGCGCCCGAGGAGTTTACCCACGATAGGTGCCATAACCATCATAGCCAGCGCCGCGACGGTAAAATACAACGAAAAACCGCCTCGCGTGAAGCCCAGGGACTCGACAACCGGTTTAATGAAAACGCCCATGGTATTCATGATAATGCCGATACCGGCAAAGTTGAGAAAAAAAGCTCCAACGACAATCCACCAGCCATAGAAAATTTTTTTATTCAAATTCATGCTTACACCCCTGTTTTGATGTTTACCTTACATTCTCTTCATCGTGCTTATTTCTCAGGCCAAATAAATTTAGCTTCTTCTATCAAACCGAGCGCCACGAGCCTTTCGCGAGATGAAACGCCGCTGGCTGGATCGAATTCCATTAATTCGTAAAATTTGTTTTTCATCTCGTCAAAATTGATTTCGACGCCGGCTGTATATCCATCCCGCGCGGGTTCTTTGAGCCGGGGGGGCAGATCATCATGAGATGCATTTAATCCAAAACGATAGTTGATGCATCGCTTCAGGTGAAAGATGCGCAATCCCGCTTCCATCATTGAACTTACATCATACCCGTACCCTGCCGCCGCATTAATCAACTCAACAATCTCCAGAAGGGTCAGCGACCGGTCGGCAAACTGGCACAGGCACGCGCTGTTTTCTATACTGCCGATTGCCGCAGCCAATACCATGGTTTCCGCCTTTTTTTCATGGGTTAGCGCTTCGAGATCAAACTCGAAACCGATTTCCGGATAATTGCACGCCCCCGTTTCCATAAAATGCATTGCCGTCTGCACATGACAAGCGCCGCGTGGGCTTACCGCATAAGCTACGGCATGTCCGTGACCGCCGCGCGGGTCATGCATGGGCGCTTCCAGCCCTTTGCTCTGCGCAGTATACTCTATGGATTGACCTCCGATCGCGCGCGCCGCTGCCGCGCTTCCCATGGAAAGAAGAGCTCCCAGCTTGCCGTTACGCGCGGCCATAGCCGGAAGAATCCTGTTTACCACCGTTTCCATATCGCCCCACTTGAGGGAAATACCATCGGTCTGTTCATTGGTGAGATGTCCTTTCTCGTAGGCTTCCATGGCCCAGGCGATAGTAGCGCCCGCACTGATCGTGTCCATGCCTAAATCGTTGCATATCCTTGCTGCCTTACAGACTGCGGCCAGGTCCGAAGTGCCCTGGAGGCAGCCGAAGGATACAACGGTTTCGTACTCCGGTCCCGGTCCCTCGGCAACAGCGAACGGCCCTTCGTCGATCTGTATGATCCTCTTGCAAGCAATCACACAGTAAGCGCAGGTAGCGGTTCTTTTCAGGAACTTTTCCGATAATGTGCTTCCCGTAAGAGCATTGGCCATTTCCTCGTCAAAATTGGACGTCCAGTTGCGCACCGGCACATCTCCGTCGTACATATGCCCTTCCAGGTTCCCGGACGTGCCATAGTCACGGAGAACCTGGGAAATGAGGTAATCCTTTATACGCGGGGTTAATTCCTTAACCAGTGATTTTATCCGTTCCGAATCAGCCACATGAAGCTCCTTTGCTTCCGTTTTCACCACAATGGCCTTGAGGTTTTTTGAGCCCATGACCGCGCCCATACCGCAGCGCCCGAAGGCATGATGGGCTTCATTGAGAATACAGGCGAAGGGAATCATGTTTTCACCGGCCGGTCCGATGACAAGAGCTGTTGACTTTTTACCGTATGTTTTCTGCAGATTTTCTGTACACTCCAGAATGCCTTTTCCCCAAAGAGATTTAGCGTCTTTGATGATGACATTTCCATTTTCGATTAGCAGTAATGACGTTCCCGCGGCTCTTCCGGAAATGATCAGCCCGTCATATCCCGCCTGCCTGAGGGCCGGCGGGAAATAACCGCCGCAGGAGGATTCAGCTAATACTCCGGTAAGGGGAGAACGAGCAGTAGCATTCATTCTACTGACGCCAGAGAGTTTGATGCCGGTCAGGGGACCGTTCA
The DNA here is from genome assembly GCA_002418825.1 of Syntrophaceae bacterium UBA5764. GTDB lineage: Bacteria > Desulfobacterota > Syntrophia > Syntrophales > Smithellaceae > UBA4810. The sequence goes on along the minus strand of DIEW01000049.1, from coordinate 35,735 downwards.
TGAGAATCAAGATTGCCTCGGGTGAAAGAGCTCCCGCGGAGAAATCTGCCCGATCCCAAAAGATTTTAGCCGCCAGGCCGCTTCCGCCGACGAAGCGTCGGTAAGTATCCACAGGTAGTTCAAGAATCTTCACTATGCCTGTACTAAGATTAATATCCGCAATTTTACCGGTATTGCCATTCATACACGCACCACTTTCTGTCAATAACACAACAGCATACCCATGGTATACGGAAGATCGCTTGCCACATCTGTTTTTTTCGTCGCCGCCGTTTCGTTCATTTTTTTATTTTCTTGTAACAATCAAATTTTCGAGTCCCATTTCTTTCAGGGCCACAGGAAATAACTGAAACGCAGGTTTGATAACCGGCAATAGCTTCAACATGGCTGTCACCTTTCCACCCTGCTTGATAATACCCTTGGTGACTCCGGCAATAGGATTTTCCAAACCATGCCAAAACCGGTGGGAGTGATCAGCCGGCTGCTTGGACCAGACGTCCTCCTTGAGATCACATGGCCCCAGATAAAAAGTTCCGTAATAACCGGGTTTCGCGGGTGGATTTTTCAGGTCAATGGTAATCTCCGCATCGGGATCTGTATAAATAAATTTGATAATGATACCGGCCTTACTCATTTTTGTGCCGATTTTCTCATCCTTCAGAACCCGATCCAGAAAATAGCCGTAAATCCTGTAAAGGTCATCTGCATCCTTGTAATACTGACTCATTTTTGCCTCCTTTTCCGTCTGTTAGAGTGTTGAGAAAAACCCGTGCCACCTTTACTACTCCAAGGACAAACGATTACGGCCCAAACAGGTAAGATTATCACCGTGCATCGTCCATATTTTTACCGGTTAACAGCGAACAATCGAGAAAGCGATCCTCATAAATAGTCCCGATAAGCAACCGATCCTCCCAAGATACGGCCACGCTGGAGCCGGACAATTCTCGCCCGTCGTTCTGATAAACCCGCGAAAGATCGTAGCCGTCATCCTTCACAGGCATCACGCGCACCACCTCGGATGGAGAAAGCTTCTTCGGATCTTTCGAGTGGGCGACAAAAGACAGAAGACGGGAATGGCATCCGGCCCAGATTGACCCGTCGGGCAAAACTTTCAGATTATCCACACCTGTATCTAGTTTAATACTTGTTTTCTCGGTAAGCTCTCTCGTTTCGACATTACGGGAATAGACATGAATCTTTCGTCCAACGGTGGCTCCCACGTAAACAGTTTTCCCGTCGGGACTCAGCGCGATTCCATTGGCATAACCTATGCCGCCGGCAACCTTTTTAAACTGCCGGCCATCATAATAGAGAACGTACGAAACCGGCAGTTGCAGATAATTTTCCAGCATCTTGCCCCATTTCGAGGTCCAGCCATGGTCTATCGTAACATAAAACTGTCGGAGACCCACCCCGACAAGATCGTTCGGCGTCGTCAGTTCAGGACTTTTGATAGTTTCCCTGTGGTATAATTTTCCGTCACGATAGGAAAATATCTCAACTGTGCATTCGCCGGTCGTTTCAAAGAAATGACTGTCCTCGCCCATGTTGACGACAAAAAGCACTCTGCTCCCGTCTGGTGCCCGATACAAATTAATTCCATGCGGAGTTAACCTGCCTTTGAAGTCGGTTTTCAATAGGATCGGCTTTGAATCTCGAACCTTCAGATCATAAGCCAGAATACCCGAGTAGGGATGCCTTTCTCCGGCAATGGCCGCCCGGCGATCAGTAAAAGATCCGAGCGCCACGCCGGTACCGCGGTCGACATCCAGATCCTCGGTTCCGGGAAATCCCCTAACAGCGACACAACTGTACAGTGAAAAAGGTTCAATACTTTTAAATTCGCCGGCATTCCAGAGTGTTTTGATCAGCAACACCCCGATCAGGACAATGACAATGGCAACAATAAGGATTATCTTTTTCTTCATGTTTCCTCCTTTGCTTATGCCTATGATCTCACCGGCCTCTGCCGGTCTGAAACCGCGGCAACGTCTCAGGAGCGCATTTCGAATTCGGTCCGGCTGATAATTTCGTCCTGGGCAATCTCGCTCAAGCCGATAAATTCCGCGGAATAGCCGCTGACCCGAACGAATAGGTCACGATGCTTCTCGGGATGTTGTTGTGCTTCCCGGAGAATTGCCGAATCCACCATGTTGAACTGTACTTGTGTGCCACCGCGCGTGAAATATGTATTGATTAACGCCGTTAAATTATCGGTGCTAATTTTTTTCCCCGGAAAGCGTATATTCAGATTGACGCCGTTAAATACCCGGGTTACGGGAAGCTTCACCACGGAATTCATGACCGCCGTCGGACCCGCTGCCGCGTTGCCCGTCGTGGGTGTGATGCCGTTTCCCAGTACATCGCCGGCAAACCGCCCATCCGGTGTCGCGGCGGTAAATGCGCCCATTGTTATATGGAACCCAACTGAAAAAATACCCGGCCAGAATGATCCTCCGCGGAAGTTGCGATAGGGAGAAAGAACATCGCAGAAATGATTCATGACGCGGATAGCCATAGCATCTACATCATCATTGTCGTTTCCGTATTTAGCAATGCGGTTTAAAAAGTAGACGCGCTTATCCTCGACATCCTGCCAGTCCTGCGCAAGCCAATTGGTCAGATCAGCCATGGTAAAGAGCCGATCTTCAAAAACGGCTTTTTTCACCGCATACAGGCTATCCACCACATTGGCAAATCCCATGAACTGCACACCCGTGGAATTGTAGAGCGCACCTCCCCGTGTGAGATCCAGGCCTTTCTCCAGGCAACCCTCGACCATGGATGACGCAAAAGGAGAGGGAACGGTTTCGGCAATCGTTTTGTCGAGAACTTCCATTCCCCGGACCATCTGGTTGATGAAATGGCGTACCTGCCTATCATAGGCGTCCCAGAGGTCTTCAAAATTTTTAAATGCGGAAGGATCTCCCGATTCAATTCCGCTCGGGTATCCGAAGATATTATCTATCCCGTTGGACAAAGCCAGCTCAACGCATTTGATGCCGCTGAACTGTACCGCGAAGGTGGATCCGAAAGTCTTTCCCTGAGCATTCGGCTCCAGGCAGCCCACCATGCCGTAATTCCGGGCATCTTCCAGAGCATGGCCTCCCCGTATCAGTGATCGGATTATTGCTTCGTCATTGAAAAAATGCATCAGCACGCCATCGCGGTCATATTCGACTGCACGACGCATCAACTCTGCGGGGCAATCGGGAGCAATCCGGACGCCAAAATTCGGCTGCACCGTTCTCACATCCGCATAAGCGTCGAGCGCGATATAGCTCATGTCGTTTGTCGCATCGCGTCCATCAGGCCCGACACCGCCCACAGTGACGTTTTGTGTCGTCTTGCCTTCAGTGCCTTCTCCACCGGGAATAAAGGCCTCTTCAAGGACATTCCAAATCTCATTGGTTTTGATAAAAAGCATGGCCACTAGTTCCCTGGCCAATTCTTTGGATCCCCGGCCCGCTTCAACATCCTTTTGAAAATACGGAAACAGAATCTGATCGATCCGTCCCAGGGATATGGAATTCCCTCCCGATTCGATTTGCGCAACCAGGTGAATAAAATAGAGACTCTGAACTGCCTCGTGGAGCGTTTCGGCCGGGTGTTCAGGAACGCGGCTGCAGACACGAGCAATTTCTCTCAGCTCTGCCGCCCGATCGGGATCGGATTCTCTCGCGGCCATTTTAGCCGCCAGTTCGCTGTAACGCCTGGCAAAAGAAATGACGGCGAGGCAGCTGCAAAGAACCGCTTCATAAAAGATGCCCTTTTCATTTTTTCTGTCTTCCGGAGAGAAACTTGCCAGCTTCTGCTGAGCATCGTCCATGACGCCACGCAGTCCCTGGGCAAGAACCCGTTCGTGGTTCATGGTAAAATGACCTATACCGTATGTTATCTCCAGCATCATGGTGAAAATGTACTTATCCATATCTGTCAGAATATCTTCCGGCATTAGTTTCTGCATACTCTCTTCCACGGTTTTCCCTTTCCAGAAAGGAAGAATAACTGTAGCCAACTCATTTTTTTCCGCTGGCGTGATCATAGCCCGTTGCAAGACCCGTTTGTCAAAATTCTCCAGATCTCCTTCGATCCATAATGATTTGTTCTCCGGAAACAGAGGCGCTCCCTTGAGCTTGGATGTGCGGCACCCAACAATGAGTTCATCATCGCGGATGATCACGCTGATGTTTTTCAGAATATGTTCAAAGGCGAGGCTCATCCTGGTTAAGGGATGTTTGTCCCAGTTGCGACGCATCGCTTCGGTAAGATAACGGGCCCGTTCAATGCAGACTTCTTGAGGGGCTTCGATAATTTTCCAACGGAGCGCTTCGACGCGCGAGCGCGGCGGGGATTTACCTAGTGCTTGCTGCATGCTCATGATACACCTCTCTTTCGTCAGACTTTAATACGCATATGATTGACCAGAATCGTGTCCCTCATCGCCCGAGGCAGAAACTGATTGAGCCACAGAAAGAAGCTGCTCATGAAATCAATCTGGTTGAACAAGGGTGGCTTTTTCGCCTCGATGACCTTCACGATCTTCCTGGCCGCGACAGGCGGCGTGGGCGCTGTTTTAATGAGTTCATCGTCCCGCTCGATAAATCGCCGCACCCGATCACGGTAAACAGAATTTTCAGGCGGCAAGACATGTATTTTAGCAGCGAAAGTCGTGGATACCTGTGCCGGTTCAATCAAAGCTATTTGTATGCCGAAAGGTTCTACCTCGTATTTGAGTGATAGCACCATTCCTGTGATCGCAAATTTGCTTGCCGAATAGATGGATTCGAAAGGAAAAGGAATGCGCCCGACCAATGACGACATAGCAATAAGCTTGCCCTTGCGCCGTTCGCGCATCGAGGTGAGAAAAGCCTGAAAAATCGCCGCCGCTCCGATGACATTGATTTCAAGGCACTTGAGCGCTTTTTCAAGATTAGCCTCTTCAAAGGGACTGAAGAACCCGATTCCCACATTCGAAAGCACCGTGTCAACATGCCCGAATTTGCTCAAAACTTTATCCCGGAATCTGGTAATAGCCGGACGGTCAACGATATCGATCGTTTCGAGAAGGTGATCTCCACCGATTTTTCCCAGCTCATTCTTGAGAGAAGCTATCCCTTGGGAATCAACATCAAAACCTGCTACGGAATGGCCCGCCGCCGCAAGCATTTGGGCGACATGACGCCCCATTCCATCCGCGACTCCGGTAATAACGACATTCTGTATCATACCAGCACCTCTACTTTATTCACATGGATTTTCTTTGAGCGCTTTCGCACGATACCACTGTCCCATCTGCTTCATCGATTCCCTGAAATCCGGATAGATCATTTGGTATCCGAAAGCCTTCAGTTTACTGTTATCGACCACATAGTCATCATAAAGATATTTTACCGCATCCAACTCCAGATCCGGTATCCGCCCTTTGCGCGCCGAGATTACTCCGTCCAAGCGTGCAACGGTCTTCACCAGCCAGAGAGGTAAGTGCATTTTCGGCGGTTTGGTATTGAAGGCTTCCGAGGACATCACTAGAGCCTCTTCCAGCGTCGGATGAGTATCTTCAGCAAGATTGAATGCCTGCCCAACGGCGGCATCGATTAACGAAAGATGATAAACGGCAGCGGCCACATCTTCCGCTCTAATATTGGAAAGAAGTTGTTTGCCGCTTCCTGGGATCGCGCTGATGCTTGTGGGACGCGAAAATACTTTGCCCGCGCCATCATTGCAGCGTGGCCCATAGACTGTACACGGTCGCGTGATAATCGCCGGGAGTCCCTCTTTAATGCGACCCCAAACAATATCTTCACCATCTCGTTTGCTTCTGCCGTAACAATCCTGTGGATCACGAGGAGAGTCTTCTTTAAACGGTTTTCCTCTGTAATACCCGTATACACTGGTGGAACCTACGTGAATATAGCGTTTGACGCTATTTTTTATCGCAAGGGCGGTAATCTGCCTGACACCTTCAACGTTGGTGGAGCAAATTGATTCATAGGGCGTGGAAAAATTGCATATTGCTCCAAGGTGGAAGACCCGATCGACACCACCCTTAAAAAGCTGTGGCAGCGTTTCCGGTTTCGTCAGGTCAGCGGGAACATATTCAACACCGAGGCGGTCAAAAAATGATGTGTCTTCCCGGGGGCGGGCCGTCGCTCTTACCCGGACACCTTTGCGGACAAGAAACTCAACTACGTGACTTCCCATAAATCCGGCCGCGCCGGTAACGAGAGTAATGCCTTTAAATTCCATGTCGCTCCTTATTTGAAGCTGATTCACATAGAAATTAATTCATGCTTCCTTTTTTGGGCCTGATCATTTCAATTTTTTTTCTATTTCCTTACGGGCATGGCGAAGCCATTTTAAATACATTTCATTCTGAGTGACACCGAGTTCCGCAAGCAGGCGGACATAAACGCCTTGACGTTCCCATCGCTTGCGGTTTATCTGCCGCCGTTTCAACTGGGCTTCAAAATTTTTAATCTGCTCATCAACAATCTTTGCGGCACACTTATCATCCCCAAATCCGAAGAAGGCAAACTTGAGCAGAAACGGGTCTCTGATGAGCATAGGTTTCTCAGGTTGAACGGTGATCCAGCGTGAAAACTCATCTTTTCCTTTTTTAGTGATTGAATAAAGTTTTTTATGGGGTCCGCCATTTTCCGACGGCGTAACCCCCAACATACGAACCAAACCCTCGTCTTTCAATTCTTTCAGGCTGGGATAAATCTGTCCAAAATTAATCGACCACATATGACTGAAATTTTTTTCGATATGTTCTTTGATCCGGTAGCCGTGCATGTCTGAATAATTTAGAAGTCCCAGAATGGCGTATTTAATCGACATAGCTTTCCTTCTTTGTATCTACTCCTGTTTTTACGCACTATATATATTTTATATATACTTGTCAAGAAATAATTCCTAAACCTCATTTTTTATTCACAAATGCCCTTATGCAAGAGAAAAATATCTCAACATAGCCATATTCTTACTGTTTTGATTATTTGAATAGTATGATTGATGATTATTACTTGAAATTACGTATTCTTACAGATATTCGGATAGAGTGGAAAAGTGATAGAAAATAATTTTTGTCACCTGCTCATAATCTCAACATGCCAAGATAAAGACATTCTTTCACTGTTTTGGCAAATCCGGGTATGGAATTAGTAATCGTCGCGTCATCCACGTAATAGGTGATGCTAAAACGAACTGTGCTATCACGGCCCACCCGCGGCACAAGGACAGGAAGTTATCGCCAAAAAAGAACCCTATCGGGGAGAATTCATGGATTTCAGCATCAGATATTAATTGTTACCATTGCTTGCGGCAAAGACCACCGTAATCATTTGAAGCATTCAATATCAGCAGTATGGCTCGGACAACTTTTTGCCGAGATTAAATGCCTTACCAAAATAATGTTCTGTTCCTCTGTGCTCAATGTCACCAGCAAACATATCGCCTATCGTTTTCGCATTTAAAGAACATTTAATCGTGTCCTTTATAAGCGGCGTAGCTTCATTGCAAAATTTTTCATAAATTGGCGGAACAACACCAGAAGTCACAATGATTACAGCTTTCCTTTTCTTATCCGATCTCGGCAGAGGACATCCGGAAATAGTCAATATTTTTCTTTCCGGCTTGGCAAAAGTCCAGCAGATTCTCTCCAGAAAAGCCATCATCATAGCGGTGGCAAATCCCATGTGCACGGGTGTTCCGAAAACAAGTGAGTCGGCCGCAAGAATATCGTTGGTTAAATAATCCATATCATCCCGTATCGAACATTTCGCCACCGGATCTTTCGTTTTACTGTCTCTACAAACAAGGCAGTTTTTACAAAATTTAATATCGTAATCAATCAAATTTATTTTTTTTGTAATGCATTCCCGAGATTTAGATTTTGCGCCTTCTATTGCCTTGCCTACCAAAAGATAAGTCGCCCCGCCCTTTCGTGGACTTCCCACAATCGCAAGAAGATTCATGCTACCTTCCGGTGTCCGTTTAAATGGACAGGCTTTTCCTTTCTACGCTTTTCGTCAGCAATTTATCACTTAAATATTAATATGCCCTTCTTTGGAAAAAGGAAATTCGATGCTTCCGAAGACTGTTTTAATATCGGCCTTACCCTCTATTTTATAAGGCAGGTTGTCACTGGTTATGATGGCTTTTAGACTTTTGCCCCAGTCATTGAATTTGGCAACAACAGGCACCTGCACCTGTGTTGTTGACGAGGAGGGAATTAGGATTTCCTCTCCTAAAAGCCCGTTTCCTATTTTCTCATTGTTCAGATAAACGGTATATTCAAAGGACTTAAGCGTAAGGTCAAAAAAATTGGGGTTTTGCACGTCAAGACCCAAGAAAATATTCATTTCCGCAGATGAGCGGGGTATTAGGGTGATCTTGCGAAGAACAATGGAAGGCTTTTCCACAATCAAACTAAGACAGGATGTAATTAAAGCGCAGAGAAAAAATAAAATTATAAAAGATGCTCTTTTCATAGTTAGAATATATGAGGGATATTTTTACGTGTCAATAAGATTCTGGCCGCAAAATACGAGATTAACCCCCCTGTAACCACAGGGGAAAAACAGGGAGCGCTTTTCGATAACTGCTTATTCCCGGTTCCGGCAAGCATTGAATAACATTTAGGAAAATAATGTATTCTTTCGCCCGCCTGAATTTTTCCGGATGAAATCAACGGCGAAACTAGATTAAACTAACGACACTCCTTAATCGCCTCGGCAAAACCCGGCAAAGAATTGATAATCGTTGCGTCATCCACGCAGAACGCGATACGGAAATACCCGGGTCCGCCAAAACTGTTGCCCGGCACAACCAAGATATTTTTTTTCAGAAGAATTTTGGCGTATTCCACATCGTCTGCAATTGGGCTTTTCACAAAAAGATAAAACGCTCCTTCGGGTTTTTGGAACTCGTATCCTGCCTTTGCCAAACCATCGCAAAGCAAATCACGTTTTTTTTGATACACGGACACGTTGATTTTCACCCCCTGCAGTCTGGCTATGACTCTTTGCATCAACACTGGTGCGTGGACATAACCCAGAATGCGCGTGCACATGACAAAAGCATTCTGTAAATCCGCTCCATGGTCGGTTTCGGGATTGAAAGCAATGTAACCGATTCTTTCTCCCGGCAGGGAAAGTGTTTTTGAATATGAACAGGCACTGATAGCATTCTTGTATGATTTTAAAATACCGGGGTCAACCAAATTATCATAAACAATCTCGTTATATGGTTCATCGGCGACCAGGTAAATTGATTTGAATAATTCAGAACTTCTGCGATTAAGCAATCCCGCCAGATCAGCAATGTTTTTTTCGCAATAAACCTTTCCCGTAGGGTTATTCGGCGTGTTAATTAAAACCACTTTCGTATTTTCATTTATCGCCTCTTCTATTGATTCAATATTGAGAGAAAAATCTTCATTGGTCTTTACGAATTTTACAATACCACGATAATTGTCAATATAAAAAGGGTACTCTACAAAATAAGGAACCGGCAGGATAACTTCATCGCCCGGATCAAGCAAAGATTTGAAAATAACATTAAGCGCGCCCGCCGCACCGCATGACATAATCACGTTGTCCGCGCTTAATTTCATGCCTTGCACCTTGTTTATTTTATCGGCAATAGCTTCACGTGTTTCCACAAGACCGGCGTTTGGTGTATAACCATGCTTGAGCGGAATAATTTCCTCTAGAATATTTATCAGCTCTTTCTTAAATTCCTCCGGCGGCTCAATGTTGGGATTACCCAGGCTGAAGTCATATACTTTGTCCGCTCCGTGCTTCTTTTTTAATATTATGCCTTCTTCAAACATCCTCCTGATCATGGAGGACTTGGTAAGCGACGCTTTAATTTTTCGGGCAACGGCCATAATGACATAACTCCTTTGAAAAGGTATCACGCTTAAGGTTTGCTTTAGTGCTACGAAAATTTTGCCAGCCGATAAAAGGATTCTTTATCCTAAAGTATTTTAGGATTGGTAAATATTACGCGGAAGAATATCTGCGTTTAATTATCGCGGCTCCGACGCTTCAACAAAATAAAAATACCCAACAAAATTAATATACCCGGCAAAATATACTGTGAATACTTATAAAGCTGTAAGCCGTAAGTTTCATGAACAAGAAAAATTACGCCTACAATAGTAATAAACCATCCTCCCGCATCCCTGAATTTCTGAATCAACGTGCAAACACCGACGACAATCAGCAATATCGGCCAAGTTTTCCCGAACGAATAAATATCAGCCTTGGAAAGGTATATCAAAACACCCAATGTAATTAAAATCATGCCTCCGATAAGAACAGTCTGTTTCGTTTTCGCCATAAAAATCTCCCTTTTGTATATTTTGCAGCGACCGGACGTCGCAATCCGGCCGCTCTTTTCAGTTTTATACCCTGAATTTATTTTATAAATGATTTGAACAAGTCAATGGGCATAGGAAATACCGTAGTGGAATTATTTTCCGCAGCAATCTGATTCAACGTTTGCAAATAACGCAATTGCAGCGACATCGGTTGTGTAGACATCAAAGCGGCGGCGTCAATGAGTTTTTGCGCGGCCTGGAATTCGCCTTCGGCGTTGATGACTTTCGCTCTTCTCTCTCTTTCCGCCTCCGCTTGCTTGGCCATCGCGCGCTTCATTTCTTCGGGCAGGTCAATGTGTTTGACTTCTACCAAGGATACTTTAATACCCCAAGGTTCCGTACTGCGGTCCAAAATCGCCTGCAAGTGCATGTTGATTTTTTCCCGTTCTGATAGAATCTCGTCCAGTTCCATCTGCCCGCAAACGCTGCGCAGCGTGGTCTGAGCAAGTTGTGATGTGGCATAGAGATAATTCTCCACATTAATTACCGCCGCATTGGCATCCATAACGCGAAAATACACGACAGCACTCACTTTTATGGATACGTTATCCTTGGTAATAACATCCTGGGGGGGCACATCCATAGTAATTGTCCGCATATCAACTTTCACTATCCTATCGACAATTGGAATAATGATAATCAATCCAGGACCCTTTACATCACGTACGCGGCCAAGCCGAAAAATAACCGCCCTTTCATATTCATTTAAAATTTTAATAGCTGACGCCAAAAACATCACTACTAGTGCAATAATAACGATTAACGGCATTGAAGCACCAAACATACAGATTTACCTCCTTTGTTTAATTAATCCCTTTAAGATTCTTTCTTTATTTCCTCAACAGTCAGTTTTAAACCATCCACTTTGAGAATCTTCACTTTCGACCCTTTGGGTATAGGAACGTTGCTGCGGGCAATCCAATATTCTCCTTGGAACAACACTTGCCCTTCATGACTGATATCCGTCATTGCCTGACCTTCGCCTTCCGTCATCGCTTCCGCTCCGGAATAAGGTCGGCGCATCTGCGCTTTAACCGCCATCCAAATGACCACGATAAAAAATCCGGATATAAGAAGAACTGCCGGAATAAAGACGCGCAGCGACAAACGCAGAGCCGGATCGGGAGTTTCAAACATAATCAGTGACCCTATTGCCAGGGAAATAACTCCACCTATCGCAAGCAAACCATGACTCATAACTTTTATCTCCGCAATAAATAAAATTATGCCGAAAAGTATCATCAAAATTCCCGTGTAATTCACGGGCAAAGTAGCGAGGCCAAAAAACGCCATAAGCAACGATATCCCGCCGATGACGCCCGGTAGAATTGCGCCGGGATTGGAAAATTCAAAATACAGGCCAGCCAAGCCAATCAGTAAAAGTATATAAGCAATATTCGGGTCGGAAATTGCAGACAGTATTTTCTGGCGCGTGCCCATCTCTATGTTATCAACTATAGCGCCCTTCGTCGATATTTTAATTTTTTTGTCAGTGCCCAGCACAATTTCTTTGCCGTCAATCATAATCATGAGTTTAGCAATATCGGCAGCCACGTAATCGATGACTTTCATTTTCAGCGCCTCTTCAGCGGTAATTGATTCGCTTTTACGCACTGCTTTTTCCACCCATTCTTCCGAGCGTCCTTTGATTTTAGCGATACTGCGCGCGTAAGCGGCGGCGTCATTTTCCATCTTTTCCGACATAGTCTTGTCCATGCCTCCACTGCTTCCAATACCAATAGCCACGGGATGAGCTGCACCAATATTCGTACCCGGAGCCATGGCCGCCACGTGGGCAGCGGTAGTGATGATTACACCGGCTGAAGCGGCACGTGCGCCGGGAGGATAAACAAAAACAATCACCGGTAGTGGCGCATTAAGCAGGCTTTTGGCAATGTCGCGCATTGCCGTATCCATACCGCCGGGCGTATCCAGTAAAATAATCAATCCCTGCGCGCCGTTTTCTTTCGCTTCTTCAATGCTGTCTGCAATATATTTCGCGGTGGGTGCAGTAATGACGCTGGCCACCGTAATCACGTTGAATACGGGCTTTTCAGCCTGCGCCCAAGCAGTGCCGTTAAAAATTACCAAAACCGCGAAAAAATAAATTATTTTTTTGCCCATGCCTCACCTTTTTGATTTTCAATTAACACCAATATCTTTCATCATCAGCTGCACGTCGTCCCAAACAGGTTTTTTCGCTGCCGGATTTCGCAAAAGATAGGCGGGATGATAGGTCGGCATTACTTTAATGCTTTCGTAATAGTGAAAGCGACCGCGTAGTGCAGTTATCGGGGTTTCCGTCTTCAGGAGAGTTTGAGCAGCAATTTTCCCCAAAGCACAAATCACGCGTGGCGTGATAATCTGCAATTGTTTTTTTAAAAACGGCTCGCACTTGCATATCTCCTCCGGCAAGGGATTGCGATTACCCGGCGGCCGACATTTAAGAATATTGCATATATAAACATCTTTGCGTGCAAGTTTCATCCCCTTGACAATAATATCGGTGAGAAGTTGACCGGCTCTGCCGACAAAAGGCAGGCCCTGTTCGTCTTCATCCGCACCGGGGGCTTCACCGACAAAAACAATCTTCGCTTCCGGATTGCCCTGGCCGAATACCAGATTTTTTCGTGTCTTTCCCAGCGGGCACAACTGGCATCCTTTCAATTCATCATACAGTTTTTGCAATTCTACTTTGTTGTTTCTGCCCATTTTTTTCTTGTTTTCTCCGGCAAGCGCGGTTCTTTCCCAAGTAATACTCACGAATAAACTGTCCCTATTTATCACTTGCTGTTTTAATGCTTTTAACGCAAAAAGCAGTTCTTTCCTTATACGGATCGTCTCTGTCAATGACATACATTCCGGCATTATCTCTTTCTCCCACTTTCGGTTCCCAGCAAAATCTTAACACGATTTAGTATTTCATCCGCCGCTTCCAGTTTGGTCATTTTCTTCAGAGTTTCCGTTTTGCCTTTCTTATCGATGATAGTAACAATATTCGTGTCGGATTGAAAACCCGCGCCTTCCTTGCATACGTCGTTGGCGACAATCAAGTCCATATTCTTTTTCTTGAGCTTTTCCCTGGCGTTAGCCAAAAGATTCTGCGTTTCCATGGCAAAGCCTACAACAATTCTCCCCTCCTTGTTTTTACCAATTTCCTCGATGATATCGGGATTGGTTTTCATTTCCACGGTCAATGACTCTTTCGTTTTTTTCAATTTTTGCCCGGAAATTTCTTTAGGACGATAATCGGCGACGGCTGCCGCTTTGATAATTATTTTTGCCTTCTTATAATTTTCCATTACCGCCTTATGCATTTCACGGGCTGTACGTACATTTATTATTTTTTCTACCTTGGGCGGCGACAGAAATGTTGGGCCACTGATTAAAGTAACCTCGGCACCACGACGTCGAGCGGCAGTAGCCAAGGCGTAACCCATCTTACCCGAGGATAAATTCGTAATGAATCTAACTGGGTCGAGAGGTTCCTGTGTCGGGCCGGCCGTAATTAAAACTTTTTCATTTAAAAAATCTTTAGGTGTCAGCAGCGACTTGATTTCTTCAATAATATCGGTAATTTCCGCCAAGCGTCCGGAACCTTGAGTTTTACATGCCAGTTCGCCCACGGCGCTTTCCATAATGAAATAACCGTGCTCCTGCAATTTGCTGAGATTGTCCTGAACAATAGGATTGGCCAGCATTTTATTGTTCATCGCTGGGCAAATTAAAACAGGCTTACCGGCAGCCATAATGGTCGTAGAAAGCAAATCATCCGCCACCCCCGCAGCAATTTTCCCGATAATGTTGCCGGTGGCCGGCGCAATGATGAAAGCATCGGCAAAATCCGCTAAAGCAATATGTGCCATATCGTATTTTTCTGCGGGAACAAACGTATCCAGATAAACCTGATTCTGCGAAAGAGTTTGCATGGTCAGAGGGGTGATAAATTCAGTGGCGCTTTTAGTCATAACGACTTTAACCTGCGCTCCTTCTTTAATCAGCGCCCGCGTCAATTCAGCCGCTTTATAGGCGGCGATGCTACCGGTAATTCCCAGAACGATTTTTTTCTTTTTAAGCATAATAATATTTTTTTGCTCTATGGTTATGGTTGGTTAGAAAGAAATATAACAGTGTTTGCAAGCAATATCAAGGCATAAACAACCCTTAACCGCGTTTCATTGGTTCGCCTTTTCTCGGTCTTATATCGGCACACCCAATCTTTTATTCATATGACTTTAAAAATAACATTTCCGCCACTTATAACCGCATCCCTTCAAGGAGCCAAAATGGACAAAACATAAATTTACCTTGCAAAAAGCGCTAAAAACCTTTAATAAAAGCGCGTATCAAATCTTTAGGTTACGCAGGAGAAGTAATGAAAAAGTCTTATCTGTACCCGGTGATTATTTGTGGAAGTTTACTGGTCGCATTAATTGGCTGGTTGTTTTTTTTCGGTTATCTGGAAACGGGAAAACCACAAATCGATTTAAGGGGGGATATCTCGCTTGTCGGGAAAAATAAAAAAATTGAAATAATGTTTTCAGACAAGAAGAGTGGCCTCGCCGACTTAAAGGTCGACATCGCTCAAGACGGAAAAAGCCAAACCATTTTTAAGGAAAAAATATCCGCAAGAGGAGTAAAAGAGAGAACGATATCTCTGACGGTAAATGCCGTAGAAGCAAATCTTCATGAAGGTCCGGCCGTTATAAATATTGCGGCCAGCGATTATTCCTTTTTCAAAAATCAGGCTGTTTTACCTCAGCAAGTAATCATTGATATAAAACCACCGCAGATTATTTTTTCGGGACAGACAAGTTATTTCAACCAAGGAGGTACGGGTTTCTTTGCTTATCTGGTTTCTAAGCCACCGGAGGAAACAGGCATTTACGTCAACAACTACTTCATGCCCGCTTTTACAACAAAGATTAATCAAAGAACGGTGTACGTTGTTAGTTTTGCCCTGCCCATCACCGCAAATAAAGAAAACACTAACATAAATATTTATGCCCGTGACAAGGCGGGAAACGAAACCAGGGTTGTCCCGGCTTTTTTTATTAAGGAAAAGCCATTCCGTACCGACAGTGTCGCCCTTAGTGAATCTTTTTTACAGGCAAAAATGCCCGAATTTCACTCCTCCTATCCACAATTACGGGGAAAATCATTGCTGGAATCTTTTGAGTATATCAACACGCAGATGCGCACGGATAACGATAAAAAAATACAAGATATTTGCAGGAAAACGTCGGACAAAAAACTCTGGGAGGGAACTTTTTTGCGAATGCGCAATGCCTCTACCATGGCCAAATTTGGAGATAAACGCACTTATCTTATCGCCGGTAAAACGGCGGGCAGCTCCATACACCTGGGTGTCGACCTTGCTTCTACGATGCATGCCCCCGTCGAAGCGGCCAATGGCGGAATCGTCGTTTTTGCGCAGGAACTGGGAATTTACGGAAACGCCATAATAATCGATCATGGCCAAGGCCTGTTTAGTTTATACGCCCATCTGTCATCTATTGACACGCAATTGGGGAAAGCTGTCGCCAAGGAAGAACGAATCGGTTTTTCCGGGTCAACCGGACTGGCCGGAGGAGATCATCTGCATTTCAGCACTCTCGTTGACGGGCAATTTGTCAATCCGCTCGAATGGTGGGATCCCCACTGGATTGAAGACAACATCAACAAAAAGATGAATTTCTGATCTGCCGGTTTTGCTTACGGCATGATCATTAACTTTTAGCGATATCCCGGTGACTTAAGTTAATTAGATATTTAATCTCAGACAAGCGCAAACTCAATTCGTTGGCCATAACCACGGAACGATGTTTACCGCCGGTACATCCCAAAGCGATATTCAAACGAACCTTCCCTTCTTTGTCATAAAGAGGGATAAGTAATTCCAGCAAACCCAAAACTTTTTGTAAAAATTGTTCGCTTTCCTTATTTTTTAAGACATAGTCCCTGACTGCGTTATGATGGCCATCAAAGCTTTTGAGGCTTTCAACGAAATAAGGATTGGGCAGGAATCTCACATCGAAAACAAGGTCAGCATCTGTAGGCAAACCATAACGATAGCCGAAAGATACAATGCCAATAACCATTCTTCTATATTCCGTGGATGGTAAAAAATGACGCTGGACAGTGTCTTTTAATTGATGCACATTTAAAGATGTCGTATCAATGATTTTGTCCGCCATTTTTCTCAGGGATAGCAGTTTTTCCTTTTCCAGAACAATACCATCTATGAGCGAACCTTTTTCGGAAAGCGGATGATTGCGTCTGGTTTCGCTGAAGCGGTGCAACAAAGCTTCGTCGCTGGCTTCCAGAAATAGGATCTCGATTTTAAAACCTTTGTCTATCAAGCGACCGAATATTCTATGATATCTCTCCAGAAAGCTCCTTTCCCTCAAATCCATTACCATCGCCACGCGGTCGATTGCCGGCGAGGAAACAAGCGTTATATCGAGAAATTTCGGCAACAAGACAACGGGAAGATTATCCACGCAGAAAAAACCAATATCTTCCAGTGCCCGTAAAGCCGTACTTTTCCCTGAGCCTGATAAACCGGTAATAATAACCACCCGTAAATTTTTCATCGTGCCATCTCCGGAAGAAATACTTGATTATTTTTAACAGATTTTAACTGAAATAGCCAGTGCGACGGAAGGAAATTTACGTTTATAAATGAGATGTGATAAAACGATTTACAGCTGACAGGTTTGATCTTGGGAAATAATTATTTTGTACAAATCCTCGCTGGACTTTGCATCCATAAGCTTTTTGCGGAAATCAACCACTTTTAGCATCTTGGAAATTTTAGCTAACGCTTTAAGATGTTGACCGGCCGAATTTTCCGGTGCCAGCAGCAGAAAAAACAAGTGCACCGGCTTACCGTCAATGGCATCGAAAGAAATACCTTCTTTGCTGCGCCCGAATGCAACAACTAAATCTTCCAAAACAGGGATTTTGCCATGCGGGATAGCCACGCCGTCACCAATGCCTGTGGAACCCAGCTTTTCCCTTTGCTGCAGAACTTCCATCGCCACAGAAGAATCCAACTTTAAACCGCCGTCAATTATCGTTTGAACTAATTCCTGCAGCACTTCTGTCTTGTTCTTTGCCTGCAAGCTTTCATTAATAAAACCACTATTTAATATTTGATCCAATCGCATACAGCACCATGATTTATTATATTTGGAGCATTCTTTTCAGCTGTTTGTCTCAATAAGGGCGTAATTGCCGTCATCCCGGCGATAAACGACACTCACATTTTCTGATGATGAATCGCGATAAATTATAAAACCCGCTTTTGTCTCCTCGATTTCCATAATCGCTTCGTCAAGTGACATTGGTTTTAGTATCATTTTTCGCGTTTCCATAACTTTATTTATCGGTGATTCCTCCGCTTCCAGCATTTCCTCAGCCTTTTCTTCGCTGTGTCTAATGCTTACGGGTTTTCGTTTCCTGTTTTTTTCTTTTTGTTTTTTAACCTGTTTCTCTATTTTATCTATACATTTATCGATAGCTAAACGCACGTCTTTGTCTTTTTCTTTAGCATTGATGGTCCATCCGTTGCTGCTCAGATTTATTTCCACCATATTTCTAAATTTTTCCACGGAAAGAACAATATGTGCTTCGGCAGGGGCATCCAAATATTTTTTTAATTTGCCGATTTTTTCTTCCGCATAATCTTTTTGTGCTTTCTCTCCTTCAGTGTTTCTGAAAGTTACTGAAATTTTCATTGCTTCCCCCTGTTCAGACTGACTGTAAAACCTGCTCTCGCTGTTGTCCGCAAAGGCAAGTCATATATTTATATGAACGGTAAAAGTCAATTAGTTTTTCATTCTTTTCCGTCTTTTATTATTGCTCAAAAAATCAAAGCTTAAAAATATTTTTTTCTTTTCGAGGAAGGCAAAATACCCATCATTTCTCTGTATTTCGCTACTGTGCGACGGGCGATGGTTATACCTTTCCCCTTTAACATCTCCACAATTTCACAATCACTATAAGGTTTTTTCGGTTGTTCCTGGCTTATAATTTTTTTGATTTCTTCCTTCACGCTTTTTGAGGCGATCGTTTCACCGGAAACCCTTTGAATCGAGCTGCCAAAGAAATATTTCAATTCAAAAATACCTCTCGGCGTGTGCATGTATTTATTGTTTACCACACGGCTTATCGTTGATTCATGCATTTCCACATCGGCAGCGATATCACGTAAAACAAGAGGTTTAAGGTAATTAATCCCTTTGTCGAAAAAATCTTTTTGAAATTTGACGATGCTTTCCGCTACCTTGTAAATTGTTTTCTGCCTCTGCTGAATGCTCTTAATCAGCCATGTCGCCGCCTGCACTTTTTCCCGAATGTATTTTTTCCCATTTTCCTGCTCACGATTGTTTTGATCCGTAAGACCGGCCATGATTTCCCGGTAAAAATTACTGATGCGCAGTCTTGGCAAACCATCGTCGTTGACAATTATTTTATACTCATCTCCGGCTTTAACCACATAAACATCGGGAATAATGGTCTGAATCTTTTCCTCTGCATAAACACTGCCCGGTCTTGGATCCATGTTGCTAATCAACAAAACAGCCTTTTCCACTTCGCGAATCGGGACTTTCAACTTGCGGGCAATGTTAAGATAATTTTTCAA
Organism: Syntrophaceae bacterium UBA5764; assembly: GCA_002418825.1. Lineage (GTDB taxonomy): Bacteria > Desulfobacterota > Syntrophia > Syntrophales > Smithellaceae > UBA4810. The sequence continues at coordinate 16,692 of DIEW01000049.1, read as the reverse complement.
TTCCAAATCTTTAAGATGGTCCCTGATAATTGCCTCGACTATAGGGTTCCTTTTGGCTCCCATCATGCGGGCTTGAATCAGCAGGCATTCCTGCAGATTGCGGGCGGCGATACCCGGCGGATCAAGTTCCTGAATTTTTTGCAATACAGATTCAGCATATTCTTCACTGACGTTTTCCAGCGAGGCTATTTCCGCCACGGTCGCACACAAATATCCATTTTGATCCAGATTACCGATAATCTGAATTCCCACCTTTATTTCATTCTTACTCAAAGGAGAAAGTTTCATTTGCCACATCAAGTACTGAGGGAGTGATTTACTTTCAGTAAGAACATTATCCCATGTGGGCGCCTCGGTATCTTTCTGCCCGTATGTTACGCCCACCGGGCCGTAATCTTCCAGATAGTTATTCCAGTCAAACTCTTCACGTCCGTCCCCTTCACCGGTAAGCTCCGCCGCCTTTTCCCGTTGCCTAACGTCTGCATTTTCCGTTGACTGCGTGTCTTCTTCCAATTCTGCGTTAAAATCACCACCTTCTTCTTCCGCGGAAACTTCTTCCAGCAGGGGATTCTCCTCCATTTCCTGATTTATTGTTTCAACAAGTTCCAGGCGGGACAGCTGCAGCAGCTTTATGGCCTGCTGCAGTTGCGGTGTCATAATCAATTGCTGGGAAAGTTTTAAATTTTGTTTTAATTCAAACGCCATAACGGATACATATATCGAGGTATTTTTTATAGATTGAAGTTTTCACCAAAATAAAATTTGCGGGCAAGCTCACTGCAGGCAATTTCCGATGGACAACCTTCAACAAGTATTTGTCCCTCATTAAGAATGTAAGCTCGATCGCAACAGGAAAGAGTCTCCCGAACATTGTGATCTGAAACAATTATGCCGATACCTTTATCCTTCAGCTTTCCTATTATTTTTTGAATATCGACAACAGCGAGCGGGTCAATACCGGCAAAAGGCTCATCCAAGAGAATATATTTCGGCGATGTTACCAAAGCACGCGTTATTTCCACACGTCTCCTCTCACCTCCGGATAAAGAATAAGCATAATTTTTCGCCAAGGGGGTAAGATCGAGTTCCCCTAAAAGTTCCCGCAACTTTTCTCTCCTTTCCTCTTCATGTATATTTAACGTTTCCAATATGGCGAGGATATTATCTTCAACGGTCAGTTTACGGAAAACAGACGGCTCCTGAGGCAAATAATTCAGGCCTTTTCGCGCTCTTTTATACATGGGGTAAGCTCCTATATCCTCATCATCCAGAAATATTTCGCCCTCATCGGGCTTTATCAAGCCGACGATCATATAAAAGGTGGTTGTTTTCCCCGCGCCATTGGGGCCAAGCAAACCGACCACTTCCCCCGGCGATATCGACAAATCAATCCGGTTGACGACTTTGCGCTTGCGGTAAATTTTCGTCAGTCCTTTCGCCAATAAATTACTCATGATTTCGCCCCTGGTTTTAATAGATTCCTTGTTTTTTTACTTCCTGTGACTCTATTGTCGCGTGCACTCTCTGATTTTGACCGGGCTCACATCCCCCTATCTTCCCCCAGTTTTTATTGAGGTAAATTGTCGCCTTGCATCCCCTGATCACATTATTGCCCTCTCGCATGACCACATTACCGGTAATAACAATAATTCCCGTGCGGTGATGATACACTGCCTCATCGCCGGTCACTGTTCTTTCCCCTTGCATTGAAGAAACATTGCCAATTGCCCGTATCATTTTTATCTCGGCACTGCCATCTAGCGGTGTTGTTTCTTTGCTCTTCCGCCCATCAGGTTCGTTCTCATAAAATAAAAGAAACTGATCCGCTTTTAGAGTTTTGTCGCCTTGTGTGGCCACCGCGTTACCGGAAAACCGCACCATTTTTTTATCATTTAACGCATTCATCTGATCCGATTCGATTTCAATCGGTTCATTTTGGGTAATTATTCCCCTTTTGATCAGCTGATTATCTTCTGCGTAAAGATAACAGGGAGCGAACAAAACAATTCCCAGAACACATATGCAGATTTTTCTGCAAATCATTTCTCCTGCTCCGTTTGTTTTATTTTTGCTTTTACCATAGAAGAAAGATTTAATCTGCCTGTATTAGTAAAAAGCTCCAGCCCCGTGCCCTTTATTTTTATGCGATTGTTTTCCATGGTCACCGGGGCGTCAGTATAAAATTTTTTCTGTTTATCGCTGTAATTCAAATAATCGGTTGTAAATTTATCCCCTTCATTAGAAGTAATTACAACATTTCCGTTTACTTTAAAATCCTTCTTATCCGTCAGCATCTCGCCTTTGTCCGCCGTCATTACATAAACCTTGCCGTCAGCTGCGTTTAATGTTACCCGGACATGTTCGAAAACGGCGAGATTTTGCTTCTTCTGAAATGTGGCGCTGTCTGCTTTTACTTCCCATTTAGAGTTGTTCTTACCCACCTCGGTAAAAACAAAACCTTGAATTTCCAAATCAACTTGTTCGCGTGATATTTTTAAATGGTTTTTGGGCTTTAATCTGTTCATACTTAGTATCGCCGCAATGGTCATCAGCATTACCAAAGCGACAGCCACGGAAAAAATAATTCTCGTCTTTTTACTTAATTTCATTCAATAAATCCGACTATTTTAATTTTTCAAATTCCGGTAAGCATAAGTTATACCATTGTGCCTGCCGCATGTAAAGATATTAAGGTAATAATGACAGGAATTAAGAATTACTAATATGTTATGAAATGGCTAGTTTCGTTTTCTTTTTTTGATTTTAGGTGCAAATTCGTATCTTGTGGCGACTTCCGGCCATTTGCCTTGAGCTTGCAGGAGCATTTCGCAAATTTCTCTTACCGCGCCGTGACCGCCCCGCCTCATCGAGACGTAATCAACTGATTTTTTTACCACTTCTAAAGAGTCAGCGGCCGCCGCGGAAAAACCGACTCTTCTGAGAACCGGTATATCAACTATATCGTCCCCCACATAAGCCACGGCTTTTGCACTCAATTTATGTTTTTGCAGAATTTTTGCCAAAACTTTTTCTTTGTTGAATGCTTTCTGGTAAACTTCGGCAATCTCCAAATCTTTCGCTCTGTATTCGACAACTTTCGATTTGCGCCCGGTCAATATCGCGACGTTAATCCCGTAACGTTGGAGCAGCTTAATTCCATGTCCGTCACGAACATCGAAATTTTTCATCTCGCGTCCCTTATCATCCATAATGATGCGCCCATCCGTCATCACGCCGTCCACATCTAAAACGAGCATTTTTATTTTTCTGAGTTTTTCCATAATAATTTTTTTCATCCCGCTATTTTCCCCTCACTAAACTATCAATTTTTTTAAGAAGTGTCAGCAACTCTTCCAGCGAATCCAAATAAAGTGAATTAGCCCCGTCGCACAAAGCTTTTTCCGGATCGGGGTGCACTTCGAAAAAAACTCCGTCCACACCAGCCGCGACCGCCGCCTTCGCCAGATAAGGAACCATGTCACGCTGGCCTCCTGATGACGAACCTGCGCCGCCCGGAAGCTGAACGGAATGGGTCGCGTCAAAAATAACCGGATACCCCATGTTTCTCATGATGGGCAAACCGCGCACGTCAAAAACAAGATTATTATAACCGAACGAAGCGCCACGTTCCGTGATCATAATATTTTCATTGCCCGCGGCTTTTACTTTTTCAATGATGTTGGCCACGTCCCACGGAGCGAGGAATTGTCCTTTTTTAACATTTACTACTCGAGCCTTTTTTGCTACTTCGGTTACAAAATCGGTTTGGCGGCATAAAAAGGCGGGAACCTGCAAAACATCAAGAACTTCTGCCGCTGGACCGATTTCTTCAAAACGATGAACATCAGAGAGAACGGGAATTTTCAACTTGCCCTTTATCTTTTTTAAAATTTCCAGTCCTTTTTCTAACCCTGGACCACGATAGGATTTAATTGAAGTGCGATTGGCTTTATCGTACGAAGCCTTAAAGATAAAAGGAATATCCAGTGCGGCCGTCAGCTTTCTCAAATAAAGGGCTATGTTCATTGCCGTCTCTTCGTTCTCCAGCACACACGGACCGGCAATCAAAACGAATCCAGTTTTGTCTCCGATAAAAAAATCGCCCAGTTTTATTTTTTTCATTTCTTTACTCCTTGCTCTGTTGTTGTGACTTTTGCTGTAAAAGTAAAATCCTGAGGCGCGGAATCCCTCTGGCCGCCCTGGTCGATTCCGGATTAAGCTCATATGCTGTCGTATAAGCATTGAGAGCTTCCTGGTATAGGCCTTTTTTCTCATAAGCCTCGCCCAAATTTACATAAACTTCGCTGTCCTCGCGGTCATACTGTAACGCTATTAGATAATTAGCAATGGCTTTATCCCAGCTGCCTGCGGCAGCGTAGGCGTAACCAAGGCCGGAATAAGAAGAAGACTGTTTCGGCTCCAGCTTCACAATGTTCTGGAAACAACCCAATGCTTTTTTATAATTTTTTTCTTTTAAATAATAATTGCCGATGATACTCAGCGTTTCCTTTGTCGGAGGTGAAACTTTTTCGTACTGAGCGATGGCTTCTTTCTCCCGTCCTAGCTGATTATAGGTATACGCCAGATTATAATACATAGTTGAATCTTTTGCGCCGAGTTTAAGTGCCTTTTCATAATTTTTTGCGGAAAGAGCATATTTTTTAAGTTCACCATAGGCAAAACCAAGATTTACGAAAATCTCTGCTTTCCGTGGAAACTTTACAGCCAGCTTTTCATAATAAGTAACGGCTCGGGGAAATTTTTTACTTTTCAAACACACCGCAGCGATTCTTTCGATAGAATCTGTATCTTCCGGATTTATTTTCAATACCTGTTCGTAAGCGTCAATCGCCTGGTCGTCCATTTTTCTTTTTTCATAAGCAACTCCCAAATTAAAATGGACCACCGGTTCACTAGGAGCCAGTTCCACCGCTTTTTTGAGATTTTCCATTTCTTCTTTCCATTTTCCCTGACCAGCGTACGCCGAAGCGAGATTTGCGTAGGCGGCGGCCATTTTCGGCTTATCTCTTATGAGTTCGGTGTAATATTGAACTGCTTCATCGTACTTCTTCTGTTTCAAATAAACATCTCCCAACGCCAGCAGCGCCAAATCCTTCTCCTTTGAATTTGCCACAATATAGTTATACTGTTCAATAGCTTCATTGATTTTGTTTTCCTTTGCGTACGCTTCCGCCAACTTGTAGCGCGCCGTATAATTGTCCGGCTCGATTTTAATAATTTCAAGATAATTTTCTATCGCCTGCCGCGTCAATCCTTTTTCTGCCAGGGCTATACCCAACGTGGCGTATGCCTCTGCTTGGCGCGGATTGAGCTTGGCCAGTTTTTTCGATACCGTAATCGCATTATCATAATCTTTTTTCTTGATATAACATTTGGCCAGTTCTTCCAGCGCCCCGGTATCATCCGGCTTGATCACCAAAATTTCTTTATACTGCTTGATCGCATCATCGATCCTGTCCTGACGCAGGTAAATTCCCGCCAGAACCTTGCGCACGCCGGTATCTTCTTTGTTCATCTCCACTGCTTTTTTCAGATACTCAATCTGCTTGCGGACGTTTTCCGTATCTTGCGCAAACCTTAGCCAGTCCTGCGGCGTAATGGCCACCTTCATCGGCACAATGCCGATTTCTTTATCCAGATAATAAACGCGTATTTTATAATCAGTTATCTGGGCTGCGTTTTTCGGCGTGGAACCTCCGGCCATAATTTTATTGACCAGATCAATACCGCGCATTAACACACGGATATCATTTCCGCCTTTTCCCAATTCCTGCACTCTTACTGATATACGCTTGCCGGTTAAATCGTCGCTGCCCACGGATACAATGCCGAATTCATCGCGGTAAGTGACTTCCAGCATCTCATGCGCCCACACGCGCAGAAACTGACCGTTTTTTTCCACGTTCAAATAATAAAATCTCGGTGTTTGCTTCAGCAGATAATGAGAAAAAGTGTTTTTTACCCGCGTGCCGAAATAGGCGAAGGAGCGAAAAGCCTGAGGAAAAAGAAAATATATCAGCCCGCCGATAAAAATTACGGCAAGCGCTATAAGAAATATTTTCCCTAAGGGCTTTTTCTTTTTTACCGGTTCAACTTTTTCACGCCTGATCGTCATTTAACACCATGCGATTATTTATTTCCCGCGGATATAATCATCCCCGCGGATGATATTTTTGATGAATCTCTTTTAACCTATCGCGCGTGATATGCGTGTAAATCTGTGTTGTGGAAATATCCGCGTGCCCCAGCATGACCTGCACGGTGCGCAAATCCGCTCCGCCTTCCAGCAGGTGCGAAGCGAAAGAATGCCGAAAAGTATGCGGATGCACTTTTTTTTGCAATCCGGCTTTGGCGGCGTAACGAATTACCAATTTCCAGAAACCCTGTCGGCTAAATTTTCCCCCGAAGCGGTTCAGAAACAATACCTCCGTGCTTTTTTTCTGCATCAATTGCGGCCTCGCCTTGTCCACATACTCTCTTACGCAATCATAGGCGGTTTTACCGATGGGAACAATTCTTTCTTTGCTTCCCTTGCCCATCACCGTTAAAAAACCCACCTGCCAATTAATAGAGTTCATGGTCAGATTAATCAACTCCGAAACGCGGATTCCCGTCGCGTATAAAAGCTCCAGCATGGCCGTATCGCGCAGGGCGGCGGGTGTTTTATCTCCCGGCTGAGCTAAAATAATTTTCATTTCCTCCTTGCTGATCGTGTCGGGCAGGCGCATCCATACTTTCGCGAGCTCGATATTGGCCAGCGGCGTCTGTTCGATGAGCTTTTCCATGAGCAGGTATTTATAAAATCCGCGTAAGGCGGCGAGCGCCCGGTTCATGGAATTCGCTGAAAGCCCTTCATTCTTTATCAGCACCAGATATTCAACAATAATCTCCGGAGTCGCTTCCTTAAAATGAGACAAACCTTTTTGCCTGATAAAAGCAAGGTGGCGTTGCAGGTCACGTCCGTATGCTTCCAGCGTGTTTGGAGCGACTCCCCGTTCAATTAACAGATAATTTAAATACCCTTCCAGCATTGTCAGCATGCGGCTTTTTAACGCAAATACGACTCTGAAGCAAAGTTTTTTTATTGACTTATTTTACAATCCTGTAAAAATAGAGGCATAAAATAATCAAATTAACACTTGGGGGAAATATCCAATGAAAAACATCGTAATTGCCTCTGACCACGGCGCCGTTTCCCTGAAAAAGGAAATCATAACCTTTTTAAAAACAAAAGGTTGCACGGTCAAGGACATGGGCGTGCACAATGAAATTTCGGTGGATTATCCGAATATCGCCGTGACCGCCTGCGAGGAATTCAATAAAGGCGGTTATGATTTTGGCATTTTGCTTTGCGGCACGGGCATCGGTATGTCAATTGCCGCCAACAAAATCAGGGGAATTCGCTGCGCGCAGGTATTTGACCTTTACACCGCGCGAATGGCCAAAGAACACAACAACGCCACTTTTATCGCTTTGGGCGGCCGTATCAAGTACAATATTCCGGTCACGGAAATTGTGGATACTTTTATGATGACAACATTCGCGAACGAAAGGCATACAAGGAGAGTTTCTCAAATAATGGATTTGGATAAAATCCGTTAGCACATAGCATTCCTGTCAGGTGATTGGGCATGGCGGAAGTTTTGAACAAAAATCAAATCAGCCGTATTTTTAGCGACGCGCAAAAACATCAGCGCATCGGTCAAATCATCCGCCGTTTTTCCACCAACAAAGACGACATAAGGCAAACCGCGTTGAGAAATCTCGATTTATCCGGCAGCCGCAACGTTTTGGATTTAGGCTGCGCTTTCGGCGCTTTTACCGAAACGCTAAAAGGCAGATTGCACCCGCGGGCAATAATCACCGGCCTGGACATGCTTGACGAATATGAATCTTTTTTCCTCGATGCCTGTAGGCGCGCGGGCTACGCAGGAGAATTTTCCGCCCGCGGAGTGGAACAGATTATAAAATATCCCGCGACTTCTTATGACCTGATTATCTGCAGCTACGCTTTATATTTCTTTCCGGATTTGCTTGGAGACATCGCGCGCGTTCTTGCCGGTGAAGGGCTTTTTATCACCATCACTCATTCCGAAGCCGACATGCGGGAGCTGGTGGACATGATCAAAAAAATACTCAAACAAAATAATTTGTTAACGGACAATCAAACCTTGCCGATCGAAAATATTGTCGGCAGATTTTCGGCACAAAACGGCGCCGCTTTATTGCAAAAGCATTTCGGAAGCGTGCAATCCATAGATTTCAAAAACACGCTGATTTTCCCGCCGCAGGAAATCAATCATTTCCTGGAATATTTCCACTTTAAACAATTATTCTTTCTCAATGAGGCGCAGGCAAAAAAGCAGGTTATTATCGATCAGCTAGCGCGTGAAATTCAAAGCACAGCGCAGAAAGGAAAATCCATTAATATGTGCAAGGATGATATAATTTTTATCGCGTCTCAACCTCTGACGGCAAAGGAAAACACTTGAAAAAACAGCGCAAACACTGTCTCTATTGCGGAGAGATAATAACAAAAAAATATGAAGCCGGCGTTCCGCGCGATTACTGCCCCACCTGTCAAACATTTTTTTATGAAAACCCTTTGCCGGTGGTTTCATGCATTGTGGAATCATCGCGAAAAATACTTTTGGTTAAACGAGACCGGCCTCCCTCTAGGGGTTCATGGTGTCTGCCTACCGGCTTTGCCGAAGCGGGTGAAAGTATCGAAAGCGCGGCACTGCGCGAACTGCAAGAAGAAACAGGAATCAAAGGAAAAATTGTCCGTTTGCTGGACGTCGATTCCTACAAAAGCCGTTTTTACGGCGATTTGCTTTTTTTGGCATTTGTTGTGGAACAGACAGGCGGAAAACTTACCGCCGGGGACGACTGTACCGAAGCAAAATTCTGGCCGCTGACTAAGCTGCCGCCACTGGCTTTCAGCTCCAACAAAAAAGCGCTTGATGCCTACATCAAAAGCAGAAAAGATTACTGGGCGATATTCGATTCTATTGAACATGCCGAGGATAAAAAAATCCCGCCGAAAATCGCGAAAAATTCTCTGACGCGGCGTCTGGCCAATTTTATCGTTAGCAATAAAAATGACATCATCAGTCAATGGCTGGAAGACGTAACCGCCAATCCTTCCACCGCCGAATATCACAACTATGACCTTCAAACATTACAACGCATAGGCGATAAAATTTTGTCGCAATTGACTCTCTGGCTGGGCGGCCTTTACGATGTCAGCCGCATCAGAAATTTTTATACCAAGCTGGGACGGGAAAGAAAAAACGCCGGTTTTAAAGTAAGCGAGGCGCTGAGTGCCCTGAGCCTCATCCGCAAACACATCTGGAAACTAGGCCTCGCGCACGACGCGCTTTCCAGAAACCTAGGGCTCTACATGACCTTTGAACTCCAACGACGCATGACTATTTTTTTTGATTTGGCCACGTTTTACATGACGCGCGGGTATGAAGAATAATCGCTGCTTTTACAAGTTATGTGTCAAACAAAAAGGAAAGTTAAATCCGATTACTATGATGAGTGGGCTGACACTTATTCCGGCAAACAAAAAAGCTTTGCCCGTTACTCTGGAAATAAAAAAGTTTTCGGTAATGAAAAATATCTGTCACTTGTATGGTAAAAAGCGTATATTGACTTGTAAATAAAATAAAAACTGAAAATCACCATGGACGATCGTACGTTTATAATTGTTTATGACTTTGTCCTTTTTGTCGCCTTTTTCATTGCCGCGTGGATTGTAACGGTAACCTGGCGCTGGCGGCAAGCCCCTGGGTCCAAAGCGCTGATGATTATGATGATTGGCGAGGGATGGTGGACATTGTGCTACGCCCTGCAACTATCTCCCATGATTCGTCCAGAACCATATTTCTGGTCAAAGCTCATGTTCCTGGGCGTAGTCATGGTGCCCGCGGGATTTTTAGTTTGGGCAGCACGCCACACAAAATACGAGGGCTGGCTTAACAAATTCACCATATCTCTGCTTTTCATCGAACCGCTTGTCTATAATATAATTGTCTGGACAGACCCTTGGCATAAATGGTTTTCCGGCGATTTCGCCACAACAGGTATTTTAGGAATAGCTTTCTGGCTGCACACGCTATATTCGTATGTTCTGCTGACTGTCGGCGGGGTGATGTTATTTTTGAACCTGCTGCAGGTAACCAAGGCACACCGTATGCAGGCGCTTTTGGTCTTTCTGGGACTGCCCCTATCCTCCGTTGCCAATATCATCACTGTCCTCGGGATTGCGCCCGTCAAAAGCATCGACTTTTCGCCAATAGGGTTCTTCGTCGCCGGAATAATTTTCACCTACGCGCAATTGCGTCATCGTTTGTTCGACCTTATTCCCTTGGCTCGCAATAAAGTTCTCGAAAACATGATCGAGGGCGTCATCGTGCTGGATATTGAAGATCGGATTATTGACGCCAACAAATCCGGTGAAAAAATCTTGGGAGCAACCATCAATGAAATGCTGGGAAAGGAATTTTATTCTGTGCTGCCCGCATGGCAGAATGAGCAACCGAAAACAGCCGCAAAAATAGGCACGTCCTTTGTTTTTGAAGGTTCGCAAAAAAGATTCTTTGAGCTTTCGGCGACCACGCTCTACAACAATAAAAGTCAGCCCTATGGCAAACTGGTTATTCTCCGTGATATTACTGATATCAAAAATATTCAAATCGCGTTGAAAAAAGCCAACGAAACGCTTTCGCAGAAATTGGCGGAAATTGAGGCTTTACAGGTAAAATTGAAGGAAGAGGCAATTCGCGATCCTCTGACCGGACTTTACAATAGAAGATTCCTGCAGGAAACACTCAAGCGTGAACTTGCCCACACCGTTCGCGGCAACCTTCCTCTCAGCATCGCCATGCTTGATTTAGATCACTTTAAAATAATTAACGATACTTACGGACATTCCGTCGGCGATATTTTCCTTGTCAGCCTGGCTAACTTACTCCTTCATAAAACACGCAGCAGCGACGTTTGCTGTCGTTACGGAGGGGAGGAATTCGTCATTGTAATGCCGGCCGCCACCCTGGGAGAAGCAACCACGCGTATTGATCAATTACGCCTGGAATTCAGCAAAATTAAAATAGAGACCGGCGATGAAAAAACCAGCATTACATTGTCTGGGGGAGTAGCCGGTTACCCCGTGCACGGCAACAGCAATCAAGCTCTGCTTGACGCCGCCGACCGTGCTCTTTATGAAGCAAAAAACACGGGGCGTAACCGGGTCGTCGTGGCAAAACATTGATTAAGGAGCAAACAATGCCTCATATTATCGTTAAACTCTACCCGGGAAGATCAGAACAACAAAAGATCCAACTTACCGAAAAAATAGTCCAAGATGTTGTTGCCACCGTAAACTGTGAGGAAAAAACAATTTCGGTGGCCTTTGAGGAAATCAAACCAGAAGATTGGACAGAAAAAGTTTACAAACCGGACATTCTCAACAACGAACAAAAACTTTACAAAAAGCCCGGATATAATCCTTTTAAACAAAGTTCTACGGAGGAGGCATGACTTTTTCTGAAATTTTATTAAATATCGACGAAGGTATAGCAACCATAACACTCAACCGGCCACAGGCGATGAACAGCTGGACGCAGCAGATGGCGCTTGAAATGGGCGCGGTGCTACTGGCGCTGGATAGAGACGACTCCGTCCGCGCTATCGTAATCACCGGAGTAGGTAAAGCATTTTGCGCCGGCGCGGATTTGAGCGGTAACGTCGCTTTCCAGGTGGGAGATACGGAAGACGAGGAAACCAGGCGCGCTTCACTGGCCTTCCCTGCCGTCATGCCCTGGCAGCTAAAAAAGCCGGTTATCGCAGCTCTCAACGGGCATGCCATTGGCGTGGGCATTACCTTTGCCATGAACTGCGATATCCGTTTTGTCGCCAGAGACGCGAAGATTCAATTCGCATTTGTACGCCGCGGAATCACGCCGGAACTTTCTTCTCATGTGATCGTGCCCAGAGTGGCTGGTTTTTCCCGCGCGGCGGATTTAATGCTTACCGGCAGAATGATTAACGGAAATGAACTCGTTGAAATGGGCCTGGCGTCAAAAGCGCTTCCCGCAGATGAGGTTCTGCCCGCGGCGCTGGCGCTCGCCCGTGAGTTTCACAAAGCCGCTCCTGTATCTGTGGCCATATCCAAAAGGCTTTTGTGGGATTCTCTTACTTCTGCAGCTTCCGAAACTGACGCTAAGGAATTCAAAATATTCGAATGGATTTGCACCCAGCCAGACGCTATCGAAGGCATTGAGTCTTTTCTGCAAAAGCGCGAACCGAAATGGAAAATGTCTGTCAATCGCGACTTTCCGCCCCTCCCGAAATAAAACAAGAAATATATTTTTTCTTTTCGTAAAGAAAGCATAGACACAATACAATTTACATTTTTCTTTAATAATTTTATTGACATTAAAGTTTATTATGTGATACTCGAAACGTAACAAATATGCTTTTGGTGTTATTGTTTTTATCAGTAATATCAAAAACTTTTTCTATCTCAAACTATGCCGTGTTTTTTTAAACCAAGGAGTTACTGTTGAAGTTGCGCGAAGTAAAAGAAATACTCGACGCCAATGTCATCGTCGGCGAGGAAAAACTGGATATGGAAGTAAAAACGGCTTTTGGCGCGGACTTAATGAGCGATGTTCTTGCTTTTGCCAAAGCGGGCAGCCTTCTACTTACGGGTCTGACAAATACTCAGGTCATCAGAATAGCCAATGTTTTGGATATCGCCGCAATAATTTTAGTCCGTGGTAAAAAACCACCAATGGAAGCGCTTGAGCTGGCCAAAGACCTTCACATTCCGATTTTAACGACAAAATATATTTTATTTGAAACGGCAGGTCGCCTTTACACCAGAGGCATAGTTGGTTGCCTAGAAAAAGTTGAAAAATAATAGTGGTTTCAGTTGAAAAAATTCTGGAAAAACATGACTTCGATATTGAAGGCGGTAATTTTAATAAGGCGGGCACCGTTTCCACAAGGATAAAATCGATACTTAAACACAGGCAATTGCCGGATGAAATTGTCAGAAGATCGGCAATTGTCTGTTATGAAGCGGAAATAAATATTGTTTCATACGCCAAAAAAGGAGTGATCAGCCTGACCGTTATCCCGGATAAAATTATCATCGAAGCAAACGATGAGGGTCCGGGAATACCTAATATTGAATTAGCCATGCAACAGGGCTATTCCACGGCAAACCAACAGATAAGAGAAATGGGTTTCGGCGCGGGCATGGGATTGTACAACATCAAAACTTATTCCGACGTTTTCGATATTACATCGGAAGTAAACAAAGGAACCTTCCTGAAAATGGCTATTAATCTTATTTGAATCAATGTTTTATAATATGGATATCGCCGCGATAGTAAAACAATTAAATCTGGAAACAAGGTCTGCAAAAGACAGGCTCAAGAATATGGTTACAGGAGGTTACACGGGAGATCTCTTAAGCGACGTGATGGCAAATTCCAAGGCAGGGGATATCTGGATAACGAGGCAGATTCACCAAAACATAGTTGCCGTGGCCACCTTGAAAGAACACGCTGGCATAATTCTGGTTAATTCCTGCGAACCTGCTTCCGATACGCTGGATCGTGCCAATCAGGAAAACGTGCCGATTATGGTTTCCAAGTTATCCGCCTTTGAATTAACAGGTAAGATTTACAGCATGCTGGCTGAAAAAAAGTGACCTAAATACTTCCGCCGTTCGAGTCGGCATATGGCCATTTTGGGTTAATTCCTAACAAGACCATGCTTAAAGTTTTTCATTGTGATTTTCACATTCACACTTGTCTGTCGCCCTGTGCCGAATTGGACATGCACCCCAGGGCCATCGCAGAAAAAGCTCTTGCGGCAAAACTCGATGTCATCGCCATTTGTGACCATAACTCTTCGGAAAACGTCCCTTATGTAATCACGGCCTCCCAAGGAAAAAATCTAAAGGTATTTCCTGGAATGGAAATAACAACAATTGAGGAAGTACATTTTGTGGCCATTTTTGATTCTATGTCTGCCCTGGAATCGATGCAAGAATATGTCTACCGACACTTGACCGGAGAAAATGACGAAAAGCGTTTCGGTGTTCAGGCCGTGGTTAATGAAAAAGGAGAAGTGGAGGCAATAAACGAAAAATTATTGATTGGGGCCACAGACATTTCGCTGAACGTTCTCCTCGATTACGTGCATAATTTAAATGGTTTGGCAATAGCGGCTCATATTGACCGAGAAAGCTTCAGCGTCCTGAGCCAACTTGGATTTATTGATAAAGACATGCCCTTTGACGCTTTGGAGGTAACGCCCTTTACGGGACTTGCGCAAGCGAGAATCTTTTACCCCGAATTGGAAAATTATTCATTCATAACCTCTTCCGACGCGCATTATTTAAAGGATATTGGAACAGCACTGACAAAAATTATGCTGGAAGAACCAACGCTGACAGAACTAAAAATGGCTTTCTCCCGGCAAAACGGCCGCCGCATTCTGGAGTAAAGATGCTGGAGCTTGCCGCACATATTCTCGACATCACGGAAAACTCCATCCGAGCTGGAGCGAAGCTTATAAAAATTAAAATTGACGAAAATAAAGAAAAAGACATTCTCTGCATTGAAATAAAGGACAATGGCACAGGAATGACAAAAGAAGAAATAAAAAAAGCCATTGATCCTTTTTACACAACAAAGAAAGTAAGGCGAGTAGGATTAGGTCTTCCGCTTCTTGCCAACGCCGCAAAAAGAGCGGACGGCAACCTTATATTGAAATCAGCAAGAGGCAAAGGCACTAAAATTACAGCAACGTTTCAGCTAAGCCATCTGGACAGGCAACCTATGGGAAATATTACGACAACTTTGCTGGTATTGATTGCCGGAAATTCTGATATTGATTTTATTTACAAACATAGGCATAATGACCGCCAGTTCGTATTTGATACACGCCAAATACGCAAAAAAATCGATGATTTACCTATAAATCATCCCGAAATACTGCGGTACATTCGGAACTCTATTGACCAAGGCCTGCAAAAAATTGCAACCCAGGCATAGTAAGTTCTAAAAATGAGGAGGAATTCGATGAAGGCGGAAGAGAGTGAACTTTTAAAAGAATTCACACCGGAACAGATTTCTCAGTTGAACAAAATTATTGAAAAGCATAAAGGCAAACCCGGAGGATTGATTCCGGTTCTGGAAGAAGCGCAGGTGGTATTGGAATATCTGTCCGTATCCGTGCAGAAAAAGATTGCGAAGGAACTAAATTTGCCCTTAAGTCGCGTTTACGGCGTGGTCACTTTTTATTCATTCTTTACAATGACGCCGCGCGGCAAACACACCGTACGCGTTTGTTTGGGAACTGCCTGCTACGTTCGCGGCGGCAAAGCAATTGCCGAAACACTGCAAAAAGAATTTGGCATTGCCGAAGGAGAAACAACAGCCGACAGAATGTTCACGTTGGAATCGGTCCGCTGTCTGGGGGCGTGCGGTTTGGGACCGGTGGTTGTCGTGGATGATGATGTTCACGGTCGCGTCAAACCTTCAAAAGTAAGAGAAATCCTTAATCAATATAAATAGAAAAATCAGGGAGGATGAGCCGATGGCTAAATTGACCATAGATGATTTGAAAAAGATCAAAGAAAAAGTACATAAAGAAATGTCTTTGCGTGATGGAGACCGTCGTGTAAAAGTCACCGTTCACATGGGAACATGCGGCATAGCATCAGGGGCCAAAGAAGTTATGGACGCACTGCTTCAGGAAATTGAAGCCGCAAAAGTAAACGACGTCGTGGTAACCTCGTCTGGCTGCATGGGGTTATGCAGCCGTGAACCACTGGTTACAGTGGAAATTCTTAATCAGGAACCGATCAAATATGAATACATGAATCCGAATAAAATGAGACAGGTTTTTAAAAGACACATTTTGGCCGGTGAAATTCAAACGCCTTTTGTTTTGGCCAAGGGTGCGGAAATAACCAGGTGATTTTTTCACGACCAGCAGTGTTTTGTAAGCATGTTTATCCATTTAAGGAGGATATGAGCTAAATGAAGGTTTTTCGTTCGCATTTATTGATCTGCGGAGGCACCGGCTGTCAGGCTTCCGGCTCCATTGCCGTAAAGCAATCGCTGATAGAAGAAATCGATAAGCGAGGGCTAGCAGAAGAAATAAAAATTGTGGAAACGGGATGTAACGGTTTTTGCGCCTTAGGCCCCATAATGGTCGTCTATCCGGAAGGTGTTATTTATGTGACACTAAACCCCGAAGATGTACCGTATCTGGTTGAAGAACACCTGGTTAAAGGAAGAATAGTAGAAAAACTTTTATATCGCGAACCGGGTACAGAAAAAATTATTCCCACAATGCAGGATATTCCTTTCTTCGCCCACCAGGAATTGCGCGTGCTGAGAAACCGTGGTCTTATTGATCCCGAAAAGATAGAAGAATATATTGCCCGCGACGGCTACGCCGGCATGGCCAAAGCGCTTACGGAAATGACACCGGAACAAATTGTTCAAGAAGTGCTTGATTCCGGATTACGCGGACGCGGCGGCGCTGGTTTCCCCACCGGGTTGAAATGGAAATTTGCCGCCCAATCTCAGAATGATATTAAATATGTGCTGTGCAACGCCGATGAAGGCGACCCCG